>CANIWQ010000019.1 GCA_947471365.1 Gemmatimonadota bacterium | reverse complement strand
GAGCGCGCGGGCATCGTAGTTTTCGACCGCCTGGAGCGCGACCGCGAGTACGGAGTCGCCCGATGACGTTGAGAGGGCGGTGTTGCTCAAGTCGCTCGCCATCTTCAGCGTTCTTGTTTCTTTTTCAACGAGCGCCTGCAGCGCTTGGGTGGTGTAGGGCGAGACGTGGCTGATCGGCCATCCGGCGTCCACAGCCTTCCGCAACAGATTGAGCCGGGTGATGTCGGCACCGGAGTAGAGTCGCTGCCGCCCCGATGACCGCGACGGAGTCACCGCGTTGTAGCGGCGCTCCCACGCGCGCAGGAGATCAGGACTCAATCCGGTACGGTCCACCACGGCACGAACTGGATGCAGTGTGTCGGTGCTGGGGAGTTCCGAAATCATAAGTAGTCTCCAATTGGGGGGCGGAGCGTCCGGAAAATGTACATATTGTCCAAATATTTGGCAATGGGAAAGCTGGACAAATGGAATCCCGGCAGATATTGTCAAGATTATGGAAAGCATCTTGTCCACATCTATTACCGTCCCGCTCGGTCGCGCTGAAGTCTTTGACTTCTTTGCAAATGCCGAGAATCTCGGTCGCGTCACGCCGCCTGAACTTTCGTTCCGTATCGACTCGCCGACCCCGGTGCCGATGGCCGAGGGCACGCTGATTGACTACACGATTCGGCTGCACGGCGTGCCGATGCGCTGGCGTACGCGCATTGCGGCGTGGGAGCCGCCGGACGTGTTTGTGGACGAGCAGTTGAAGGGACCGTATGCGCAGTGGGTACACACGCATCGGTTGACCGAGGTTCCAGGCGGCGTGCGGATTGATGACACGGTCCGCTACGCGTTGCCGCTTTGGCCGCTGTCAGCCGTGGTGCATCCGCTTGTGCGGCGGCAGTTGCGACGGATCTTCACCTTCCGTCAGGAGACGGTGGCGTCACTGTTGCTCGGCGCTCGGGCGCACCTCGCCACGATTGCGCCGGTCCGCTTCAGCTAGCGTCGCCGAGAACGAGGGCGCGCAGTTCGGCGAATGATGACACGACGTGATCGGCGCCCGCCACGACGGCGTCACGCGTAATAAATCCGGTGAAGGCGGCAAAGGCATCGGCTTCGCCCGCCGTGCGCATGGCGAGATCGGTGCTACCGTCGCCCACGGCGAGCAGGGGTCGCGGGAGGGCAATGAGTTGCGCCATCGTCACCTTTCCGCTTTCCGTGGCCAGCGCCGTCCGAAGGTCGTAGCCGTCGTAGTAGCCGCGCTCGTCGTGAAAGGTGCGCACGGCGTGCACGTCGGCCTCGTCAATGCCCAGCGATTCGGCGAGCGGGAGAATCGCTTCATACAGGCCGCCGCTCACCACCGCCACACGCACGCCGGCGTCGAGGAAGGCGCGCACGGTATCGGCGGCGCCAGCTGCCACCTTCATGCGGTACGCGAGCCCCAGTGTCTGGCATTCCGCGAGCGTCGGCGCCACGGCATCGAGTCGCTCGCGGTAGACGCTGTCGAGTGTCACGCGGCCCGACATCGCGTCGTCGGTGAGTTGGGTCACGCGCACTCGCAGCGCCTCGCTCCGGTGCGCGGCCAGCCAGTCGATCCCTTCAATGCCCGAGAGGGTCGAGTCCACATCCAGAATGACCGAAGCAAAGCGCGGGGTCATAGCGTAGCCGGGAGTTTGGCGTGGGAAGAACGGGCGGTGCCTCTGAAAGGTATCGCCCGCGTCTCACATTGACATCGACATCGACATCGACATCGACATCGACATCGACATCGACATCGACATCGACATCCGCGTGGCGCGTTCCGATGTGGTGGCTGGGGGGGAGGAACCGCGGGCGCGATCGCACTACCTTTCGGCGCAATGACAGAGGCATTCCAATTTCGGGACATTGGCCCGGACGAGGCGGCGGTGTATTCGCGCTTTGCCCGCGACATTTTTGTGGCCACCTACGGCCCGCACTATCCGGCGGCTCGGCTCGATCGGCACGTCGGCGCCGCCTTCAGTGAGGCCGCGCAGCGGCAGGAACTGCTGGATGCGCGTCGGACGTCGATCGGCGTCTACACCGACGACGGCGCGATGGCAGGATTTGTGGTGATGCACCGCAGCGACACGCCGCCCGAAGTGGTGGGCGCTCGTCCCGTGGAGGTCGAGCGCTTCTATGTGGGCGAGGCGCATCACGGCGCTGGGCTGGCCATGCGTCTGATGAACACCGCCCTCGCGCGCGCGACGGCCAACGGGCACGACGCCGTCTGGCTCAGTGTGTGGCGCGACAATGCGCGCGCGATTCGTTTTTACGAAAAGGCGGGCTTCGCGCGGGCTGGCCGAATTGAGTTTCTCTTTGGTGGCGAGATGGAACTCGACACCCTCATGGCGCGTACCCTTCCGTAGTGATCGTACGCCGTCCCCCCACTCGCAGGAGTTTCGATGGTGCATGTCCTCCGCTTGAACCGCGTGCGCTCGCTCGCGATGCCCGCGCTGGTGGCCCTGGCCTTGAGCGTCGTGCCGACCGCTGTCCATGCGCAATCCCGTGCGTTTGTAGTGCGCCTGGGCGCCGACACGTCGCGTATCGAGAAGATTGTCCGCACGGGCAATACGATCGACGGCACCGTGGTCAGTCATCTCCCGAGTACGTCCGTGCTCAAGTACGCCATCACGCTGAATGCAGACGGCACCGTGGCGAGCTACGAGCAAGGCTCGTATCGGGGCGACGGCACGCCCGCGCCGAACTCGCCGCAGGGGGTGCAGGCGACGGGGATTCGCATCGTCTTCGCGTCGGATAGTGTCACACGGTCGTGGACGGCAAATGGCCAGCCGGTGTCGCGCCATCACGCCGTGCCCAAGGGAACGCTCCCGAGTATCGGCGGCTCGTACCTGATGGTCGAAATGGGTATCGCGGCCGCCCGCGCGGCAGGTGCCACGAGTTACAAGCTTATCTCCGCCACCTCGGCGCAGGACAATCCGAGCACCGTCGATCTTGTACTGGTGAGCGCGGATTCGGTGGAAGTGGTGCAGCAAGGATTCCGCACGGGATACAAGCTCGATAAGAACGGACGCATTGTGCGCGGCGATGGCTCGCTCACCACGCAGAAACTCATTGGCGTGGCGGCGGGTGACATCGACGCCGACGCGCTCGCCAAGGGTTGGGCGGCGCGCGATGCGGCGGGGCAGGGCGTGGGCGTGGCGTCCACGCGCGACACCGCGCGCGCCACGCTCGGCGGCGCGACGGTGACGCTCGACTACGGCCGCCCGGCGAAGCGCGGGCGCGAGATTTGGGGTGCACTCGTGCCGTTCGATACGGTGTGGCGCTTTGGTGCCAACGCGGCCGCACAGCTCAAAACCGATAAGGATATCGACATTGGCGGCACCACCGTGCCGGCGGGTGCCTACACGGTATGGCTCCTCCCCACCAAGGGAACGTCGCTCCTCGTGATCAGCAAAAAGACCGTGGACGAGCGCGGCACGCCGCTTTGGGGCACGGGGTACGATCCGTCACAGGACCTCGCCCGCATTCCGCTGGCGCACCACAGCGGGCTCGCCGAGCTGGAGGAGCGGTTTCATGTGTTTTTCCAGGGCGACCTGCTCATGCTGCACTGGGACAAAGCCGGATATGGCGTGAAGGTCAAGGCCAAGTAACAGGGCGAACCATGTGACGCGCCGGTGGGGGCGCCTCGGGCGGGCGGCGGAGCGAATCCGCCGCCCGTTTTGTTATCTTTCCCTGGTTGGCTCACCCTGCCGTGCCACTCCCGCCATTCTCCGCCGATGCCCACTCCATTGCATGCGCTGCTCGCCGCCGGTCAGTCCGCTTGGCTCGACTACATCGATCGCACCATGCTGCACAACGGCGAGCTCGTCCGTCGCATTCGCGAGGAGTCGCTCACGGGCATGACGTCGAACCCGACGATTTTTGAGAAGGCGCTCGCGCAGGGCACCGCGTACGACGCGCAGCTCACCAGTGCGCCGGCGGGTGCCACGGCGTGGGAGCTCTTTGAACTCGTCGAAACAGATGATGTGCGCAACGCCTGCGACATTTTTCGCGGCGTGTACGACGCCACGTCGGGCGGCGACGGCTACGTCTCGATTGAAGTGAGTCCGGCGTCGGCACATGATGCAGCGGCGACGGTCGCCGAAGCGCATCGCCTCTGGGCGAACGTCGCCCGGCCGAACGTCATGATCAAAGTGCCGGGCACGCCGGAGGGATGCATTGCCCTCCGTCGCCTGATTGCCGATGGCATCAATGTGAACGTCACGCTGCTCTTCGCCGTGGACGCCCACGCCCGTGTGATCGAGGCCTACCTTGGCGGACTCGAAGACCGCGTCGCGGCGGGTGGTGATGTGTCGTCGATTGCGAGCGTGGCGAGTTTCTTTGTGAGCCGCGTGGACAACGAAATCGACAAGCGCCTCGGACAGCTGGGGTCGCCCGCAGCCACCGCGTTGCTCGGCACGGCCGCGATTGCCAATGCGAAGTTGGCCTACGCGCTGTTCCGCGAGCGGTTTGCTGGGCCGCGTTGGGACGCGCTCGCGGCCAAGGGCGCGCGGGTGCAGCGCCCGCTCTGGGCGAGCACGGGCACCAAGAACCCGGCATACTCCGACGTGAAGTACGTCGAGACGTTGATCGGCGCCGATACCGTGAACACGCTACCGCCGGCCACGCTCGACGCATTTCGTGACCACGGCAAGGTCGCGCGCACGGTGGACGTCCATGTGGCCGAGGCGCGCGCGCAGTTGGCGGCCATTGCGGCGCTGGGGATCGATCTCAACGCGGTCACCGATCAGTTGCTGACCGAAGGGCTCGCCTCATTTCAGAAGAGTTTTGACACGCTCATCGCTGGGCTCGAAGGCAAGGCCAAGGCGCTGGGGCGTTCGGTGCGCGCGTGACCGATCTCAAAACAAAGATTGTCGCGACGCTCGGGCCGGCGTCGTCGTCGCCCGAGGTCTTGCGGGCGTTGATTGCCGCGGGGTTGAATGTGGCGCGCATCAACTTCTCGCATGGCACGCACGCGCAGCATGCCGCGACCATCGCGCTGGTCCGTTCGCTCGCCGATGAAGCGGGCCGCCCCGTTGCGATTCTGGGTGACCTGCAGGGTCCGCGCATTCGCATCGGCGACCTGCCGGCGCCGCTGGAGATTGCCGACGGATCGGAGCACACCTTCGTCTACGAATCGCTGGCCGCGGCCGGTGAGATTCCGGTGACCTACGATCATATCGCGCAGGATGTGCAGGTCGGTGGGCGCATTCTGGTGAACGACGGATTGCTCGAGTTCGTCGTGACCGCTGTGGACGGCGCTCGTGTGCGCGTGCGCACGGAGCACGGCGGACAGATGAAGTCGCACAAGGGGATGAATCTTCCCGGTATTGATGTGTCGGCGCCCTCGCTCACGGAAAAAGACATTGTCGACATTGCCTTTGCGGTGGAGCAGGATCTCGATTACCTCGCGCTGAGTTTTGTGCGGCGCGCGGAGGACATCACCGCGCTCCGCGCCCGTCTGCCCAAGACGATGCTCGTCGTGGCAAAAATCGAAAAAGACAGCGCCCTCGAACGGCTCGAGGAAATTCTCGAAGCCTCCGACGCGGTGATGGTCGCGCGTGGTGATCTCGGCGTGGAACTCCCGTACGAAGCGGTGCCGCTCGCGCAGAAGCGCATTATTGGTCTGGCCAACCGCTACGGCCGGCCGGTGATTACCGCCACGCAGATGTTGGAGTCGATGATTGAGAACCCGCGCCCCACGCGCGCGGAAGCCAACGACGTGGCGAACGCGGTGCTCGACGGCACCGATGCCGTGATGCTCTCCGCCGAAACCGCCGCCGGCGCGTGGCCGGTGCTGGCGGTGCAGGCCATGCACCGCATCATCAGCGCCGCCGAGACATTGCCGGTGACGCGCGGTGTGGGGCTCGACCGCCTCGAAGCAGGAACGGCGAGTACCGAGGAAACCATCGCCTCGGCGTCGGTCACGGCGGTGCGGTTGATTGGGGCTTCCACGGTGGTCGTGTTCACCAAGAGCGGCTTCAGTGCTCGCATTGTGGCCGCACGCCGCCCCACGGTGCCGATTGTGGTGCTCACCGATCAGGCGCGCACTTACCGGCAACTGGCGCTGGTGTGGGGCGTGGTGCCAGTGCTCGTGCCGCACTGCACGACATACGAAGCGATGGCGGCGCTGGCCAAGCAGCTGATCGTCGAGCGTGGACTCGCGCATGCGGGCGACCGTCTGGTGGTGACCGCGGGCGTTCCGTTTGATGTGCCGGGGAGCACCAATCAGCTCAAGATCGAAGTCGTGTGAAGCTCACCTTTCTCGGAACCGGCACGAGTTTTGGCGTTCCGCAGATTGGCTGCGCGTGCGCCGTGTGTCACTCGGGCGACCCGCGCGATAAACGGATGCGTGTAGGCGCCGTGATCGAGGGAGCCGGCACCACGTTGCTCATCGACGCGCCGCCCGAACTCCGGCTCCAGCTCGTCGGGAGCGGCGTGGCGAATGTGGATGCGGTGCTCTTTACGCACGATCACGCGGATCACACGCATGGCGTGGACGACCTTCGCGCGATCTCCGTGCGGCGTGGGGGCAAGTTGCCGTTTTACGGGCCGGCGGAGACGCTCGCGAGCCTCGTGCACCGTTTTCCGTATATTTTTGATGACGCCATTCAGGTGATTGCTGGGACCGCAAAACCTGAGGGCGCCACGCATGTGCTGGAGCCTGGGCGCGTCGCCCGCATTGGCAACTTGGATGTCCTCCCAGTGGAAGTGCCGCACGGCTGGGTGCGCGTGTTCGGATATCGGGTGGGTCCTATTGCGTACGTGACCGACGCCAAGGCAGTGCCCGACGTCGCGATTGAACAGTTGCGTGGGGTCAAGGTGCTGGCGCTGAACGCCTTGTTTCATGAAGCACATCCGACGCACTTGAGTTTTGCCGAGGCGATTGACACAGCGCGCCGCATTGGCGCGGAGCGCACGTATTTGACGCACCTCACGCACAACAATTCGCACGCCGAGCTCGAAGCGGAGCTCCCGGCCGGTATTGCGCCGGCGTTCGACGGACTCCAAGTGACGGTGGACGCATGACGCTGCATCTCGATTTCACCAATATGATGGCGCCCGCGGTGCCCACCGGTCCGACGGAAGACGAATGGCGCGCGCTCGCCTCGCGCTTTGAGTCGGTGCATCAGGCCGTGGAGCGTGATGCGCTGAGCGGCCGGTATGGATTTGCCGAGCTCGACGCGCAGGCCGCGGAGCAGGCGCGTGTGGTGGCGTATGCGGAATCGGTGCGTGGCGCGTTCGACGACGTGGTGGTCCTCGGCATTGGCGGCTCGGCGCTCGGGGCCACCGCGCTGCGCACCGCGCTCTGTGACACGGATTGGAATGCGCGCACCGCGGCCGCTCGGGCGGGGCAGCCACGCTTGCATGTGTATGAGAATGTTGATCCGCGCAGCATCGCCGCGCGCCTCGACTCGGTGGAATTCGCGCGGACGCTCTTTCTTGTGATCTCCAAGTCAGGCGGCACGGCCGAGACGATGGCGCAGTATCTCCTCGTGCGTGCGCGCCTCGAAGCCGCCGGGCTCCCGCTCGCGCGCCATGTGGCATTCGTCACCGACCCGACGCGCGGGCTCTTGCGTCCGATCGCTGATCGTGAGGGGATCCCGGTGTTCAGCGTGCCGGCGAATGTTGGTGGTCGCTACAGTGTCTTCACGCCGGTCGGGATGCTCCCTGCGGCGCTCGTGGGGATAGATACCGCGGCGCTGCTCGCCGGTGCACGCGAAGTGGTGCAGCGGGCCGCGTCGCAAAATCTCGCGGTCAACGGCGCTGCGGTGTTTGCGCTCCTGCAGTGGCGCGCGCATACGCGCCACGGGCACGGCATTCACGTGATGATGCCGTACAGCGACGCGTTGCGCGACATCGCGCCCTGGTTTGCGCAGTTGTGGGCGGAGAGTCTCGGTAAGGCTGACGCCGACGGCACGGCCGTCGGTCCGACCCCCGTGGCCGCCCTTGGTGCCACCGATCAGCACAGCCAACTCCAGCTGTATATGCAGGGCCCGGCCGACAAGACGGTGACCTTTTTGGTGGAGCGGTCGCGTGCGACCGATCTCGCGATTCCGGAGCCACCACCAGGGTTGGCAGGCGAGCTCGGGTATCTGAGCGGACGAAGCTTTGGCGATTTGCTGGACGCCGAACAGCGCGCGACGGCTGCGGCGCTGGCCCATGCCGGTCGCCCCAACCAGACGTTGTCGGTCGACCAGACAGACGCACGCGCCGTGGGCGGACTCCTGATGTTCCTGATGTACGCCACCGTGTACGCCGGCGCCCTGTACCGCGTCGACCCGCTCAACCAGCCAGGGGTGGAAGCCGGGAAGCTGTTAGCGCGGGCAGAACTCGCTGATGGGGTTAGGTCGCTGGGATCGGGCCGCTGGGCCGTCTGAAACAGTTATTGGACCGTTGATTCGGCCTTGGCGCGGGGGCAGATTCATCTATTGATATTGCACGCGTCCGGCTCCACTCTTGGCCGGCACGCGGCCGTTGCTGCTCCACTCCCACGCCCGCTGCAATGACGCATCACGACGCGCTACAGGCGCTCCTCACGCCCGCCGCTACGATTGAAGGGCACACGATCCATGTACGCGACGCGGACGCGCTGCGCGGCCCGCTCATGGACACACTCGTAGAACGCGCGGTGTTCGGCGACGCCGAGTCCAAGGACTGGGCGCGCTGGGCGATCTGGGAAATCGGGCAGGCCGTGGGCGTGCGCTCGGCATCGATTCACGATCTCTACGTCGCGCGTGGCAAGGGGCTGTGCCACGGCTTTACGGTGCCAGCCATCAATGTGCGTGGACGCACCTATCACACGGCGCGCGCCGTGTTTCGGACCGCGCTCGCCACCAAGGCGGGCGCCTTTATTTTTGAAATTGCCCGCTCCGAAATTGCCTATACCGATCAGCGGCCCGCGGAATACGTCGCCGTGATTCTCGCGGCCGCGCTGCGCGAGGGATACCGCGGCCCCGTGTTCGTGCAGGGCGATCACTTTCAGGTGAACGCCAAGAAGTATGCGGTGAATGCGGGGGACGAGGTGCAGAATGTGAAGCTGCTCGCCAGCGAAGGGGTGCAGGCCGGGTTCTATAACATCGATCTCGACACGTCGACGCTGGTCGATCTCGCGCACGACACGCTCGACGCGCAGCAGCGGCTGAACTTTGAGGTCGGCGTCGAACTCACACAACACGTGCGCGCGCTCGAGCCGGCGGGGGTCACCATCTCGCTGGGCGGAGAGATTGGCGAAGTCGGGACCTCCAACTCCACCGTCGCGGAACTCCGCGCTTTCATGGATGGCTATAATCGCACCCTGGCGCACGAAGCGCCGGGGGTGACGGGGTTGTCGAAGATCAGCGTGCAGAGCGGGACGTCGCACGGCGGTATTGTGCTCCCCGATGGTTCGATCGCCGCCGTGTCGCTCGACATCGACACGCTCGAGGCGCTCGGTAAGGTCGCACGCGCGGAGTATGGGATGAGCGGCGCCGTACAGCATGGCGCAAGCACGCTCCCCGACAGCGCCTTCGACGCGTTCCCCCGTGCGGAGACGGCGGAGATTCACTTGGCCACGGGTTTTCAGACGATGCTCTACGAGCATCTGCCCGCGTCGCTGCGCGACGAGATGTATGCGTGGCTTCGCGCCAACGCCGCCGACGAGCGCAAACCAAAGGATTCCGACGAGCAGTTTTACTATAAGGCACGTAAAAAGGCGATTGGTCCGTTCAAGCGGCAGCTCTGGTCGCTGGACGCCTCGACAGCGGCGGCGTTGGACACGGCGTACGACGCCAAGTTCCGCTTCCTTTTTGACCAGCTTGGCATCGGTGGAACGGCGGCGATTGTGGAGCAGTATGTGAAGGTGGCGCCGATGCATCGCACGGCGCCGGCGGATGGCGGTCACGGACTCGTGGCCGCACCCGACGACCCGGACGCCGGCGAGTAGGCGTTCACAACCCTCGGCGACGCCATTGTGGACGGCGCCATCTTGTATCACTTGGGAGGTAAGACTGTATGCTGAAAAACGTAACCGCGCTGTTCGCCCTCATGGCGTTTGTTGCCGCGTGCGATCGGTCGAAGCCGGAGCTTGAGAAGTCGCTCAAGCAGATCCAGGCGATTTCGGCGGAGAAGGACTCGCTTCTCAAGGACGTGATGCAGACGTCGCAGTTCATTGCGGATGTCAACACGCAGATCGCCGAAGTCCGGAGCCGAAACGCGGGCAAGCCGGTTCAGGGTGCCAACGGCGAAATGGAGAGTTCGCAGACGCCCGCGCAATTGCGCGAGACGATCAAGAATAAGATCAAGGAACTCACCGACCGTCTCAATGAGAGCGAATCCCGTTTGGCCGCGAGCCGCAAGCGCGTGCAGGACATGACCGCCAACAACAGCTCGCTCACCACGCAGCTGGCCCAGTACGACTCAACAATCAAGGCGTTCACCTCGATCATCGAGAACCAGAAGGTGGAGATCAGCGCCCTGACAGAGCAGCTCGCGGCCGCCAAGGCTGAGAACACCACGCTCAAGCAGGAAAAGGCGGTGCTCACCACCGAGAAGACGCAGCTGAGCACCGAAAAAACCGCGCTCACGACGGAGCGCAACACCGTGTACTACGTGTTCGGCACCAAGGAAGAACTCATTCAGCGCAAGATCATTGAGCAGAAGGGTGGCATTCTCGGACTCGGCAAGTCGCAGGTGCCGGCCCGTGATCTCAACCCCGCTGATTTTCTTGCGATGGACAAGACCAAGATGAGCGAGCTCGCGTTCCCGAAGGGGGATAAGACGTACCGCATCATCTCGCTCCAGGATGTGTCGTCGCTCGAGACGCAGCCCGACAAGAACGGGCGTATCAAGGGTGGCCTCAAGATCACGAATGCGGAAAAGTTCTGGGCCGCATCGAAATTTCTGATCGTGATGGAGCAGTAAACGGCCTTGCCGGACTCACCCGTGCATCCGCCGGTGGCCCCGGCGCGCGTTCGTGGCGCGTCGGGGCCGCTGGTTGTCGCCTGGGATTATGCGCGCCGCATCTGGGTAAAGGGCGGCGATGATGACATCCTGTTTTTGGCAAGCGGCGTCGCGTTCAATATCGTGCTGGCCGGTGTGCCGTTCTTTCTGTTGCTCGCCTCGGCCATTGGCTTTGTGCTCGACAAATCGGCCAAGGCCTCGAGTACCGCGGTGTCCGACTTTGTGTCGCAACTCTTTCCGCTCACGTTTCGTGGTGGCGGATCCATGCTCGATCCGGTTTTGCACGATGTGGTGCGCACCAAGGGGAAGGCCGGTTTTATCGGCGCCTTTGCCTTTGTCTGGTTTTCCACGCGGCTCTTCGGTTCGATGCGGTCGGTGCTAACGCGCGTGTTCAACGAGGACGGCGGGCGCGGCATCGTGCTCGGCAAGCTGTTCGATGTGGGTGCCACCGTGGTCTCCACCGCGCTCGTGGTGGCATGGGTCGCGGTCAGTGCCTACATCGCGCTGGCGCGGTCGAGCGGCGTGGCTGTGCTGAATCAGTGGGGGCTGCACAACCAGAACGTGATGCAGCCGCTCATCTATTTGACTGGGCGCGTGGCGGCCTTTGGGCTGCTGGCGGCGACGTTCTTTGCCGTGTACAAAACACTCCCCGCGCGAAAAATGCGGTGGCAGCAAGCGGCCATCGGCGCCGTGACGAGCGGCGTGTTGTTTGAAATCGCCCGCAGCCTTTTTGCGGTTGTCATTCACGAAGTCAATCCCGGATCGCTCTACACCTCCACCGTATCGGCCATCGTCGTCGTGGTGTTCTGGGTGTACTATGCGGCCCTTATCTTTATTGTCGGCGCGCTGGTGTCGCAGGTGCATGAACACCGTCGCAACGAACGCCTCACTCCCTGGGCCTGATGTCCTCCGTCATCGATCTCCGCAGCGATACCGTCACCAAGCCCGTTCCCGGCATGCGGCGCGCCATGGCCGACGCCGAGGTCGGCGACGATGTGCTCGACGGCGATCCGACCGTGCAACGCCTCGAACATCGCGTGGCCGAGATGCTCGGCACCGAACGCGCGTTGTTTTTTCCGACGGGGACGATGGCCAATCAGGCGGCCGTGTGGGCGCTCTCGCGCCCTGGGACGGAAATCCTCGCGCACGACGATTCGCATCTCGTGAACTGGGAGATGGCGGGGGCGGCCGCACTCGCTGGGGTGCAGGTGCGATTGGTGCGCGGCGCACCGCGCATCACGCGCGACACGCTCGCCGCCGCGCTGCGCTCGCCCAGTCAGGATGCGCCACGTTGTACGTTGCTTGCGCTCGAGAACACGCACGCCGGTGCGGGCGGTATGGTCACGCCGGCCGATGAGTTGGCGGCGCTCGCGGCGGTGGGTCGCTCCATGAAACTCGCCGTCTTTCTCGACGGCGCTCGTCTGTGGAATGCCCACGTGGCCACCGGTACACCGCTCACGGACTTCACACGTTGTGCCGACGCGACGATGGTGTCGTTCTCCAAGGGGCTCGGGGCGCCGGTTGGCTCCGCCCTGGCGGGTTCCGCTGCCGTGATGGAGGCCGCGTGGGAGGCGCGCAAGCGGTTTGGTGGCGGTATGCGCCAATCTGGAATTTTGGCCGCTGCCGCGATCTACGGCCTCGACCATCACTACGACGGGCTGGCCGAGGATCACCGAAATGCCAAACGCTTCGCCAGCATTGTGGCGGAGGCGCCGGCGGCGCGCGTGGTGCCACCAGATACCAACATCGTGATGACCGACCTCCCGTCGCATCTCGACGGCTCCACCGTGGCGCAGCGGGCACAGGAACAGGGCGTCAGATTCTCGGTGTGGAGCTCTTCAAGAATTCGCGCGGTGATGCATCTCGATGCCTCTGCCGCCGATGTGGAACGCGCGGCAATCATTCTTCGCGACATTATCCAACAATCCTAAACGTGAGGTGGCTATGACGCAGCATGCCGGTGGTTTCCTCGTTCTGGTAGACGACGCCAAATCCCGCGTGCGTGAGTTGAACGTACCGCAGACACTGGCGCGTCAGCTCGCAAATCCCGACGTCGTGCTCGTCGACGTGCGCGAAGATCGCGAATGGAACATGGGCTTCGCCGAGGGGGCGATTCATCTCGGCAAGGGCGTGATTGAGCGGGATGTCGAGGTGGCCATTCCGAACAAGGACGCCGAGATCATTCTGTATTGTGGCGGCGGGTTCCGCTCTGCACTCGCGGGTGACGTCTTGCAGAAGATGGGCTACACGAACGTCGTGTCGATGGACGGTGGCTGGCGCGCGTGGACCGCCGCTGGCGCTCCTGTCACCTTGCCGTGAGCGGAGCTCACGCCGAGGGTACGTCCGGCGCCGGGGCTCTCGGCGCCGATGCTCCCGGCGCCGACGCGTTGCAGGCAGCGCTCGAGTCGCGCATTCGCACGAGCTTCGACAAACAAGCGTTCCTTCAACTGCTGGGAGCGTCGCTCGGCAGCGTCGCTCCAGGACGCGTCGAGATTACGCTCCCGTTTCGGAACGAGCTTGTACAGCAACATGGCTTTCTGCACGCCGGGGTCGGCGCCTCAGTTACCGATTCCGCCTGCGGCTATGCCGCGCTCACCCTGATGCCGGATGACGCGGCGGTGCTGAGCATTGAGTTCAAGGTGAATCTTCTCGCGCCGGCCAAGGGGGCGCGGTTTATCGCGCGGGGCGAGGTCGTGCGCCAAGGGCGCAATGTGAGCGTGGTACGCGGCACTTTTTCGGCCATCGCGGCTGACGGGGCCGAAACCCAGCTCCTCGAGCTCCTTGGCACCATGATGACGGTGCAGGGACGCGGGCTCGCCGATTAGCTAGCTTTCAGTATGGCAAATCCAACCCCGTATCGTTCGCTCCCGCCCGCCCGCCGCTTGGCCCTCGTGACCAAGGCCATGACCGCGCATCGTGATGTCCGCGCCGGATTCGTCCAGCGCCTCGTGTCGCGCGGTGGCGGTTTCCGCGCGGCAACGCTGATGTCGTGGCCGGTGGACCGGCTCGCGCGTGAAATCGTGCGCATGAACGCCGAAAGCAATCAAGACGAACTCGACCTGTTGCACCTTCTGTATGTAGAGTTTGAGCCGGCTATTCAGATCACCTTCCTCGACGCCGCTGGCGTGAAGCACGCGAACGGGGTGATCGAAGAGTCGCTGGAGCCGCCCTTTGCCACCGAGGCGGCGGTGAAGCGCGCCGCCGATGCGGTGCGTGCCGCCCATGGCGAAGACGGTGCGCACTATCTCTTTACCATTGCGACCTACAACTTAGCGTCGTGGCCGGGGCTCACCCCTTCGGCGTAGTCCCCCTCTTCCCGGAGTCGCTGATGTCGGTGTCTCGTCGTGCGTTTCTCACCTCCATCGGCGCCGGTGGTGCGGGTGTGCTCGCCCTTCCGCTGATCCAAGGTCGCGGCCGCGAGGCGCTCTACGCGCAGTCGAGTACCGGGCGACGCGCCGACCGCATGGCGGCAGCCGCGAACGGCATCATCCGCATTGATAGCAACGAAAACCCAAACGGCGCCGGCGAAAAAGTCTTTCAGGCGATGCACGGCGCGTTCGCCGAGGCCAATCGCTATCCGTTTAAGTTTGAAGAAGACCTTCGCGCGGCCATCGCCAAGCTCCACGGCGTGAAGAGTGAGAACGTTTTGCTCAGCTGCGGCAGCGGTGAACTGCTACGGGTGACGGTGCAGGCGCTCACATCGAAGGAGCGCGCGCTGGTCGTCGCGTCGCCCACCTTCGAGACCTCCGCGAACTTTGCGAAATTCCTCGGCGCGTCCGTGCGCTCGGTGCCAGTGGACGCGAAGTTACGGCTCGACCTTCAGCCCATGGCCGAAGCGTCCAAGGGCGCTGGGCTCGTGTACTTCTGCAATCCCAACAATCCCACGGCGACGGTGCATGGCAAAGCCGCCGTGGCAGCGTTCGTCGAGCAGGTCGGCAAAACATCCCCGCAGACTACCATCCTCGTGGATGAGGCGTATCACGAGTATGTGGATGATCCCTCCTACGCGACCGCCATTCCGTTGGCGATGCAGAACCCGCACGTGATTGTCACGCGCACCATGTCCAAGGTGTTCGGCATGGCGGGCGTGCGTTGCGGCTACGCGATTGGCCTCCCGGAAGCCCTCGATAAAATCAGCCCGTGGATCCTCGACTCCGGCGTGAATCAGCTCGCGCTCGCCGGTGCCGCGGTGGCCATCACGGACACGGCGCACATTGCAGCCGAGCAGAAGAAGAATCGCGAGGCCAAGGCCTTCACGCGCAAATTCTTTGAGAGCGCGGGATTCGCGGTGGGCATCTCTGACGCCAACTTCTTGATGGTGGACATCCGCAAGGACGTCAAACTGTTCAAGGCGGAGGCACTCAAGCGCGGCGTGGCCGTCGGGCGTCAGTTCCCACCGCTCAACACGCAGCTGCGCATCTCGATTGGCACCCTGTCCGAGATGCAGCGGGCGGCCGAGGCGCTCAAGCCTATCCTGGTATAGGAACCGGCAGAAAAACAGGGCGGGGTCGGTGCAAAACCGGCCTCGCCCTGTGTACATTTCCGGAGTCCCAGGTCCCGGTGGTCGCACGCGCACCAACCCCGCCAGGTCCGAAAGGAAGCAACGGTACGTGATGTCGTACGTCGCATCGTCAGGCCTGGGGCACTGGCGCGGGGGGTTATCCGATTTTATCGGGTGCCCCCCGCGCTTTTTTATTGCGAGTGCCGAGACTTACGGCGTGGGCTCCGCCAGCCAGCGGCCGGTGTGCGTGAATAGCCGGCATATCGCCTCCACGTCGCCCCGCGCTACGGTTTCGCGCACCGCCTCGAGTTCCGCGGCGCAGTCCGCCAGCGCGCGCGCGATGGCCTCGTGATTGGTGGCGACAATGGCCTGCCACATCGCAGGCGAGGAAGCGGCGAGACGCGTCATTGACTGTCCGCCCGCGCCCAACGCGGCGCGGTCATGTCCCGCACGCTCGATGGTGCGCGCCAGCGCCGCCGAGAGCAGGTGGGGGAGGTGGCTCGTATACGCCACCTCTGCATCATGCGCCTCGGGTGTGGTCCATCGCACATCGGCGCCGAGGGCGTGCCAGAGATCCAGCGCCTTTGTTTTTGCGGCCGTTGAAGATTCCGCCGAAGGACAGAGATACACTCGGGCCCCCGTAAACATCCCCAACGTGGACGCGGCAAATCCGGCCCGATGGTCACCGGCCATTGGATGTGCGCCCACAAAGCGTGTGCGCACGCCGAGCGCGGCAGCCCGCGTGCCGATGGCGAGTTTGGTACTTCCCACATCGGTAACGAGCGTGGTGGCTCCGAGGTGTGGGGCGATGGCCTCGAGCAGCGTTGGGGCCGCATCCACCGGCACGCAGAGCACCACAATCGTTGCGGTGGCGAGCGTGGTGAAGTCCGAGTCCACGATCTCGCGAATGGCACGGGCCCGCTGCGCTGCGCGCAGCGGCAGCGGGTCGATGTCATAGCCCATCACCTGTGCGCCGCGCGCGGACAGGTCGCGGGCCAGAGAGCCACCGACGAGTCCGAGCCCGAGGATGGCAATACGTTCCTGCGCGATCATCGCGGGCGCTCCTGAGCATGACGGCAGAGCTCAATGAGTTGCCAGAAGATGGCGCGCACGGGTTCGTCGCTCACGCCGGCGTCGCGCGCGCGGAGGCCGGCGCGACGCACCACGGCCGCTTCGCGCGTCGCGTCGAGCAGGGGAAGCCCACGCGCGTGCTTGAGTTCCCCAACCGCCCGCGCCAACGCCACGCGCGCGGCGATGAGTGCCACGAGTTGGTCGTCAATGCCCTCCACCTGGGCACGCAACGCCTTCAACTCGGCGTCGATCGGTGCGGCGGGCGTCATGCGACCCACGCTGACTGCGCGCTCGCCTCAGCGCCGATCGACGCAGGGGCTACCGGCTCACCGAGTGTCCGGCCCGCCGCGGCCGCGAAGGGAGCCAGCGCGCGCATCATCGAAGCGAAGGCGTCGATCGTGAGCGATTGGTCACCATCGCTCTGCGCTTCCGCAGGGCGGGGATGTACCTCAATAATCAATCCATCGGCGCCGGCCGCGATCGCCGCGAATGCGAGCGGTGCCACGAGATCCGCGCGCCCCGCCGCATGACTGGGGTCCACAATCACTGGCAGATGCGTCTCGGCTTTGAGTACCGGCACCGCCGCGACGTCGAACGTGTTGCGCGTCGCAGTCTCAAAGGTGCGAATGCCGCGTTCGCACAGCATCACCTGGCGATTCCCCTGCGCCATGATGTGCTCCGCCGCCTGCAACAGCTCGCTGATGGTCGCGGAGAGACCGCGTTTGAGCAACACCGGCCGGCGGACCCGTCCCACCTCGGCGAGCAGCGAATAGTTCTGCATGTTGCGCGCGCCGATTTGCAAAATGTCCACGCGTTCGGCCATCATCTCCACCTGACGCGGGTCCATCACTTCACTCACAATCGGCATGCCGGTGCGTGCCCGGGCCTCGGCGAGGAGGTCGAGCCCTTCCTCGCCGAGTCCTTGGAATGCGTACGGTGAGGTGCGGGGCTTGAAGGCGCCACCGCGCAATACGGTGGCACCGGCGGCCCGCACCCCGTCGGCCGTCTCCATGAGCATCGCGCGCCCTTCGACCGAGCACGGGCCAGCCGCGATCACGATCTCTCGGCCGCCGATGATCGTGCCGGCCGCATCGCCGAGCGCGATGGTGGTTCGGGCGGCCACGAACTCGCAAGACGCGAGCCGGTACGGTTTGCGCACGCGGTGCACGGAATCCACCCCAGAGAGCGCCCGGACGGCGCCTTCGTCGATGCCCCCGACATCGCCAATGCAGCCGATGACGGTCCGGTCGACGCCGGTGGAGACGTGGGTGCGCAATCCACGTGCCTCCATGAACTCGCGAATACCGTCGAGTTCAGCGGGGGTGAGATGGGTTCGGGTGACGAGAATCACGGGGCCTCCAACGGCAGTCGGGAGAGATGGGCGCAAACGAAAAAGGCCCGTGGAAGTTTCCACGGGCCTCGTGCTTGCGGGAGCTGTTACGGCGCTGTGTGCGCGCTAACCCCTACCGCCGCGACCCGTGACTGGGGTGCGATAGTAGTAATAAAAGTAGGTGGCGGCGCCGGCGTTCATGGACATCAGTCTAGTCCGCCTGTGCCGCTCCGGTCAAGGGCGAACGGGAGATTTCCGGACACGGGAGCCGGGCTGGGGGGCTGTGGCAGCGGGGACGGCTGGGAGGGTGGATGTGTGGGAAGAAAACCTATTTCAGCCGTCACTAACCTCCCGCCCCGCTCGGCGCTAATTTCTATGTATGTCGCTCGCCCTCGCTCGAAAGTACCGCCCCAAACGCTTTGCGGATGTCGCCGTGCAATCGCACGTGGCGACCACGTTGCGCAACGCGATTGCCAGCGACCGAGTGGCGCACGCCTATCTGTTCTGCGGACCGCGCGGCACGGGCAAGACAACCCTCGCTCGCGTGCTCGCTATGGCGCTCAACTGCGAGCAGCGACGCCCAGACCGCGAACCGTGCGGCGAGTGTGGCTCGTGTACGCGGATCTGGGCGGGCTCGGCGAGTCTTGATGTGGTAGAAATCGACGCCGCCTCGAACCGCGGCGTGGACGACGCCCGCGACCTGCGCGAACGCGCGATGTATGCGCCGAGCGGGCCGGATCAGTACAAGGTGTACATCATTGATGAAGCGCACATGCTCACGCGCGAAGCGTGGAATGCGCTCCTCAAGATTCTCGAAGAGCCGCCGCCACGCGTGGTGTTTGCCTTTGCCACCACCGAGCCGCAGAAGATTGCGCAGGCCGCCGCGCCCGTACTGTCGCGCGTGCAGCGGTTTGATCTCAAGCGCATTGGTCCGCACGATGTGCGCGAACGGCTTTCCGCCGTGCTCGCCCTTGAGGGGATCACCGCGGAATCTGACGCGCTCGGTATGCTCGCGCGCGCCGCCGATGGCTCCATGCGCGACGCACTCTCGCTCACCGACCAAGTACTGTCACTGGGCGAGGGCACCGTGACGGCGCAGCGCGTGCGCGAGGCGCTCGGCTTGGTGCACGAAGACGAGTACGTGGCGTTGCTCGATATCGTCGGCGAACGGCGCGCGGGCGATGTCTTTGGCGCGGCCGCCCGACTCGGCGATTACGGCGTGGACTTTGGCCTGCTGCTCGCCGGGTTCGGTGATGTGGTGCGCGCGCAGTTGGCGATCGCCCTCGGTGGCGCGGTGCCCGATCTCTCGGACCATTTGCGCCTCGCCCTCGAAGCCCGCAAAGACAAGTTCTCGAGTGGCGACCTGCTGCGCATGATGACGATGCTGGTGGAAATCGAACCGCATTTCCGTCGCAGCGGCCAGCCGCAGATGCTATTTGAAACATTGCTCGTGCGTTTTGCCTTGCTCGATAAAACGCTCGGCCTTGAGGATGTGCTCCGAGGGCTGGGCGGCGGTGGCAGCAGTTCGGCCGCGGTGGGCGGTGGCGGTACGCGTCGTGCCGCACCCAGCGAGGTGCGCGCCCCGATGATGGCCGACAGCGCAGCGTCCCGTGCGCCGTCACGCGCTTTTGATTCGGCGCCAATGGCTGCGCCCATGGCTGCGCCAATGGCTGCGCCGTCGAGTGCACCATCGGCACCATCGGCACCATCGGCACCATCGGCACCATCGGCACGACTGGCCTCGCCGCCGATGGAGGCGCCGTCGGAGGGGCGTCCCATTTCGCCGCCCCCGATCGCACGCGCCGAGCGTCCAGCGAAGGTCGCGGAGACCGCGCCCCTCGCCGATGTGGCACCGGCTGCGCGCAAAATGCAGCCGCTCGATATCAATCGCCTCTCGGAGCACTGGGACGACGTGATCGAAGCGGTGCGTGCCACCGGACGTGGTGTGATTGCCAGTGCGCTCGCCGAAGGCACGCCGGTCGCGGTCACCGCGCAGGGCGTGATCACGGTGGGGGTGAGCTCCGATGCCATTGCGTCGGCCCTCGAGGCCAACCAGGCACCGATCCTCGCGGCGGTGCGGAGTATTTTTGACGGCGCCTCGAAGATCGCAATCAAGATGGCCGGTGAGACGCGGGGGAGCCGCCTCACCGCCGATGATGTGATTGCCAATCGTGTGATGATGCTCCGCAAACGCGATCCCGTGCTCGATGCCGCCGTCGAGTTGCTCGATCTGCGACTGATCGACTGATGCCGCGCGGGTCCAACGCGGGCCCGCGCCTTCGACTTTGACCAGACGACTGGACCGGTGATGGATTTTCTGAAAATGGCGCAGCAGGTCGGTGAGATGCAGTCCCGCATGCAGCAGTTGCAGGATGAGCTGGAACGCGTGAGCGTCACGGGTTCGTCCGGCGGCGGCATGGTGCGCGTGGACGCCGATGGCAAAGGCAACGTGCGCAAGGTGATGATTGACCCGAGTGTCGTGAACCCCGCAGATGTTGAGCTCCTCGAAGATCTCGTGGCGGCGGCGGTGTCGGACGCGCAGCGCAAAGCCGCCGAGGCGGCCAAAGGCGAAATGAGCAAACTCACCGGGGGGCTCAACCTCCCCGCTGGCTTCAAACTGCCGTTCTAAATGTCGGCCATTGACGATCTCGTGACCGAGCTGGCTCGCCTCCCCACGATTGGGAGGAAGTCGGCGTTGCGGCTCACCTTTCACCTGCTCAAACAGCCGCCGGAACAGAGCAAGCGACTGGCGCAGGTGCTTGCGACGCTGGTGGAGCGGGTGCGGGCCTGTGAAGTGTGCTTCAACCTCACCGAGGAGCCGCGGTGCGCGATCTGCCGCGATGCCCGTCGTGATGCCGCGATGATCTGCGTGGTGGAAGAGGCCAGCGATATTGCCGCGATCGAGCGAACCAGTGAGTTCCGCGGGGTGTATCACGTGTTGGGCGGCCGCCTGTCCCCGCTGGACGGAATCGGGCCGGAACAGTTGACGGTGGAGGCGCTGGTTGGGCGCGTGCGGGCGGGCGGGGTGCGGGAAGTCATCCTCGCCACCAACCCAAAGCTCGAAGGAGACGCGACGGCGTTGTATGTTCAAGAGCAGCTGGCCGCGTTTCCCGTATCGGTCACTCGGCTGGCACGTGGAATGCCCGTGGGCGGCGACCTCGAATACGCAGACGGGGTCACCATTGCGCAGGCGTTCTCGGCGCGCCGGGCGATGACATGATCACCTTTTTCCGGACTTCACCCGCATGAGTGTTGGCGCTGGGAGCTGGTCCTTTACCGAAGACGACTTCGGAGCAATTACCCACACGCTCCAGACGTTTCTCTTCAACAGCAACGCGCGCTGCGCGCTGCTGGTCGACCGCACCGGTCAGCTCGTGGCCACGGTGGGAGAACAGCCCTCGTTTGACCCCACGGCATTTGCCACACTGACGGCCGCCGACTTCAGCGCCAACGACCAGCTGGCGAAACTCATCGGAGAAAACGACTTCAACTCGCTCTTCCATCAGGGTGAAAAAGAGTCGATGTACCTTGCGGACATTGCCCGCCGAGTGATTCTCGTGGCGCTGTTCGATAACCGCACGACGCTGGGTCTCGTGCGCCTCAAAATAAAGGACACGGTGCACGAGCTCACGCGCCAGTTCGAACAAGTGTTCGCGCGACATGCGTCTGGGCAGCCGCAGGCGCCGGGATTGCTCGCGGGTGCCGAAGACGAAATCGACAAGCTGTTCGGATAAGGAGACTCAGCCATGTCGATGATCAACTACGCCTCTCGCGAAATCAACTGCAAAATTGTCTACTACGGCCCTGGGCTGGGTGGCAAGACGACCAATCTTGAACACGTGTACGCCAAGGTGAAGCCGGATACCCGCGGCAAGCTCATCTCGCTCGCTACGGAAACCGAACGCACCCTGTTCTTTGATTTTCTCCCCGTCGACCTCGGCACGATTCGCGGTTTCAAGACGCGCTTTCACTTGTACACGGTGCCGGGGCAGGTGTACTACAACGCCTCGCGGAAGCTCATCCTGAAAGGGGTCGATGGCATCGTCTTTGTGGCCGACTCGCAAGTCGAGCGCATGGAAGCGAATCAGGAAGCCATGCAGAACCTGTACGACAACATGGCCGAGTACGGATATGATCTCACGAAGATGCCGTTCGTGATTCAGTACAACAAACGCGACCTCCCCAATGCGTCGCCTCTCGCTGATCTGCAGGGCGCGTTGAACCCCGGGTGGGAAATCACGGACGTCTCGCGGCAGCGCGTGACGGCTGATCCGTTCCGCCCTGGCGAGCATCTTGTGGAACAGCTCCCCACCGGCGAGTGGATTGAGCGCGCGCCCTTCTTTGAAGCGGTCGCCGTGACGGGTGACGGGGTGTTCGATACGTTGCGAGCGGTGAGCAAGTTGGTTCTCAAGACGTTGGCGTAGCCTCCAGCCGAGCAAAGTGTGAATCTTCCCAACTGGCTCACGGTCGGCCGGATCTTTTTTACTCCGCTTCTCGTCTGGCTTCCATTGCAGAACGATCCCGGATATCGGCTCGCGGCGTTTGTGCTCTACCTCGCCGTCTCGGTGACGGATTATTACGACGGCATGCTGGCGCGCACTCGGGGTCAGGTCACCGACCTCGGCAAGATGCTCGACCCGCTCGCCGACAAACTGCTCTTGCTCGGCACGTTCGTGCCGATGTTCTACCTGCAGGCGCCGGCCTCCGACCCGCTGCTCCGCTGGCTCACGACGTTTATTTCAGCGCGCGAAGCGATGTCGCATTATCCGTTTGTGATTCACGTGGGAAGCATGGATTGGCGGCTCGCGTTCCCATGGTGGGTGGTATTCATTGTGCTCGGGCGCGAACTCGCGATGACGGTGATGCGGCAGATGGCCGCCCGCCGCGGCGTCGTGATAGCCGCCATCGGGCCGGCCAAGCTCAAAACCATCTTCCAACTCATCTGGATTGGGTCGGCATACTTCTGGTTTTTTGTTGCCACCGCCGACGTGGCCGACACGCGCGATCGCTTGGGTTGGGACTTCTTCGCCATTGCGGCCGGCGTGATTGGAGCCATCACGATGATCGCGAGTGTGGCGCTGACCGTGTACTCGATGGCGGTGTACTTGTGGCGGTTTGGGTATGTGTTTACGACCAAAGCGAGTAAGCCATAATTCGCCAGTCGCTGTCCGTTGAAGTTCCCGTTGCCAGAAATTCGATCGCCGGCGTAGTGAACGGAGAACGGCGAACGGTCAACCGTTTACTCGCAGTGGCAGGGCCACTATGCAGATCGAAGTAGTCACTATCGGCGACGAGCTCCTGCTCGGCTTTACCATCGACACCAATGCCGCGCATCTGGCGCGCGAGCTTGCGTCGCGCGGCGTGGCGATTGTGCGCCGCACCACGTGCGGCGACAGTGCCAGCGAAATTGCGTCGGCGGTTCGCGACGCACTCGACCGGAGTGGTGCAGTCATCACGACTGGAGGCCTTGGCCCCACCTCCGACGACCTCACCAAGGAATCCATCGCGGCAATCTTTGGTCGTGCCATGCGCCTCGACGACGGCATTGTGGACAATCTCCAAGCACGCTGGAAGGCCCGTGGGTGGCCGGGCGAGTTGCCCAAGGCCAACTACCAGCAGGCGATGATTCCCGAGGGATGCGACATTCTCGTAAATAATCACGGCTCGGCGCCCGGCATCTGGCTCGAAGACGATCGCGGCCGTTGGGTGGCGATGCTGCCGGGGGTCCCGCGCGAAATGCGGGGGATGCTCGCGGATGCCTTGCTCCCGCGCATCGAACAGCGCCTCACGGGCACACCGCTGGTGATTCGTTCGCGCACACTCCGCACGAGCGGTATCGCGGAGTCGGCGCTCGCCGACCTGCTCGGGCCGCTCGCGAAGGCGCCGTTCGGGCTCTCGCTGGCCTATCTCCCAGGGGTGGCGGGAGTGGATCTGCGGCTCACCGCGCGCAACCTCAGCGCGGGCGATGCCGATGCGTTGCTCGGGCAGGGCGCGGAGGCGATTCGTGCGCAGGTTGGCACCGTCATCTACGGCGAGGGGAACGACGACCTTGCCGCGATCGTGTTGTCCGAAATGCGCGCACGCGGATTGACGCTCGCGCTCGCCGAGAGCTGCACTGGTGGACTCCTCGGTCAGCGGATTACGGCTGTGCCGGGGTCCAGCGATGTGTTGCTGGGCGGCGTGGTCGCATACGCCAATGAAGTGAAAGTCTCGCATCTCGCGGTGCGCCCCGAGACACTGGCCGCGCACGGCGCCGTCAGCGAGGCGACCGCTGGCGAAATGGCGCTGGGAGCGCAAAAGCGGTTCAAGGCCTCAGCCGCGCTCAGCGTCACGGGAGTGGCAGGCCCTGGTGGTGGAACCCCAGAAAAGCCGGTCGGAATGGTCTGTTTTGGGCTGGCTCTCGGCGACACCGTCAAGACCTTTTCCGCGAACCTCTACGGCGATCGGCCCGAAATCCGTGAGCGGGCCGCGCAGGCAGCCCTCAATGCCCTCAGGCGAGCCCTCGCCAAGCACTCCTGACCCCACGGCGAGGGAAGGGCGGTGCCTACTGACGAGGCCCCCAATGCGACGAAAGTCGAAACGGAAGCCCGACCGCCCCGTAGGTTTAGGGAGCCCCCACGCGGACTGGCATTCCGGCAGACCGGCGTGGCACGGCCGTTGCAACGACGTCCTTCCAGACGCGAAATTCAAAACACCCAATGACTGATTATTCCGATACCTCCGAACAAACAGCCCCAGAAGGCGACGCCCCTGACGCCGCTGATGATGCCGCCTCCGCGAATGCCGCCCCCAGCCTGCACGGGGAATCGGACACCGACGCCATGATCGCGACGCTGTCCGCGCAGCTCAACGAGCAGCGCGACAAACACCTGCGCCTGCTCGCCGAGTACGACAACTACCGCAAGCGCACCGTGCGCGAGCGGCAGGAAGCGGAGCTCAAGGGCATGGGCCTGTTGATTCGCGGTATTCTCGATGCGCTCGATGACCTCGGCCGCTTTGCACACCTCGATCCCGATCAGGTGGAGGCAGCCGCGGTGGTGCAGGGCGCCGAGATGGTGGAGAAGAAATTGTTCAAGTCGCTCGCCGGCCACGGGCTGGAAATCGTGAATCCGGTGGACGTCCCCTTTGATCCCGCGGTGCACGAAGCGCTGACCACGATGCCGGCAGGGAGCCCCGACGAAGATCAGTTCGTGGGGATGGTGTATCAGGTGGGCTACCTGTTCAACGGGCAGCTACTGCGCGCCGCGCGCGTGGTGGTCAAACAGTGGTCGGCGCCGGCTGACGCCGACGTCGAGTAGTAGGCGCCACCGCCGATGGCTCAGAAAGACTATTACAGCGTCCTCGGCGTCTCTTCGTCGGCGACGGCGGAAGACATAAAAAAACAATACCGCCGTCTCGCCAAAGAGCACCATCCCGACTCCAACAAGGGCGCCACCAAGTCGGCCGATCGCTTCAAGGAAATTTCCGAAGCGTATCAGGTGCTCGGTGACAAAAAGAAACGTGAGCAGTACGACGAAATGCGTCGGCTGGGCGCGTTTGATAACATCCCACGCGGTCCGCGCGGAGGCGGCCGTCCGGCGGGCGCGCCGCCCGGTGCTCCAGGACAGAGTTATCGCTACGACGAGTTCGATGTCGGTGGCCTCGGTGGGTTGGGCGATATCTTCAGTTCGATGTTCGGTGGCGGTGCGAAGGGCCCCAAGGCGAGTGAGCCGGAGCAAGGGCAGAGTGTGGAGACCACGCTCGAGGTGCCATTCCGCACGGCCGCGCTCGGTGGGAAGGTGCCCATTGAGCTCGACATCACGGAAGAGTGTGCGACGTGTCTCGGGTCTGGTGCGGCCAAGGGCGCGAGGATCGCCGTCTGCCATGAATGCGCTGGGCGTGGCTCTATCTCGTTTGGTCAGGGCGGTTTTGCCGTCAATCGTCCCTGTCCGGCCTGCTTGGGCAAGGGAAGTCTGCCCTCAAGTCCCTGTGCCACCTGTCGCGGTGCTGGCGAGGCGCGCAGTCGTAAGAAGTTGCTCATCAATGTGCCGGAAGGCACGGATACGGGCGCGAAGATTCGTCTCAAGGGGCAAGGCGGCCGCGGCCTGCACGGCGGCCGCAACGGCGACATCGTCATCACCTTTCAGGTGAAGGACGACACGACGTGGTCGCGCGAAGGGCTCGATCTCGTGGCCATCGCGACCGTCAACATTGCCCAAGCGACGCTCGGTTCCAAAGTCAGCGTCGAAACGCTCGACGATAAACGCGTCTCGATCAAAGTGCCCGCGGGGACGGCGGGTGGAAAACGATTCCGCGTGCGCGGGCATGGCATCAAAAAAGACGGCAAGCATGGCGATCTCATTGTCGAGATCGAACTGGTGGTGCCGGCCAAGCTCAGTGCAGAGCAGGAAAAGCTGATGCAGGACTTCGCGAAGTCGGCTGGGTTGGAGTACTGAGGGTCGTCCACCGCTCGATTGGAGTGCCGATGAGCCGTCCACCAACCATATGGGAGTTCGCGTTCGCGGTTTTGTTGTTTGTGGTCACGAGCGCGGCGGTGCTTCTTCCGGCGTGGCGACGCTCGACGCGAGCCCGCGGAGTCTTCCGCCTGCTGCATTTCGTGCCGGCGCTGCCGATGGTCGTCGTCTCGGGAACGACCGGCTGGGCCCTTTCGAAAGATGCCACAGCCGCCAACCTGTGGCCCATCGGGTTCGCTATCTACGGCGCGTTCTCGTTCGTGCTGTACCTACTCGTGCGGGCCGCTGAGACGTTTGTGCTTTACCGAAAGGGCGTACATGGAGTCGGAGCATCGACCACCGACCGCTGACATCGCCCTCCGCCGTGCGACGGCTATGCGCGAGTGATCGTCGCTGACCGCGACGACTCAATAAACCCGCCGCCGAGCACGCGCGTGCCATTGTAGAGCACCAGCGACTGGCCTGGCGCAATGGCGCTGATCGGCGCATCGAGCGCCAACTCAATTTCGGAACCCGCTAGGCGCGTCACGCGCGCCCCGACAAGTGGCGCGCGATGCCGCACGCGCACCTGCACCTCGCTGCCCACGTGCGGCGCATCCGCCACGAGCCAGTTGATTTCGGTGGCCACAACGCCGAATCCCAGCAGCGCCTCGCGCGGTCCCACCACCACGTCGCGCGTGTCCGGCCGCAACGCGACGACAAACAGCGGCTCCGCCGACCCGCCGGGAAGCCCGCGACGCTGTCCGATGGTGAATTGCGCAAAGCCGTCGTGCTCGCCGATCACCTCGCCGGTGAGGGTGACGATCGCGCCACGCGACAACGCCGGAGCGTCGGCCGGCAGTTCGCGGCGCAGAATCTTGACGTAATCACCGTCGGGAACAAAACAAATTTCCTGACTCTCCGGCTTATCCGCGACACGAGCGAAGCCAAGTTCACGCGCAATCGCCCGCGTCTCCACCTTCGTCATGTTCCCCACGGGGAGCAACAGGCGGGGGAGCACGCTGCGGTTAATGCCCCAGAGGAAATACGTTTGGTCCTTGTTGTCATCCGCGCCGCGATGCAGGGCGCCGTCCATCACGCGTGCGTAATGGCCGGTGGCCACGAGTGGCGCATCGATGCCGTCGGCCTTGGCCACGAGATCGCTGAACTTCGTGAAGGTGTTACAACGCACGCAGGGGATGGGCGTGCGGCCGCGTGCGTACTCCGCCACAAAGTCCGTGATCACATCGCGGCTAAAATGATCCACCATGTTGAGCACGTAATGCGGCACCCCGAGGCGTTCGCAGACTCGGCGCGCATCGCTGGTGCTGTCGAGCGAGCAACAGGGGCGGTCGGGGAGTTCGTTGCCGTCGTCAAACAACTTCATCGTCACGCCCACGACGTCGTAGCCATCGCGCACGAGCAACGCGGCCGCGACGCTGGAGTCGACGCCGCCGCTCATCGCAACGAGCACACGAGGCTTGGTGCTCACTCGCTATGCCGCCGCATGGCCCCGCGCCCGTAGCGCGAGTTTGGGAAACAGTTCAGCAACACGGTCAATCGCGGCATCGGTGGTGAGCGAGCCTACGCTCATGCGAATCGCACCGGCCGCAATGGTGGAGGGAACGCCAAGCGCGCTAATCACGTGCGACGGCATCACGCTTCCGCTCTGGCACGCGGAGCCGCCGGAGCAGGCAATGCCTTGGAGGTCGAGCGCAATGAGCAGTGACTCACTGTCGGTGCCCGGAATCGATATATTGAGAATATGCGCCGCCCGTTGTGCGTCGCGTCCATGCACCACGGCATCGGGAATTGCGGCCACGATGGCGGCCTGCAGTCGGTCACGGAGCGCGGTGAGGCGCGCATGCTCGCGCACGTGCGCGCTGAGTGTGAGTTCGCAGGCCGTGGCGAGCCCCACGGCAAAGGCCACGTTTTCTGTGCCGGGGCGTCGGCCACGATCCTGTGAGCCGCCAAAGAACAGCGGCTCGAGCGGCGTGCCACGCCGAATGAACATTGCGCCCGAGCCCTTGGGCGCGCCGAACTTGTGTCCGCTAATGCAGAGATAGTCGAACGGTGTCTTGCGCGCATCGACTTCCACCTTGCCGAACGCCTGCACCGCATCGGTATGAAACAATGCCCCCACCGACTTCGCGTGCTCGGCGAGCGCCTGTATGGGCTGAATGGTGCCAATCTCATTGCTCACCCACATCACGCTCGCGAGCGCGGTGTCGGGTGCAATCATCTCGCGGGCGTGCGAGAGCGACACGATGCCAGTGGCGTCCACCGGAATCATGCGTTCCGAGGCCCCTTCGGCCGCGCAGTGATGCATGGCGGCCAGCACGGCCTTGTGCTCGATCACCGACGTGGCGACCGCGATGCGTCCGGCACCACGCAGGGCACGCCACGCGCCGAGGATGGCGAGGTTGTCGCCTTCCGTGCCGCCGGAGGTGAGGCAGACTTCGTCTGGGTGCGCGCCGAGGCAGGCCGCAATGCGGTCGCGGGCATCGTCGAGCGCGGCGCGCGACTCGCGGCCCCAGCGGTGCGTGCTGGAGGCATTGCCAAAGCGCATATCAAAAAACGGCGCCATGGCGTCGAGGACTTCCTGGCGCACCGGCGTGGAGGCGGCGTGATCGAGATAAATCGGGGCTGTCATAGGTCCTGAAATATACGCGCGCTGGGGGCGCGCGACCGTTACATCGAGAAGACGTCGAGCGTGAGCGGGTTGTCGACGAGCATGGTCTCGAAGGTGAAAAAAGGCTCCCCGTATTGGCGGCGGATGAGCGACCCGTAGTGCGCACTCTGATGGCGGATCACGTCGTACAGCGGTTCGCCCGTAGGGTACACTTCGCCGGCTTGTGTGGCGCCGTCGAACTGCGAGCCATAGCACTGAATGGCGCGCAGCTTGGTGTCGAAGTCGTCGGAGATATCCACGACGAACGTCGGCTTCTCCTGATCTTCGCGGTAGGCAATAGCGTGCAGAATCTTGAGCGGACGGTGGGGCGGGAGCTCCGGAGCAACTTTGGCCAACCCGCCCACAAAGCAGGCATCGCGCACGAGCTGTGCGGTGACGCGATGGTCGGGATGCCGCCCCGCCGGGGCATGCGTGATCACGATACGCGGGGCGAGCCGACGAATCACGTTAGCGAGCGCCGCGCGCGTCTCGGGGGTGTTGGTAATGGCGGCGTCGGGTAGCGCGAGATTCTCGCGCACCTGAACCCCGAGGACGGCCGCAGCAGTCGTCGCTTCAGCGGCGCGCGTGGCCGCCGACCCGCGCGAGCCCATCTCGCCCTGTGTGAGATCGACGATGCCCACGCGGTGCCCGAGCCGCACCAGCTTGGCGAGCGTGCCGCCGCAGCAGAGTTCGGCGTCGTCCCGATGGGCAAAAATGGCAAGGGCGTCAACGGTGGTCATCCGTGAAAGATAGGGCACACACCGGGTGCGGGGCGAGGCGGGTGGCTATCACGGCAGGGCGCCCAATCTCGTAAGTTGAGGGGTCCTCAAACCCCTCCCCATGCAGATTATTGAAACGCCGAACGCGCCCATCCCTGGTGGCCACTACTCACAGGCCATTGTCCACAACGGCTTCGCCTTCGTGGCGGGGCAGCTCCCGATGGTGCCGGGTGCCACCACGCACGTGGCGGGCTCCATCGAAGAGCAGACCGAACAGGTGCTCCGCAACATCGAGGCCGTGCTGAAGGCCGCGGGGAGTTCGCTGGACCAGGTGGTGCAGATGACCATCTACGTGTCCGACATGGAACTGTGGGGCCGAGTGAATGTGGCGTACGCCAAAGTGATGGGGGACCATCGGCCAGCGCGCGCGGTCGTGCCAGTGAACGACCTGCACTTTGGGTATCAGATTGAAGTGCAAGCCATCGGTGCGGTCACCGAGTGAGGACGGCGCGATGAACGGTGAGTTCCGCGATAACGTCGTGATGGTCACCGGCGCCTCCAGCGGGATTGGCGAACAGGTGGCGGTGCAGTTGGCGGGGCAGGGCGCCAAGCTGGCGCTCGTTGCGCGCCGCGCCGACGAACTCGCGCGCGTCGTCCTTGCCTGTCAAACCGCTGGGGCCTCCACCGGAGGAACCGCCATTGCCGTACCAGCGGACCTCACCGATCCGAACGCCTGCGCGGCGGCCGTGGCTACGACCGTCGCTCACTACGGACGGCTCGATACCCTCGTCAACAACGCGGGACTCGGGATGTGGGCGCGCGTAGATGAGGTGCAAGACCTTTCCGTGTTCCAGCGAGTGATGCAGGTCAATTACTTCGGTGCCGTCTACACCACGGCGGCGGCGTTGCCGCACCTCCGCGCGCGGCGCGGTCGCATTGTGTGCGTATCGAGTTTAGCGGGACGTACCGGCGTCCCCATGCGTAGCGGCTACGCGGCGAGCAAGCACGCGATGAATGGCTTCTTTGATTCCCTGCGCATCGAACTGGAGGGGACCGGCGTGACCGTCACCATCGTGAACCCGGGCTTTGTTGGCACCGGCGTGCAGGGACGCAACCTCAATGCGAGCGGCGTGCCGTTGGGCTTCGTGCCGATCGACCTCAATGCCGCGATGACGCCAGCCGCGTGCGCCGTACAGGTGCTGCAGGCGGCGGCGGCGCGCAAACGCGAGCTGGTAATGACTGCGCGCGGGAAGATTGGGATGTGGCTCAAGATGATTGCGCCGAGCCTCATTGACCGCATCGCCGCGAAGGCGATTTCGCGCGGGAAGTAACGCGGACGTCACGCCGGAAAAACACGGCGGTCGCGTGCACCTCGACCGATACAACAAAGCGGGCTGACGGAAAATCCGTCAGCCCGCTTTCTCTTCGTTGCTTGGCGAGCCTGCCGCCGAGCGTGCCTGCCGAGCGTTAGAGCGTCGGCGGCGGGCCACCGCCACGACGGCCACCGGCCGGCATCGCAGCGAGGTTGTCATCGAACTTCTTCTTGTCGGCATCGCTCGTGAGCAGCGCCTTGAGGTCGTCGTTGCGCTTCTTCGTGACCGCGGCGCGCTTTTCCTGCGCGTCCGGGGCCGCGCGGTCAATCGCGCGCGAGTCCGTCATCGCCTTGACGATGATGTCCGTGGCCGACTTCTTCTGCGCGTCCGTCACGGTGATGTCCTTGAACAGACCGCCGATGGTGCGCTCAGCCATCTGAGCCGGATCCATCTGCTGGCCGCCGCCCATTCCGCCGCCGCCCTGGGCAGCCGCGGAACCAGCCATCACCATCAACATTGCAGCCATCGCAAAGAACTTCTTCATCGAGTCCATCCTCCAATGACAACGTGAGTGGGAGCGGCGAGCTTCCGCCGACCTCCTGATAACGCCCAGCTAGAGTAAAACGTTAGGGGTTTTGGCCTCCCAATGGGAGGGTGCGTCCCCTTGTCGCCCAGCCTGCCGCTGGTCCGACGCGCCCTGAGCTCCAGCCGTGCCTGACGATCATACCCCGGTGGGCTGGGGCAAAGTTCCACCCCGACGTGCTAACGCCGTTGGCGGTATATCGTTGGCGCACCGTTTTCGTCAAAGACCTCGGTAATCCGACCGAACTGGATGGTGCATTTGTGCCCGCTGGCGCTCTCCCCCTGCTGCCCCAAAGTGACCGACGTCTGCGTGACGATCTCCACGTTCCAGAGATTCCCGCCACACTCTTTGTCGCGCACCATGATGCCGGTTTTCTGCAGCCCGTCGAAGAATTTCCGGAGCTTGGATTCGGCTACGTACGGGACATCGAGTCGGCGGATGCCGACCATGCCGAGGCGTTCGCCAGTTGGCGCGGAGGTCGGTGTTCCAGCAGCCACGGAGGCCGACGGTGCGCTTGGTGCAGCGGTAGGCGCCGGAGCAGGGGAGGGCGCCGGCGATGCGCATGCGCTCAGGCTGAGGGCCGCAGCCGCAGAACAGGCGAGAAAGGAGCGGTTCATACGAAACCTCTGTTGGTGAAGCCCCCACACTACTGTGGGGCGCCCCAAGCTTGTGGCGCTGCTACTCGTGGCGCAACGCCTCGATCGGATCCATCCGTGCCGCGCGCCGCGCGGGCACCACGCCAAACACCAAACCGATCGCCACGCTCACCGCCACCGCGATCGCCGTATACTCGTACGGAAAGTCGGCCTTCACGTTCAGCAAACCCGTGACAACCCGCCCTGCCAAAACACCGAATAACACCCCCAGCACGCCACCGATGCCCGTCAATGTTGCCGCTTCAATCAGAAACTGCAGCAGAATGTCGCGCCGTGTGGCCCCGAGTGCTTTCCGCACGCCAATCTCTCGCGTGCGCGCCGTGACCGACACCATCATGATCGCCATCACGCCAATCCCCCCCACCATCAGGGCCACGGATGCGAGCGCGATCATCACCAGAAAGAAAATGTCGGTGATCGACATGACCGTGTTGAGCAACTGATCCTGTGAGACCAGATCAAAGTTGTCCTTTTCGGCTGGGCGCAGGTGGCGCGACTCCCTGAGCGCAACGCGCACCGCGTCCTCGGCGTCGCGTGCCGTAACACCGGGCTGCGGTTTCACCGGAATGAACAGTCCGTTCAGTTTGTCGATCCGGTACGCGTGCCACGCGAACAGGAACGGTACAATCGCGCCCGTTTCCTGCCCCGGCGGCGCAAAGGCGTTGAGCGGCGGCGTGTAGATGCCAATCACTTCCATCGGGCGTCCCCCGACGTTCATCGTCTTGCCGATGGCACGCTCTCGGCCAAAGAGTCGCCGGGATTGGGCGTCATCGAGCACGACCACCGCCTTGCCACTCCGCAGCTCGGACTTGGTGAACCACCGTCCTTGCAGCAGTTCGCCGCCTTGAATTTCTGGGAATCGATCGTCGGCGCCAAAAACGGATGTGGCTTGGCTTCGTGTACCGGCGTATTCCAACCGTCCCAGCACCTGTGTCCAGAGCGATGCGTATTGGACCTGTGGCAACTCGGCAATACGTTGCGCGTCCCCCTGTGTGAGATCCGGACGCACGCGGATGTACTTGGGGAGCATCTGCGGATCGACGAGCGTGGTGGAGAACAGCTTCATCACGTAGAACGTGGAGGGGCCGGCGATATTGATGGTATCGAGGATCTGGTCGCGCACCCCCTGCACGATCGACGCCATCGTCATAACCGTTGCCACGCCAATCACGACGCCGAGGATGGTAAGCGCCGATCGCATTTTGCTGACGCGGAGCGCATCAATGGCAATGCCGACGTTCTCGCGCAGTTGGTCCACGCTGACGAGGCGCATCACTCAGCTCGCATGGCGGTGACTGGGTCGAGCCGCGCCGCGCGCCGCGCGGGATACACGCCGAAGATCACGCCCACGGAGGCGCCGAGCAGGAGGGCGAGCGCCACCGACCAAGCAGTGATGCGCGCCGGCAGTGGCGACACCGCCGCCACGACTTCGGCGAACGCCCATCCGGCCAACACGCCCAGCACTCCGCCTAACACCGAGAGCACGATGGCCTCAGCGAGGAACTGTCGCTCGATGTCTCGCGCGCGCGCACCGACCGCTTTGCGAATGCCGATCTCGTGCGTGCGTTCCGTGACCGCCATCAACATGATGTTCATGATCACGATGCCTCCCACCACCACGCCAATGCCGACCACGGCGGGAATCACGCTGAAGAGCACTGAGGTCAGACTCTTCCAGAATGCGACGAGCGCGTCGGCCGTCTCCACGCTGAAATTGTTCTCTTGCGACGGCCGTAAATGATGGGCGAGCCGCATGGCTTCTTCGGCGCGCTGCATGCCCGACGCGACATCGGCCGCATTGGCCATTTTGACGGACACCGAGGTGGTGTTGCGTCGCCCGTACACCATTTCGTAGCGCGAGTAGGGGAGCATCGCGAACGCGTCAAAGGACTGTCCCAGCACTTGTCCCTTGGGCGCGGCCACGCCGATGACGGTCAGGCGCTCACCGCCCAGACGCACCTCCTGCCCAATCGGGTCCACCGACTCAAACAGTTTGCTCGCGATGTCGTGCCCAAGGACGACGACGGCGCGGCGCTGGTCCATGTCGATGTCGGTGATGGGCACGCCGCGCTCGAACTTGTAGTCTTGCACGCGCTGGTAGGGCGGCGTGATGCCGAACGTCATGACGTCGGAGATGGTGCGGCCACGCCAGATAATGTCGGAGAGCGGAGGCGGATAGCCCGAGGTCAGGGCAATTGCTTCTGCGTCGGGGAGCGCGGCTCGCACCGTCGCCGCGTCCGCCATGGTGATGCGTGGCCTCCGCGCCACGCGTTTCCACATTTCGTCGTTGAACAAGCCGATCTGAATAGGCGTGCGTCGGACTTGAAATGCGTTCGTGCCCACCATCGCGTCGGCAAGATTCTCCTTGACGTACGCATTCATCCCTTGGATGATAGCCACGACTGCCACAAGAAACGCCACCGACACGATCACGCCCAGCAGCGTGAAAAACGATCGGAGTTTATTGGCGCGAATCTGGCCGAATGCGATGGCAAGGACGTCGGAGAAGCGCATGCACCATGAAATCACTCGGAGGGAAAAGCCCTCCGCAAGGGCTCGTTACTCGTGCCGGAGCGCGGCGATGGGGTCCAGTCGCGCGGCGCGCGCCGCTGGCGCCATGCCGAAGACAACCCCGGTGAGCGCCGCCGCCACAAGTGACGTCACAACGGCGGAAAAGGGCACCGACGCCGGGATGGGCGTGTAGGCCTTCACGAGCGCCGCGATCGCCGCGCCAATGGCCAGCCCAATAGCGGCGCCTAGGCAGGTGAGTGTGGCGGCCTCAATCAGAAATTGCCAAAGAATGAGACCGCTCGTCGCGCCGAGTGCCTTACGCACGCCAATCTCGCGCGTGCGCTCGGTGACCGAGATCATCATAATGGCCACCACGCCCACGCCACCCACCAGCAGGCCAACGCCGCTCAGGGCGAGGCCCACCAGGAAGATCGCCCCGAAGAGCTGATTGAAAATGTCGAGCATCCGGTCTTGGCCCACCAAATAGAAATT
>CANIWQ010000018.1 GCA_947471365.1 Gemmatimonadota bacterium | reverse complement strand
GATGCCGGCAAGCGCAACGCGTTTGTCCGCATTCCCGATAAACACGCCACGATCATCATTCTCACCAACGATGCCACCGCCGATGCTCGCGGCATCGCGGAAACGATCAGCGATCGGTTGATCGCCAAGCCGTAATCAAGCAACCCCATCAGCAGGGCGGCGCCGCAGCCGCCCTGCTGCTAGAACCCGGGTGGGTTTTCGCCGACCACGTTGAATGCTTTTTCCAACGCGAGTCCGGCGCGCACGATGATGCCTTCGTCAAAGAGACTGCCGAGCAGCGTGATGCCGTGCGGCACACGACGAGGTGGCGCAAACTTCGGCAGCGGGTGCTTGGGGTCGGGCGCCCAGTCGCTCCGCGCCTCCGCCACCTGCACAAATCCGGCCCGCATGGTCAGCGACGGATGCCCCGTGAAATTCGAGACCGTGAGCATCTCATCGCGCAGCGATGGCACGAGCAGAACATCCACCTGCTGGAAGATGCGCGCCATTTCCGCCGCGAACATCCGCCGCATCCGGTCGGCCTGCACAAAATCGACGGCCGACAAGAAGCGCGATTGACGGAACAAGTTTGGCCAGGCGTCGTTCACTTGCGAGGTGAGTTGGTCGTCAGTGCCTGAGAGCGTCATCTCTTCGAAGGCGGCGGCGGCCTCAGCAAAGAGCACCACATTCAGCGCCCCGTGCGGCCAATCGGGGAGCGTGACCTCAGTAGGAATCATCCCAAGCTTCCGTACGGCCTCCAGCGCGGCGCGGTCGACATCCGTCGCGGGACTTTCCTTCATCCACGCGGGGAAGTAGCCCACGCGCAATCCCTTCACCGGCGCGGCCGCATCGTAGTCGAGGTGACACGGGACGCACGCGACGTCTGCTCCGTCCGGCCCAGTGATCGCGTGCAAGACGAGCATTGCGTCTTCCACGCTCCGCGTCATCGGGCCGAGTTTGTCGAGCGACCAGCAGAGCGTCATCGCGCCGGTCCGCGGCACGCGGCCGTACGTCGGGCGCAACCCCGTCACGCCGCAACGCATCGCGGGGCTCACAATACTCCCCCCTGTTTCGCTGCCGATTGAAAATCCCACGAGGCCGGCCGCCGTCGCCGAGCCAGGGCCTGCGCTGGAGCCGGACGCCCCTTCTTCGAGCAGCCACGGGTTCATGGTCTGGCCACCGAACCAAATGTCGTTGAGCGCGAGCGCGCCTAAGCTCAACTTCGCGACCAACACGGCACCGGCGTCATTCAACCGCTTCACCACGGTAGAATCGGCGGTCGGCACACGTTTGCGGTGAAACTCAGCCCCATAGGTCGTGGCAATGCCGGCGGTATCGAGTAAATCCTTGACGCCATACGGTATGCCGTGCAACGGCCCCCGATACTTCCCTGCGGCAATCTCCGCATCGGCTTTGCGCGCCTGTGCCAGCGCGAACTCTTTCGTGAGAGTAATGACGCACCGCAGCGTTGGCGTGAATCGCTCAAGCCGCTCGAGATAGATATTTGTGAGTCGCACCGACGTGATCTTGCGCGTCTCAATCCAACGCGAGAGTTGCGTCACCGGCGCAAAGGCAATCGCGGCGTCCGTCGCCGGAAGCGGCCCGGGAGCTCCGGCGCTGCGAATAAACCGATCGTGGGCTGGCCCAGCCACGGTTCCAGCGATCGCGGGATTCCACTGCGTCGCGGGGGCGACCGAGTCGCTGATCGCCACTTTGCGTGGCCCAGTGCGCCGTTCTAACATCGCGGCAATCGACGTCCGCCAACTCGCTGCCGCCTGCTCTCGTTCAGCGGCGGTCATCGTTACCTGCGCCAGCTTTTCGGCCTCCGCAAAGGTCGCCGTGGTCACGGCGGGCCCAGAGGCGGGCATCGTGCCAAAGGTCGGTGGCGCGCCAGCTGGTGGTGCAGACGCGGCCGCCTGCGTGTCACTGCGACAGGCGGACACCGCACCAATCAGTCCAAGCGGCGCGGTAATCAGAAACTGGCGGCGTGTATTCACCTGTCATCTCCGTGAGTGAAACAACCAAGGGCCGCCGAAAACCGACGGCCCTCGTTGCAATGTGAGCAAGCTATGGCTTGACGCCGTTGTCCGTGCCCCGCAAGATCGCGCCCCAAATCAGCGGCAGTGTCGATTCGCTCTGCCCTCGATACTGCGGACGGAAACCAAACAGCATCACATGCCCCTTCCCCTTTGAGACGTCCACGAGCGCCGCTTTGCCGTTCAGTTTGGACGCACCCAACAACCAACCGGAGAGCAGCGAGTTCCCCGTGGCGGCATACTTCGCGACGGCGACCGCCTGCGAAGGATCCGTAATATCAAAGGCCGGACTGTTTTCAAACCAAACAGACGGCGTCGGGGCATTGAACGTCTTCGCCACCGGGTTCGTGCGATCCACCTCGACCGCGAAGATCGAGCCCGGCGCGTAGAACTCCGTGTTGCGCACACCGGCGAGCGCGTTCTTGACCGGCAGCTTCATCGTTTCGATGGCGTATTCCGACGCCTCGTTGAATGCGAGTAGCGTGCCGCCAGCCTCAACAAACGCCGTCAGCGCCGCACCACCAGCCTCGCCAAGTCCGCCCTTCAGCGAATCCGGATACGCATTCCCCACTCCCCGCACAATCGAATTAGCCGACTGCGCCGGCATGATGATCACGTCGTACTTCGCAATGAGATTGCCCGCCTTTACGTCGTTGTCGTGCAAGGAGGTAAAGGGCACGCGATAGGTATCAAACACATAGCGCGTCCACCCTTCATCCATGGACTCCGCAAAGCTCTTATAGATGCCAATACGTTTGCTGCTCACACCCGAGAGCGACGGCGCCGTAAACGTCGGCTCCTTCACCTCGGCGACCACCTTCCCCGTGGTGGGCGCGGCGCCCATCACCGTGGCCACCTCCACGCCGAACAGCAACGGCAGCGTGTGCGCCGTCACGTCATACGGCCGCTTGGGCGGCCCGCCAGGATATTCAAAGAGATTCGGATACTTCTGCCGTTCGAGCAGCGACTTGGCATAGCCACCAAAGGGCTGCTTCACGAGCACCGCGTAGCTCCCAGCGGGATACGTCTTTCCATCAACGGACGCCGGCGCAGTCGTTTCGCGTACTTCTACCTGACCGTGCTGGAGTGTCCAGATCATCCGCTGCAGCGAACTGGCGCTGCTCTGCGACTTAGGAATAATGAACGCCGTCGGCCACGGGTCTTTCCCCCACGCGGGCATCGTGCCGAGTGCGCGGTCGCCCATCGTGGCGTACGACTCGAGCCAGGCGCGGCGGTCGCGCGCGGCGTGTACAAACAGAGCCCACGAGGCGGACACCTGATAGTCGACAATATCCGGATACCCCCACTTCCCGCCTGGCCAAAGCGCCGGGAAGTTCCAACTGACCTCACGCGCATCGTAGCCGCGGCCAGTGCCGAGCCGGTCGAACGGTACATCCACCGCCGTCGCCAGTCGCGCGCTTGCCGTTTCTGTGAGGACGCGCGCCCCGCGGTGCACGAGCGAATACTGACGTGCCGGGCTCCACTGGTCGTAGCTCGCATTGTTCGCGACGCCGGTCTTGCCACCCTGAATCAGGCTCCACGTCATCTGAAGGCCCAAGGCATTCGTGCTCGACGTGAGAATCGGATCGATATTCGGTTCCACCGGATCCATGTACGGCGGCACAAAGATGCGCCCCGCATTTCCGCCCTGTTGGTGCACGTCATTCACAATTTCCGGGTCCCACGGTGTGTAGAGCGAGTCCACCGTGTAGCGCGTTTCGGGCTGCGTGAACGCATACCAATCGCGGTTGTTGTCGTGCCCCGTGTAGTGATGATACAGCTCCGGCGGGTTGGTTCCTTCGGCCGCCGTGTTGAGCGTGGCGCGATACCAGTCGCCCACAATGTCCACGCCGTCGGGATTCTGACTGGGCACGAGCATAATGATCGTGTTGGCCAAAATCATCTTCGCCTCGGCGTCACTCGCTCGCGCGAGTCGATCGGCGAGCACCAGCGCCGTGCTCCAGCCGCCAACTTCGGTGGAGTGAATGGAGCAGGTCACGAGAATGACATTCTTCCCTTCGGCAATGAGCTTCTCTCGCACGTCACTCGCCGTACGCACGCGCGGGTCCATCAGTTTGCGCTGAATGGTGCGATAGTGCTCGAGGTTGGCGAGCGTGCTCGAATCGGCAATGAACGCCACGAGAAACGGGCGCCCAAGGACGGTTTTGCCGAGCGTGCGCAGTTGGACGCGCGGGCTCACTTTGCTGAGCGCGGTGAAGTACTCGGTGACTTGCTTCCAACTCGGCAGCGTACGGTCCGCGCCCGGTTTGAAGCCGAACATCTGCTCAAAATTGGGGAGCGGTTTAGCGGTTGATTTTTGAGCGGCGGCGGGCGTTGCGAGGGCGAGCGCGCACAAGATCGCGGAGGCAAGGGAGCGGAATCGGACGTATGGCATTGACGGTGGGCTGGTGGGAGATCAGCAATATCCGAAAAACGCGTTCACGAGGCATTCCCTACCGCGCAACCGCTCCCTAAACCTCTCGCGTCACCGTGCTGCTGTCTACGGCGGAGCACATTTCGAGCGGCCGCGACTCGGCGCAGGCGTTACCGCGTCGACCCGTCTGCCCTGGCCCAGGCGACGACCGCGGCGCCCACCTGCTTGCCGAGCTGTTCACCCGCGACGACGTCGAATCGAAAATGGATGCCACCCAAAACCCGCGAGACGGACGCCGCTCCCGCTCTCGCGAGATACACATTCGCGCTATCTGGGAAGAGTTCAGCGAACACGGCGGCCATGGCGGCCGACTGCGTCGAGTGTCCCGATGGGTAACTAGGAAACGGCGGCGTCGCAAAGACCGTCACCAGCGCAGGATCTGCCGTGATCGGGCGTTCCATCCAGTAGAAAAACTTTCCGTCCCAGCACGCAACGAGCGCGTCAAAGCTCGCCACGCTCGCGAGCGCCTGTGCCCGCGCCGCCCGGAGCGGTGAAACCCGGCGTTTCCTTAGCTCATCCTGCATGAAGGCTTCCCACCGCGCCGATGGTGCCTCAGATGCCCAATATCGTGCGGTATCTGCCTGCGCCGTCGTACGCGATGTCGAGAGTCGCCGGAGCTCATCGAGGCTCGCATCGAACAGCGCTTGGCCCGGAATCGGCGGAGGGGCGGGCCTATACTGGCTCCCCGACCGCAGGACCCACGTGCGCCAGCCGCCAGCGCCGACATCGAATGGAATCGCCACCGCCCGCGGGGGGGTCGGCTTCCAGAAATAGGAACCCGTTGGAATGGCCACTTTGGCCTCGAACGCAGAGCCGTCTGCTTTCGCTAGCGCGATGACGCGCGCCGCCACTTTCGCGCCGAGCGCGAGCCCCGCCTCCACGTCACTCCGGTAGTTCGCACCGGCCGCGATCCGAGTCTCTGCCGCCGCGCGAGCTTGCGCCGTAAACTGCGCACTATCGTCGAGCGGAAACAGATAGCCGAGCACGGCGGCGGCCGCCGCCGCCGCCGCCGCATGCTCCGATGGGTAGCTCGGGAGGTCACTCCGAGCAGTGAGCGCCTGAACCCGAGCATCCGCGGTCGAAGGCGCGGCACGATGATACATGAACTTTGCGTCCCACGCGGCGACCAGAGCGTCGTACACGGCGATATGGAGCAGCGCCATGATGCGGGTCGACCGCACCGGGGTCGCGAGTCGGACATCCGGTAACAGGGGCCAATACAACGCGAGGCGCTCAAGGGCGACCTCTGTCCACAGAACGGATGGGAGTCCGTCCCACTGAGCAATCCGGCCTCGCGTTGCGGCATCCAAACCGTGTTGCAGCGCGAGAATTTCGCTGATCTCTTGCCCGGCCTGCGTCGAACCGGCTACGGGCGGCGGCGCGGGGCGTACCTCGGCGCGATTCACAAGAGCCCAAGTCGCCCACTGTCCACCCGTAGAGTCCATCTCCACCACAGCGCTGTGCTTCGTCTCCGTGGCGAGGATCCCGCACCCCTCGACTCCTCCGAGCACCACTCCAACGACGAGCAGGCCCATCATGCCGCGGCGTACAGACCGAACGGAATTCATCGAAGCACCGCCGACCCACTGGGAATGACCGACGCACGATACGTGATGGTACGCGGTAATCCCGGCCCGCCGCTGCCAACAGCGTCGCTATACGGCGCGAGGAAAAAGGGACGCTCCGTGGCTAACCCTTCCCCTTTATTCCACGCGGGTTCAATAGTAATAACGTGCGTCCAACGGCTCCCGCCGGCGGCGGTCTTCTCCGTCAGATTCAATGGGAGGAGGAGATCGCCCGGCACGGGGAGATGGAGAGGATTCGAAATAAAATCACCACCCGGGAATTCCTCAGACTGCTCGCTCGCAAAATCCAACACCCCCGAAAACGCCCCCCAGCCCTGATCATCACGAGCGCTGACCGCGCCCGTCTGGTCTGGGAGAAACTTGCCATACGAAAACCAGACCGCACCTGGAAGGCCAACGTCGCGTACCACCCAGCCTTCGTAAATCCACCCCGCTTGCAGCTGCGTGAGTCGCACCCACATATCGCCTTGCGGCGTGTCGAAGGGTGCCATATTAAAAAGCCAAATACCCGCCTCTTCATGCGACGGATAGCCATTAATGGCGTTGTCACTCGGCGTGAAGATGGTGAACTGCCCAGGCCGCTCACGCAGTGCGAGATCGCCCTGGGTCAGCGCTCCGACGACGCGGAGCGTCGCATTGGCACCAGAGAACGCACCTTGTAACAGATGCTGCTTCGAGGGCTGCGCGTCGCTATCAAACGGCGGCTCAACCGTAATGATCACGCTCACGGGGTCTGCGACCGCTTCGGGCAGCGTCAGCGCAACGGACACGGAAGGCGCAAAACGACCCGCAGAGTGAAAGACGCCCTGACGGTCTACCATCCACGCCTCGTAACTGCCCTCCCGAAGCGCATCGAGTGGCGGAAGCCCAGCGAGCGACAGCACCATCGTCTTCGCGTACGCTGGCGGCGCTGTAACCTCAGCACCGCCAGCGCACGCAAGGACGGCTGCCGGCAAGAACGCCGACAGCCTGCGGACCATCCAACTCACGGAAGACGACTACGCAGATTCGGGTTCGTCTGCAACTCGGCGAGGCCGATCGGAATGCATTTGTCGCGACCGTCCAAGAACGAACTATGCGACGGACCGGTCTCCACATTCCAGCGCCGCAAGTCCCACAAGCGGCGCCCTTCCAGCCACAACGTCGCTCCACGCTCCTTTTGCAAGGTCACCCACGCGGAGGCAAGATCCGACGGCACGGTCAGCGGCGTCATGGCTGCAACGACGCGCGCCTGATTGAGAAAAGCATACGCACCGCCGATGTCGCTAGCGCGGAGCGCATTCTCCGCCCGCAGCATCAACATCTCCGTGCCTTTTGCAATAGGAATATCGGCACCTAAATCCTTGTACTTCGCCTGGCGAAAATAATTCGTCAATCCATCCTGGCCCTTTTGAATCGCGCCTGTGGTGGTCTTGATCGTATCCCACGGCACACGCGGATCCTTAAACACCTGCGCCCACTGCGTGCCGAAGACACTAAACTCGCGTCGCACGTAGGTTTCCTGAACCAGCGAGTTGTTCTCACGAGTTGAGTTCGTGGAAAATGGCGCGACATACACAAAGGTCGCTGGGACAAGGGCCGCGTCTGCGACCGCACCAGTCCAGTTACCCTGCGCGGCGCGGACCGCCGCACGACCCGCGTACGACGCATTGAGAATATCCGATGCGCCAGTAGCCGCCTGCGCTACGCGGATCGCTTCCGTGAAATACTTCTCCGCCCGAACAAAGTATTCGGTGCCGGGCTGCGCCGGTCCGTTGTTGAAGACGGCCTCACAGAAATTCTCACCCAAGGTCCGATTCGACAGGCCGGCAAACATGTTCGCACGAGCCGCCTGAGCACTCGTCTCATAGCTAAACCCCTTCATACCCTTCATCCGCTCGATTCCGGACTCGGACTCAAAACGGACCTGATGCGAGCCGGACCAGTGCGTGTTCACATCCTCGGCGCGGATAATCCCGCGCACCCACAACCCCTCGCCGGCATAACTCCCGCCATGCGCGCTTTCATCCGCCGCGATGGACGTCAGGCGCACAATTTCATCGTAGTTATTTGAAAAATCAGACGACATGCCGGTCACGAGACTGGGCACAGCGTCGGGCGTCAGCAGACTGGAGTCCGCAATAGGCCCTGGATTGGTGACTTCGAGGAAGCCCTGACACGCCACGACAGTCAGCGAACCGACGAGGGCAACCAGGAGAGTTCTCTTGGTTTTCATAATGTTGTCCACTCGCATGTTAGAAAGTGATTCGCAGCGTCGCCAGCACAGACTTGAACGGCGGTAACTGGTAGTACTCACGGCGACCCAAGCCGGTGGCGGCATCGGAGGCGTCATTGGCTTCGGGATCTACGCCATCGTACTTCGTGCTGGTGAACAGATTCCGTCCAGCAACCGAGATCGTCGCTGCCTTGGCGCCATGCAGAAAACGCGCCGGAATGCGATACGACAGCGAGATGGAGCGCAGCTTGAAGAAGTCGCTCTCAGAAATCCAGAAATCGCTATTGCGAACCGTCGCATCGATCGCGCAGCGGCCACGCTGTAAAGCGGTCACGCCGTCGAGTGCCGACGTCACGTCGTCTGCCGTGCCTTTCTTTCCGTCCGCACCATTGTAGGCGCGGAGCTTCGACTGGGTGTCGTAGCAGGGCTGCCAGATGTTGCGTGACTCGCCCTGGAAGCCAATGAAGTTCGTGAGGTGGCCACCCGCCTGATACTCACCCAACACGTCCAAGGTCAAATCGCGCCGCAAGGTGATGGTCGTCCCCAAGCCGATGATACGCGTGGGGTAGACAGAGCCGCGGTACTGATCGGTCGCCACGATGGGATCCGCGATGGCGTTGGGGTTGGTGATTCTCGCGCCAAAGATTCCCGGCACGGGATATCCCTCACGCACATAGCTGCCAAGTCCCGTCGAAATCGGCACATGACCAACGTTGATGGTGTTGCTGGCAAGCGAGGTCAAACTCACCCGCGCTTCCCATTCGAACTTGGCCGAACGCACCAAGCCGGCGTTCAACTGCATTTCGAGCCCTTTATTCTCCAACGTGCCGACGTTCTGCAACTGCGTCCGCGAGAATCCTTCGGACGGTGGGAACACGACACCGATCAGCGCGCCGTACGTCCGCGCTCGGAATCCCGTGACCTCCAGCGAGAGCCGGTCGCCGAGCCCGCTTGCATCAAAGCCGACTTCAACTTCGCGCGTGCGCTCAGGTCCGAGCTGCGCATTGCCGCGCTGTGCAACAGAGACGCCGGGTTTCCCTTCGTCTCCGGCGACCGGATCCCACGTGCGAACCGCGTCAAAGGCACCCGGCGCCTTCCCGGACTCTCCAACCGCCGCGCGCAACTTCATCGTCGAGACATAGGTCGTCGGCCACCACTTTTCCTCCGACAAGACCCACGCAGCACTCACCTTCGGATACGCCTGCAATCCAAAGTTGGAGCCGAACGCACTGTTGCCATCGACGCGCAATCCAGCCGTAAGAAACAGGCGGTCGTTCCAGCCGAGCATTTCCTGCAGGAAGAATCCGGCATTCACCACACGCGGCTGGGAAGCGGACCCGAGCGTGACCGTGGCGAAGGAGGCGATCGTCGGATCTCCGGGTCCAGCGAGTAGCGTGCCATTGATTCCGGTAAAGCGCTCGCGATCGTCGAACAACTGGCCGCCCCATGACAGCGTGGAAGCAAACCGCTTCAACACCGTGCTCTGAAACGAGCCCGCGTAATCAATAGAAAGTTTCGTGTGATTCCAGTCCGACGTATTCAGCGATCCGGTCGCCAGATTCAGGAAACCGAACGGCAGAAGCGAATTGTTATTACTGGCATTGAAGTCAAATCCGACGTTCAGACGATTACTGAGAGCCGCAAACGGACTCCACGCCAGCGACATGCCGGTAATAAAGTGATCGGAATTATTCGTGACCACCTGATCGAGCACATAGCCGTCGGTAATGCACGTCACACCGGCCGCAACGGCGGCGTTGCAGTCCGTCCCCTTGCCACCCTTAAAATTATTGCTCGGGCCGCGCATGACGTTCAACGTGAATCCATTGGCCAGATTTCCATCGCCGAGCCAACCAATCGACTTCTTGTTATACGACGTATTCAGCCCGATCACCACGTTCTTGCTTGGCGTAAACGTAAAGTTGGCGCGGAAGCCGCCATCCTTTTGATACCCGGTTCTTACCGCACCTTGATTCTCGTTGTAGTTGCCGGAAAGGAAATAGGTCATATTCTCCCCACCGCCCTTGACGTCGGCTTCAAGGCGTTTGACCGCACCATTCTGAAGCCAACTGCCGTTCGCAGGGCAGGTGGGATCTGTGAATTTGAGCCCGGTGCCGTCGGTACGGATACCCGAGCAATTGTTGAGACCGAGTCCCGTCGGGTCCGAGGCCGGACCGACGTGCCCCATGACATTGAGACCGGCGCCTGTGGCCACGTTCCACTGCGGCGCGCCAGCTGAGCCACGTTTCGTAAAGATCTGCAACACGCCACCCGACGCCTCGGTGCCGTACAGCGTCGTGGCCGCGGCACCCTTGACGATTTCGATGCGTTCAATCTCGTCGGCCTTGATATCATTAAACGCTGCGGCGCTCTGACGCGCAGAAGGCGTGATCGGCCCTCCTGAACTGTAGATGCGAATGCCGTCGACGTAGATGATCGGAGCATTACCTTGCGTGATGCTGTTGCTGCCCCGCAAGCGAATCGTGCCGCCGGCTCCCGGCTGCCCGGAGTTGCCCATCACGGTGACACCCGGCGCGCGTGCGGCAATCATGTCCTGGGCATCCTTGACCGGCGCCGACTCGAGCGACCGCGAATCAATCGTGGCCATGGCGTTGCCCACTTCCTTTTTGCGCGCTTCAGCAGCCGTTCCTGTCACCACAACCGCGTCGAGGGAGAGCGCCGCATCTTTGAGGACAAAGTTGACGGTGGCACTATCTCGGGGCGACACGGTGACGGCGCTCGTCTGTACCGCGTAACCGATGCGAAGGGCGCGCACCATCTGCGCACCGGCGGTCACGCCAGTCAAGCGGAACCGACCAGCGGCGTCCGTGCGCGCGAATCTCGCATCACCAACAACCGATACCTGAACCCCCTCGATCGGCGTCATCATACGATCTGACGTGATCGTGCCTCGAATGATTCCGGTGGCCTGAGCGTGTAGATCGGCTGGCCCAGCGACTGCGAGGATAGCCAAACCCCCGCAGGCGAATATCCCCGCAGCGCGCCGCAAGACCGAATAAGGGACACTGAGAAACTTCATTACGAACTCCAAAAAATGGGATGATTTTCCAAACACCAAATCCAGTCCGTTAACCACCGAAACCCGTCAACTCCGGCTGACGGCGGTAGCTGTCTCAAAAGCGACATTGTAACCTGCTCGACGGCTAGCTGTTGCGCTAGCCTGCAGCTGCCAGCTGCCAGCTGACCCCGATAATTGGGGCGGGATTCCATCCACGGTTACTAAGATCACTCGCTATCGCTGCGATCGTTCTGCGGAGAGGCGTGATCGGCAGTTACAAAGACCGAACCGCCCATGTCGCCGAAAAAAAATCAGGCCCGCAACTCCTTAAGTTTTTAAGGAATTGCGAGCCTGACCGGAGTGGAGACGGCGGGATTCGAACCCGCGTCTTGCATAAGATCTTCCGCAGCGTCTACGTGCGTATCCTACCGTTTGATGTTTCCAGTACCTGGCCGGTAGGCCGCCGAATACTGGATGAGCCCTCTATAGTTTTGCCCGACGCCGGAAGGCGCGACGTAAGGCTAGCCCGGATTTGCGATACCCTAGAAGCCGCCCCGGGCGGGCTTCCTCATGGGCACTGCTGGACGTAACTAGAAGTTACGCAGCAAGAGCGAAGTTGTTGTTCGCAGTTGAAAATTTCCCGAGTGTTTTACCAGGAACCCGAGGACCTGGGCACGCAACTACGGGGCCACCCACACAATCGATTCCATTCGTCCCCGTGCTACGGGGGAAAGATACACCGAGGACCCCATCTAGTTCAACCGGACGCACACTCCACGCGGTTACGGCCGTCTCGCTTGGCCGCGTACAGGGCCGCGTCCGCGAGCGCAAAATGGCGTTTTCGCCTCGCTTCGCCGCTCCCTGCCTCGTAGAGCGCCACCCCAAAACTCGCCGTCACCCGCACCGCGCCACCGCGCCACGGCAGCACGCCGGCCGCCACGGCCAGCCGCAGACGCTCCGCGAGTTCCAGCGCGCCGTCCCGCCCGGTCTGCGGCAGCACGATGCCAATCTCCTCGCCGCCAATGCGCGCGCACATGTCGGTACTGCGCAGATGCTCGAGCAATGCCTGCGACACCACCTTCAACACCGCGTCGCCACACTCGTGTCCGTAGTTGTCGTTCACCGCCTTGAAATGATCCACGTCCACGAGCACCAGCGCGCACTGCCCGCCAAACCGATCGGTTTCATTCAGCACGCGCACGACGTCATCATTGAATCGCCGCCGGTTCCACAGCCCGGTGAGCGCATCGGTCTGCGATTCCCGGCTCACTTCCTCCAGCTCCCACGCCGCCTCAAGCCCAGACGCCGCGAGTTGCGCAAAGAGCCCCGCCGTGCGTAAGTCGCGTAGCGGCATCGCGTCGCGGGCATTGCTCCCCAGCACCACCGCGCCCAGACTGTGCGCCCCACGACGCATCGGGATCACCGCGAGTGACGCACCGGCAGAAATCTCTCGAGGCCCACCGTACACGCGATTCGCTCGCGCCACGCTCTGCGCATTATCCCACAGCTGCGGTGTGCCATCAATGCACGCGCGCGCAATAATCGAATCCACCGTCACCATCTCACCCACCGCCGGAGCAGGAAGCGGATGCTGCGCGGTCACGCGCCGCACCGTCCCCGTATGCTGCGTTCGATCCCACTGCACGAGAACGGCGAAATCCGCGCCGGTCGCCTCCACCGCTCGCTCCACCAGATTGCGCTCAAGCTCGGCGGGGTCGCTCGAAGCCTGCACTTCAAGCGCCGTACGCACCAGCGCGCGTAGTTCACGATTCTGCGCCGTCATCGCCGTATCGTGCTCCCACAACGCCCAGAGCGCACCCGTATGCGCGGCCTGCGCCTGCACCATCGCCTTGAGTGTATCGCGCGTCCACACGCTCTCACTCGGCAGCGACGCCACCAGCAACAACGCCGGCGCCTCAGGGGCCGGCGCCGTCGCGCTCTGGGGCCACCGCACCGGCGCAGCCACGAAGCGCGGCTCTGCCCCCGCGTCAACCGACACCATCCCTTCGTCCGCGCTCCACCGCGCCAACTCACGATGTTGCAGCGTGCCCCACGTCGCGGGGTCGCACCGCACGCTGTCGGCCGAGGCCACACAAACAAATGGCGCGCGCGCCGACGCGCGCTGCCACACGAGCACGGCGTCAGCATGCAGCGCGTCGCGCACCAAACGGAGATGGCTCGCGAGCAGCGCATCTCGCGACGGCACGAGTGCGTCGGAAAGCGATTTCGCGGTTACGTCAACGGTCGCGCCAGCAGTCCGAACCGCCCCGAACAGACGATCAGAAAGCGCGGGGCGCTCGTGCGCGGTGCGCCGTTTCCACCACGCGCTGCCGAGCGCGGCCACGGCTCCACTGACAAAGGCGACGAGCAACCACATCGCTCAACGCCCCAGAGCGCGCACTAGTCGCCGAGGATCCGGGCCGCGGCCATCGCAGCACCAAAGCCATTGTCGATGTTGCACACCGTCACGCCAGCCGCACAGCTGTTGAGCATGGTGAGTAACGCGGCCAGTCCGTGAAAACTCGCGCCGTAGCCAATACTGGTTGGCACGGCAATCACTGGCACGCGCACGAGTCCGCCCACCACCGAGGGAAGCGCGCCATCCATCCCCGCGACCACAATCACCACACCGGCCTCGGCGAGCGCGCCCTGCTGCGAGAGCAACCGATGAATCCCCGCGACTCCCACATCCACGAGCCGCGCCACGGAACAGCCGAGCGCATCGAGCGTCACCGCGGCTTCCTCAGCGACGGGGAGATCGCCCGTCCCTGCGGTGATCACCAGCACGGGACGCGCGTCAGCGCGCGCCGCACGCGCCGCGCCGCGCAGCCACACCGTGCGACCGAGCGCATTGGCCTCGGCACCCGAGAACCGTGCCACCAACGCCGCACGCAACTCTGGAGAGGCCCGCGTGACTAGAAATCCGTCGCCGTGCGCCGCAATCCGCTCGCAGATCGCGGTGGCCTGCTCCACCGTTTTCCCTTCACCAAACACGACTTCGGGAAAACCATGGCGCAACGCACGATGATGGTCGATCTGCGCAAAGGACAACGCCTCAAGCGGCGCCTGATCGAGTTGCACGAGCGCGTCGTCCACTGGCGTGTGCCCGCTCGCCACGGCCTGGAGCAGCGCGCGCACACGGTCACGCCTCACGGCGCCGCGGCCTCGAGCGACTGATTCGCGGCATGCTCCGCGAGATACTCTTCAAAAATCCCCTCGACTTCACCAAAGCTGTTCACCACGTGCAACTTGCGGCGGAGATCCGCCGAGTTGTGCAGCCCCTTCACGTACCAGCCAAGATGCTTCCGGAACTCGATGGCGGCACCTTCGGGGTCCACCTCGTAGCTCTGCACCATCCGTGCATGTTCGAGTGCGAGCGCGAAGCGCTCTTCCACGCCGGGCGTTGCGCGCGGCGTCTCGCCATTGAGCAACGCGCGCACCTGTGTGAAAATCCAGGGCTGACCAAAAGATCCGCGCCCAATCATCACCGCGGCGCATCCCGTTTCTTTGTGCATCCGGAAGGCGTCCTCGGCGGTCTTGATGTCGCCGTTGCCGATGACCGGAATCTCCAGCGCCTGCACGAGGAGGCCGATCTCCTCCCAGCGCGCGCTCCCCGTATACATCTGCGTGCGCGTGCGCGGATGAATGGCAATCGCCCTCACGCCCGCCTCCTGACAGTGCAGGCCGATCTTCACCGGATCGCGCATTTCCTCGCTCCAACCACTGCGAATCTTGCACGTCACCGGAAGGTGGGTGTTCTTCACCACCGCGCGAATGACCTCCTGCACGAGCCCCAGATCCTTGAGGCAGCCGGATCCGCCGTTGCGCCGCACCACCTTCTTGACGGGACAGCCAAAGTTGATGTCAATGAACTCAGGCTGAAACACGTCGGTCACCAGCGCGGCAGCGTCGCCCATCGGCCCTGGTTCGCCCCCAAAAATCTGCACGCCAATGGGCCGTTCGTCAGCGCCAAACCGCAGTTTAGCGATGGTCGCTTCGTTCTCGCGGCGAATTCCCTCAGCCGACAAGAACTCGGTGACGACCACGTCAGCCCCATAGCGCCGACAGAGCCGCCGGAACGGCGACTCCGACACCCCAGCCATGGGAGCCAGAAAGAGCGGCACAGGGTGCGCGACGGGGTACGGAAAAGTGGGCATTCCCTGAAAGTTACACCCAGAGGCAACTGCTTGCAACATCGGCATTTGACTCACCTTGTTCCCCGTTATATCTTGAGTTCTCGCAGGCTCGTTTCGCTGGCGCGCCTGATGCGCCCTTTTCAGTAGAGGACGTGGCATGGAACTGCGCGAGTTTTTCTCCGAAGACGCCGTGAAGCTCGACCTCGTCGGCTCCACCAAAGACGAAGTCATCAAGGAAATGATCGCCCTGCTCGGCCTCGACGAGAAAAACGAGGCCATGCTGTTCAAGATGCTCAAGCGCCGCGAAAACCTCGGCAGCACTGGCATCGGTCGTGGCATCGCCATTCCGCACTGCCGCTCCCTCGTGGTCAACAAGCTCCGCGTGGCATTCGGACGCAAAAAGGACGGGCTCGACTTCAAGGCGATCGACGAGAAGCCGGTGAACTTCTTCTTCTTGATCGTCGCCCCGCCGCTGGAAGTGTCGAACCAGTACCTCCCCGTCCTCGGCAAGATCGCCCAGTTCTCCAAGGAATCGGACGTCCCGGAACGACTGCTCGCGATTACGCAGCCCGCCGAGTTTATGAAGCTCCTCGAAGAAAAAGGCGTCTAACGCTGGCGCATCGCGCTCGCTCCGCCGTCGCCCGCCTACGCGGCGGCCGACTTCCCCTAGCATCACGGCAGTCGCGCGCTCAAGTTCCTCTCATGCGCGCACTCCTCGCTTCACTGCTCGCGCTGGCGGCGGTCTCGCCGGTGCTTCCCGCTCAGGCGGTTGATTCCCTCCCCGCACTCACCGTGGGCTCCGCCACCGCTCACCGCGGCGAACGCGCGTACGGCGCGCTCGTCATTCCTGCTGGCGTGGACTCGGGAACCTCCATTCAGGTGGCGGTGATTCACGGCGCGGCGCCGGGGCCGATCGTCGCCTTTGTGTCAGGGGCGCACGGCACCGAATACACCTCGATTGTCGCCATGACACGGCTGATCGAACGTCTCAACCCTGCGCAGCTGCGCGGGTCGGTGATCATCGTCCCGCTGCTCAACGTGGCGTCTTTTGAGCAGATGGTGCCGCACGTCAATCCCGTCGACCGTAAAGGGATGAACACGCAGTACCCTGGCGATGTCACCGGCACGCAAACAGCTCGCGTGCTCGCGTCCGTTGCGCAGCATGTCGTGCGCATGGCGGATGTGGTGGTGGACATGCACGGCGGCGACCTCGACGAAGACCTGCGCCCGTATAGTTATTGGTTTCGCACCGGCGTCGACTCGCAAGACAGTGCATCACGCAAACTCGCGCTCGCCTTTGGGCTCGACATGATCATCGTGCGCGACCTCGACCTCACGAACCCGGCCAGCACACGCAGCCTCAGTGGCTACGCGCTCTCGCTCGGCAAAATCACCTTCGTCGCGGAAGCCGGCCACTCGGGGCTCGTCACCGCCGAAGAAACGGCGATGCTCGTTGAGGGGTCAGCCAACCTCCTCAGTTCGCTCAAGATGATGACTCACCCCATGAAACCGGTGGTGCATCCCCTCTGGGTGGGGCCAGACGAGCGCGTGCGCGCCGAAGGCGGGGGCATGTTTTTCGCCACCGTGAAGCGCGGCGCCTCCATCACCAAGGGGGCGCGCGTCGGGTTTATCACCGATTACGTTGGCCGTCGCACCGGCGACGTTGTGGCACCTCAGGACGGCGTGGTGAGTTTCATCCGCGGCGTTCCCTCGCTTTCCAAAGGCGCGACCATCGTCACCGTCACCAAGCGGTACGAGGGTGCGCCTCCCGCCTACGCCAAGCCAAAGCCATGAGCGCACGTCCCTGGATTCTCGCCGAAACAACATGGGCTGAGGTGCGCGGCACCGCCTACAGCGTCGCCGTGCTTCCGTGGGGCGCCACGGAAGCGCATAACTACCACCTCCCGTACGCCACCGACAACATCCAGAGTGATGCCGTCGCCGCCGAAGCCGCCCGCCGCGCCTGGGAGCGGGGCACCAGAGCGATTGTCCTCCCCTGCATTCCGTTCGGCGTGAACACGGGGCAGCTCGACATTCCACTCTGCATCAACATGAACCCGTCCACGCAGGCTGCGGTGCTCGCCGATATCTGTTCGGCGCTGGCGGTACAGGGAATTCAAAAATTGGTAATCGTCAACGGCCACGGCGGCAATGATTTCAAACAGATCATTCGTGAATTACAGCCGCGCACGCGCGTCTTTCTCTCGACGATCAACTGGTACAAGGTCGTGGATCCGAAGGGGCACTTCGCCGACCTCGGCGATCACGCAGGCGAATTGGAGACGAGCGTGATGCAACACATCGCGGCCGATCTCGTGCGCCCGTTGAGCAGCGCCGGCGATGGCGCGGAGAAGAAGTCCAAGCTCCGCGGGATTCGCGAAGGATGGGCTTGGGCGCCGCGCCAATGGACCAAGGTCAGCGCCGACACCGGCATCGGAAATCCCGCGGCTGCCACGGCGGAGAAAGGCGCGCGCTTCTTCGACTTGGTGTGCGAGCAGATCGCGGACTATTTCACCGAACTCGCCGCTCTCGACCCCGCCGCGCCGTACGCCTAGTGCTCGATGTGTAGTCGTTTGATGTCCTGCATCAGCCGCCAGCGCACGCGGCTCAGTTGCAGGAACGCGACGGCGATGAGGCTCCCGACGTAGCCCCACCAGATTCCCGCCGGGCCCATCCCCGCCCAGAGCGAGAGCGCAAGTCCGAGCGGGATTCCAACTCCCCAGAAGCCGCCGAGGTGCAATAGCATCGGCACACGCGTGTCTCCCGTGCCGCGAAGAATGCCCGCCGACACGCACTGGATGCCGTCGAACACCTGAAAGAGTCCGGCAATGGGAAGGAGCGATGCGGCCATCGCCACGGTGCCCGCGTCGGCAGCAAAACCGCTGGCGATGAGACCCGGGAGCAGCATAAACGCGAGCATCGCTAGAGCCATAAACGCGGTCCCAACGGCGAGCGCAGCCACCGCGTCGCGTCGCGCCGCTGAGACGTCATCCCGCCCAATCGCCCGCCCGACCATTGCCGCCGCCGCCGCGCCGACGCCCACCGGAACCATAAAGGTGATCGACGCGAGGTTCAGCACAATCTCGTGACCCGCGAGCTGCACGGCGCCGAAGGTCCCGATCACCAACCCGCCCATCGAAAACACCGCCATCTCCAGCCACTGCTGGAAGGCCACGGGGAGTCCAATCGCGAGCATGCGCAGCATGGGCTTCGGCGCGAAGCTCTCGGGCAACCAAGGGCGTAGTGTGGGCCGCAAATGCGACCATCCGCCTGCGAGAATAATTGCCAGTGTCACCCAGCGGCTGATGACCGTCGCAATCGCCGATCCGGCGGGGCCAAGCGCGGGTGCGCCCCAGTGTCCGTAGATCAACACCCAGTTCAGCACCACGTTCAGCACATTCGCCACCACAATCGACACGACAATCGCGCGCGCCGTGCCCATCGCCTGCAATGACTGCCGGAAGACCACAAACAAAAACGACGGCAATACGCCAAGAATCAGCCAGTGAATCACACTCGCGGTGATCGGCACCACGCCATCCGGCTGATGCAGCGATCGAAAGAACGGCTCCACCGGCCACATCGCCACTGACATCAGCACACTGAGCACGACGGCCATGATCACGCCGCGCTGCACACCGCGCGCCACGCCCACGCTGTTGTTCGCACCCACCGCTTGCGACACAATCGGATCGAGCACCAGCAGGAGTCCCATCCCAAAGAGGAACAGGTTCGTCCAGTAGATATGCGCAAGCGCCACCGCGGCAATGGCGTCGGGCGACACGCGCCCCACCATCGCGGTGTCCACCACGCCCATCATCATCACGCCGACCTGTGCGAGCACGATCGGCCACGCGAGCCGCAGCATCTCGCGCAGTTCACCGCTCGTCGGGCGGAGCTGCGCGAGGGGCAGCATCTACGCCTCTACTCCCACTCGATGGTGGCCGGCGGCTTGGAACTGATGTCGTACACCACGCGGTTCACACCCTTCACTTCATTGATAATGCGGTTCGACATCCGCGCCAGCACTTCGTGCGGGAACGAGTACCAGTCCGCGGTCATACCGTCCGTACTCGTGACTGCACGCAGCGCAATCACATACTCGTAGGTGCGACCGTCGCCCATCACCCCCACCGAGCGAATGGGGAGAAAGACCGCAAAGGCCTGCCAGATGTCGTTATACAAGCCGGCACTGCGAATCTCTTCGAGGTAAATCGCATCGGCCTTACGCAACGTGTCGAGCCGTTCCTCCGTCACTTCGCCGAGCACGCGAATCGCGAGCCCTGGCCCTGGGAACGGATGACGCCCCACCATCTCCTCTGGGAGTCCGAGCTCGCGCCCCACATTGCGCACTTCATCTTTGAACAGCTCACGCAACGGCTCAATGAGCTTGAATTTCATGTCCGGCTTGAGACCGCCCACGTTGTGGTGCGTCTTGATTGTCGCGCTGGGGCCGCCCTTGGCGCTCACGCTCTCAATCACATCAGGGTACAGCGTGCCCTGCACCAAGAACTCGGCATGCTCGCCGGCTTCGGCGGTCGCTTCTTCAAACACGTCAATAAACGCGTGGCCGATAGCCTTACGTTTCTTTTCCGGATCGCCCTCGCCCGCGAGCGCCTTCAAAAAGCGATCCTCGGCGCGCACCGTGACGAGCTTGATGCCGAGGTGCTGCCCCATGGTGCGTTCCACCTGCTCGCGCTCGTGTAGACGCAGGAGCCCGGTATCCACAAAGACGCAGGTGAGTTGATCGCCAATGGCGCGGTGAACCAGCGCCGCCGCCACGGAACTATCGACGCCGCCCGAGAGGCCGCAGATCACCTTCTTGGTGCCAACGAGCGCCCGAATCTTGGCGATCTCGTGGTCGATAAACGACCCTGGCGTCCAATCGGGCTCCGCCTTGCATACGCCAAACAAAAAATTCGCAATGATCTCGGCGCCACGCACGGTATGCGCCACTTCGGAGTGAAACTGAATCGCGTGAATGGGCTTCGTGGCGTGTCGAATGCCGGCCACCACATTGCCGGCACTCCCCGCCGTGCGCACGTACCCTGGCGGCGGCGTCTCTACATGGTCGCCGTGGCTCATCCAGACGGTGGTGCGCTCGCCCCTGCTGAAGCCGGCGAACATGCCCGACGGCTCCTCCACCGTGATTTCTGCGCGACCATACTCGCGACCACCGCCGGCGACGACCGTACCGCCTTCGGTGTGCGTGATCCACTGCAGTCCATAGCAGACGCCAAGCACCGGCGCCACATCGAGAATCGCTCGGTCAAACGTGGGCGCGCCCTCGTCCGTGACCGAGTTCGGGCCACCACTCAGAATAATCCCCGTGGGCTTCCAGTCGCGAATCCACTGCAGCGACCGCGTGGTGGGATGAATCTCCGAGTACACGCGCGCTTCGCGCACCCTCCGCGCAATGAGCTGCGTGAACTGCGACCCGCAATCAAGAATCAGGATACGCGAACTCATTACACCTGCCATTTCGGGTCGGACAACTTGATGAATTCCACGTGCTTGCTGTCGAGATCGAGCACCGCTGCCGTTGGAGCGCCGTGAATCCACCCGCACGCTTCGCCCGGGTTGATGATCAGGGTGTCCCCGCGCGTCTTCATGGACTGCTGGTGCTCGTTGCCGTGCACCACCACGTGGTGCGCCTTCACCGACCGCGCGGCCACGTCGCCAATGTCGTGCACGAGGAGAATCTTGTGCTCGCCAATGGTGAGGCTGTGCGGCGACTCAAAAAGCTCGAGCCCCATCCCCTGCGCGGCGAACGCGCGAAGCCCCTCGGGGTCACCGTCGTTTCGCCCAAAGACGCCAGCCAGCGCCACATTCGCATCCTGAAACGGCTTGAGCGCAAATGGGGAGCAGTAATCCCCGGCGTGCAGGACCATGCCGACGCCGCGCTCCACCATCTGGTTGAGTAACTCGGCCACGGCCGGCACCCGATCATGCGTATCCGAGATTAATCCGATGAGCATCAGGCATCCCTCCAGTCTGGGTCCTCGTGCTCGAGGCGCACCAGATCCTCGTAATGTTCGCGAGCCGTCACCACGGCAAAGCGGTGCCCGTCCACCATCACCTCGGCGGCACGAGCGCGGGAGTTATACGTCGAACTCATCACATAGCCATAGGCACCGGCAGTGTGGATCACGAGCAGATCCCCCGGCTGTGCATCCTCCATCTCCCGATCGAGGGCAAGAAAATCCCCGCTCTCGCACACCGGGCCCACCACATCGACACGGGCTCGCCCAGCCCGATCACCAGCCGTCTCAATAAAATGATAGGCATCGTAGTGCGAAGGCCGCAGCAATTCCGTCATCCCCGCATCGCAAATCACGTAGTCTTTGCCGCCGCTTTTCTTTCGATACAAGACGCGCGCCAATAACACGCCGCTCGCGGCCGCAAAAAAACGACCGGGCTCCACCAGGAGCTCCGCCCCGATCTCGCGCACCGCGGGGATCACCACACGTTGCCACGCCTCAAGATCAGGGTCGGCGTCACCGTCGCCATATGCCACCGGTAACCCGCCGCCGATATCCACATACTTGAGCGGCGCGCCAAGGGCGCGCGCCTGCGACGCCAGACTCGCCAGCCGTTCAATCCCATGCCGGTACGGCTCAAACGACTGCAGTTGCGACCCGACGTGCATATCGAGTCCAACGACCGCCACATGGCGCAACGAGACAGCGGTCGCGATGACGGCCGCAGCCTCCTCGTACGGAATCCCGAACTTATGCCCCTTGGCGCCCGTCGCGATATACTCGTGCCGCGTCGCCACCGCGACCTCGGGATTGATACGGAGCCCCACGGGCGCCTGCACCCCCTGTTCGCCCGCTATGCGATCGAGCAGCAACAGCTCCGCCTCAGACTCCACGTTGATCATCTTGATGCCAGCCTGTAACGCCTCGCTCAGCTCTTTGGCCGTCTTCCCGACGCCGCCAAAGATGATATCCTGCGCGCCAAAGCCCGCGTGCAACGCGCGAAACAACTCGCCGCCGCTCACCACATCCACGCCCGAGCCTAGCTCGCGAAGCAACGTCAGAATGCCGCGATTCGAGTTGGCCTTGAGGCTGTAGTGAATGCGATGCGGAACGCCCGCGAGTGCCGCGTCCAACTTGCGGTAGCGGTCACGAATCACCGCGGCGCTATACACAAACGCCGGCGTGCCGGCTTCGCGCGCAATGCGCTCCGCCAGCACCTCCTCACAGTGCACCCCGCCCGCTCTCCGGGCGAAGGCCTGAGTTAGTACGCTTTCGCCCACACGACCTCGTACTTGGCGGGCTGACCCGTGACCATGCACGTCGTGGGCGCATCGGGCGAACGGAACTCGGCATCGGGAATCACGCGGATCGTCGCCTTGGTTTCTTCCTTTACCTGCGCTTCCACCGCCGGATCACCGTTCCAGCCCGCGTACACAAAGCCGCCGGGCCCTTCCATAATTTCCTTGAAGCGATCATATGTAATCGGCCCACGATAGCTATTGGCTTCGCGTCGCGCCTTGGCGGCGTCAAACAGCTCGCGCTGCATCGTCTCGAGAATCGCCGCAACGCCCTCACACACGCCCGCCATCGGAATCGGCGCCTTGGCGCGCGTGTCGCGGCGCGCCGAGAACACCGACTGCTTTTCGAGATCCTTCGGCCCAAGTTCGAGCCGCAGCGGAACGCCCTGCATCTCCCACTCGTAATACTTGGCGCCCGGCTTCACCCCTTCGCGCGCGTCCACATGCACGCGCAGCGGATCATGCGTGCCGCGCCCCGTCCACGACTGGAGTTCGTTCCGCAGTGCGTAGGCCGCATCAGTCATGCGGCCGCGCTCTTCGTCGCTCTTCCAGATCGGGACAATCACGACTTCAATCGGGGCGAGTTTCGGCGGCGTCACCAGACCGTTGTCATCACCATGCGTCATCACGAGCCCGCCGACCATGCGCGTGCTCACGCCCCAGCTCGTGTTCCAGGCGAAGTCGAGCCCACCGGCTTCGGTCTGGAACTGCAGCTCAAAGGCCTTGGCAAAGTTCTGCCCAAGATTGTGCGACGTGCCCGCCTGCAGCGCCTTATTGTCTTGCATCATCGCTTCGCAGGAATACGTACGCAGCGCGCCGGCAAACTTCTCGCTCTCCGACTTCTGCCCCGTCACCACCGGCATGGCCATCCATCCTTCCATGAAATCGCGATACACGCCAAGCATGCGGCGCGTCTCTTCCTCCGCTTCATCGTGCGTGGCGTGCGCCGTGTGCCCTTCCTGCCACAAGAACTCGAGCGTGCGCAGGAAGAGGCGCGTGCGCATTTCCCAGCGCACCACATTCGCCCATTGGTTAATCAGCAACGGCAAGTCGCGATAGCTCTGCACCCACTTCGCGAACATATGGTACACGATCGTCTCGCTGGTGGGGCGCACAATGAGCGGCTCCTCCAGCTTCTTGCCGCCGCCGTGCGTCACCACCGCGCACTCGGGGGCAAAGCCTTCCACATGCTGCGCTTCCTTCTTGAGGAAGCTCTCCGGAATAAAGAGCGGAAAGTAGGCGTTCCGGTGCCCCGTTGCCTTGAACTTGTCGTCGAGGGCGCGCTGCATGCGCTCCCAAATACCATAGCCATTCGGGCGAATGACCATCGAGCCCTTCACGGGCGAATAGTCGGCCAGTTCGGCGCGAAGTACAAGTTCGTTGTACCAAGCGCTAAAATCCGCCGCGCGGGTGGTGAGCTTCTTGTCGTCAGCCATCAGTCGTTGGTGCGATGAGGAATCGTCGAGTCAAACCACTGCTTGAACGCGGCCATTGCGTGCGCGTCGCCCGCGAGGAGCGGCGCAGCGGCAAATGTGCCGCGCGGCGCCTCCGTCATTTTTCCATGCAATCCCTGCACGGCCACCAGATCACCGGGCTCAAAATACACCGCCGCCCGAGCCCCTCCCTTCTTCGCCGCATCCACTTGGTTGCGCGTGGACTGCGTCGAATACCGCTCCGCATTGAGCGCGTAGTCCACGCGGAACCCCGCATCACGACAGTGCCGCGTCAACGTGAGCGCGTCCTGTATGCCATGCTCGAGCGCGCCGTCGCCGCCCACCACATACAAATCGGCCCGCGTTCCACTGAACGTGGGGAGCAGGTTCCGTTCTTTCAACAACTCGCCGAGCACCACGTCACCCATGCCAAACCCAAGCGCGGGCAAATTCACGCCGCCCAGCGCGGCCAGCAGGTTATCGTAGCGACCGCCACCGCAAATCGCGCGCAACTCGCCGCGCGCGTCAAACAACTCAAAGACGCTACCGGTGTAATAGGCGAGGCCACGCACAATCGTGAGGTCGAGGTCCATCCACGCCCCCACCCCAAGGGCCTGCGCATGCTCCAACATCCGCGCAAACCGGTCGAGATGCGGCACGAGTGCCGGCGCCGCACCAAACGCTTCGCGCAACTCCACGAGCGATCCCAGTGAGGCGAGTTCCATCACGCGGTCCACGTGCTTCGGCACCATCCCGGCATCGGCCAGCTTCGTGCGCGAAATATCGTGCGGCTGCCGCGCCATCTTATCGAGCACGGCATAGACCGTCGTGAGCTGCCCCTCCGTCACGCCAATCTCCTCGAGAATGGCATTGAGCAACTGGCGGTCGCTCACCCGCGCGCGTACGTCGTCCGGACCGAGCCCGAGTTCGCGCATGATGTCCACGGCCACACAAATCAGCTCAGCATCGGCCAGTTCGCTGGGCTCCCCTACGATGTCCACATTCAGCTGAAAGTGTTCCCGCAGGCGCCCCCGTTGGGCGCGCTCGTAGCGGAACAGCTGTGGGATGGAGAACCACCGGATCGGCTTCCGGAGAGCGTTGGCGCGCGCTCCAACCATCCGCGCAAAGGTCGGCGTCATCTCTGGGCGTAGCGCCACCGCGCGATCGCCCTTGTCGGTGAAGTTGTAGAGCTGGCCGACAATCTCGTCGCCGCTCTTTTTGGTATACAAATCCAGCGGTTCAAGGGGCGGCCCGTCGTACTCCACAAAGGCGTACCGATGGGCAACCGCCCGCCACGCCGCAAAGATATGGGCGCGGAGCGCGAACTCGTCTGGATAGAAATCCCGGAACCCGGGCAGTGACCCGCTAGACATGCCCGAAATCTAGCCGCCTGTTGGGTTTACCTCCAGCCGAGCCATCGCATCGCCCACGGTGTGAAACGACCCCGTAATGAGCACCGTGGCCCCCTGCGCCTCCCCCCTCACCAGCGCCCGGTCAAAGTCTCGGATCACCTCGGCGGACACCCCTCGCTCCCGCGCATAAGCCAGCACCTCTGGGAGATTCCAGGCGCGGCTGGCTGGGGCGGTTGGGCAGTGCGTAAGCACAAAGTGGTCTACGACGCCGGAGAGGACGTCCAGCATGCCCCGCCAGTCTTTGTCCGCCAGCACGCTAAAGACAGCCACCACGGGCCCCGGAGGCCGCACCGCCTCCATCGTACGGGCCAGCGTCGCCGCCCCGTCTGGGTTGTGGGCCACGTCAAACAGGTACCGCCCCACGCGCTGAAAGCGCCCTGGGAGCAACACCTGCGACAGGCCGCGGTGCAGGTCGGCGTTCGACGGCCGCAGGTCGTCCGGCAGGGCGTCGAGCATGGCCATCGCCACCGCGGCATTGGCGGCCTGATGGGCGCCCACCAACGGCGTCCGAATGCGCTGCCCGCCCAGCGTAAAGTCGGTCCCCTCGGCGGTCACCCGCACATCGCTGGGGCCTCCGTCCTCATATACGCAGCGTATCGGACTCGCCCCGCGCGCCACCGCCTCGCGGCAGAGCAACGCCCGAATTTCCGCCTCGGGCTCACCAACAATTGCCGGCGTGTTCCGCTTGAATATTCCGGCTTTTTCCACCGCGATTTCTTCGCGCGTGCCGCCCAGATACTCCACATGGTCAATGCCGATGTTCGTCACACCAGCCACGAGCGGCTGCACGACATTGCTCGCATCGAGCCGCCCGCCAAGCCCGGTCTCAATCACCGCGACATCCACCTTCGCTTCCGCAAAGAAGGTGAACGCCATGGCGGTCGTCGCTTCAAAGAACGTGGCGCCGAGTCGTTCAACTTCCGGCGTCCACTGCTCAACAAAGGAGACAATGCGTTCCGCTTCCACAGGAGCGCCGTCAATCAAAAACCGCTCACGAAAGTCGACGAGGTGCGGCGACGTGTATTTTCCCACGCGCAGGCCGCGGGCGCGAAGCGCCGCTTCGAGCGTCGCGCAGACGCTCCCTTTGCCATTGGTGCCGGCCACGTGCAACGTGCGCAGGTCGCGGTGCGGGTCGCCCAGCAGGTGCAGAAAGCCCTCAACCCGCTCCAACCCAAGCTTCCAAACGCCGGTGGTGCGCGCAAACAAAAAGTCGAGCGCGTCGCCGTACGTTTTCAGCTCGGCACCCACCCGCTGGCCGCGGGCATCCTGCTCATGTGGCGCAGCAACTGCCCCACCGTCCCCTTCATCTTGTGACGGTGCACCACCGTGTCGACCATGCCATGGTCGAGCAGAAACTCGGCGGTCTGGAATCCTTCGGGAAGGTCCTGCCCCAGCGTCTGCTTGATCACGCGCGGCCCGGCAAAGCCAATCACCGCGCCAGGCTCGGCGAGGATCGCATCGCCGAGCATCGCATAGCTCGCACTCACGCCGCCCGTGGTGGGATTCGTGAGAATCGACACATACGGAATACGCCGCTCCGCCAACTGCGAGAGCACCGCGGAGGTCTTGGCCATCTGCATCAGCGAGAGCACCCCTTCCTGCATGCGGGCGCCGCCGGAGGCAGAGATGATGATCAATGGGAATTTCTTTTCGAGCGAACGCTGCCCGAGCCGTGCGATCTTTTCTCCGACCACAGATCCCATCGATCCGCCCATGAAGGCAAAATCCATGACGGCCAGATTGACGGGCATGTCTTCCATCTTGCCGGAGACGGTCAGGATGGCGTCGGTATCCCCAGCGTTGGTGAGCGCCTTCTTGAGGCGCGCGGGGTAGTCCGGAAAGCCCAAGGGGTCAACAGAGCGCAGATCTGACTCCGTCTCTTCCCAACTATCGCCGTCGAGCAGGAGCGTCACGTACTCAATAGCACGGAGACGCCGATGATAGTCACAGACCGGGCACACGTTAAGACTCCGGGCAAACTTCTCCCGGATGTCGGTATGCCCACACGCCTCGCACTTCTCCCACGCATCCGCCGGAATGTCCAGCCGCTGGGCGCGGGGTTCGCGAGCCTTTTTCTCTTTGCGGAACCATGCCATGCTGAAATCTCGCCTCTCGGGGGCTAAATGACCAGCGAGTCCGCTCGACCACGCCCCTCGGCCGATACCCGGAGCTGCATCCCCATCCCCAGCCAGCAGGCCAACATAAACGACCCGCCGTAGCTGAAGAACGGAAGCGGAATGCCGGTAACCGGCAACAGGTTCAATGTCATCCCCACGTTGACGAACACATGCACCACCCAGATCGCCACGAGCCCGAACGCCACGAGGCTCGAGAACGGATCAGCGGACCGAGAGGCGATGCGCACACAGCGCGTGAAGAGAAAATAAAAGAGGATCAGCGCAATCGTCACGCCGACAAACCCCAGTTCTTCGCCCACCACAGGAAAAATAAAGTCCGTGTGCTGTGCCGGCAGAAACGCGAGGCGCTTCTGCGAACCGAGTGTGAATCCTTTCCCGAGCCATCCGCCCGACCCAATCGCGACCTGCGATTGAAGCACGTGATAGCCGGAGCGCAACGGATCCGTGGACGGATCAAGAAACACCAGCAGACGGCGCTGCTGATACGGATTGAGCCGGTCCCACAGCACGGTCGCCGCGAGCCCCGTGATCACGTTGAGCGTCACCACCGCCACACCCTCGGCGATGTACGGTTTGTACCAGAGCACGAGCCCGATCAGAAAAAAGAACCACGCGCCCCATCGCAGGGGTTCCGACGCCAACAAGAGGCTGATGGCGGGACTCGCCACCATAACCAGCAGCGGCCACGAGACCCCTGACCAGAACAGCATCGCAAAGAAAATGCCGATGAAGACGATCCCCGTCCCCAGATCCGGCTGCAACATGATCAAGAGCCACGGCAAGCCCACCACCGCGGCGGGGCGCCACAACTCGAGCAGTGAACGCGGCGCCTGTTTGTATGAGGCCAGCACCTTGGCCAGCATCAACACCACCGCGATCTTGGCCAGTTCGGAGGGCTGCCCCAAACGCACGCCGCCAATCGCGAGCCAACTCTTGGTGCCGGCCGCCGTACCCGCGCCTTTGCCCACGAAGAGGAGCAACACCAGCACCACACAGGTCGCGACATATGCCGGGGTCGCCGCCCAGTCTAAGAATCGGACGGACGCGCGCGTGGCCAGCCACGCGGCAAACAGTCCGATGCTCAGCCACAGCAATTGATTCTGCCAAAGATGCGCCACAGGCGTCGGCACGTCAGTCTGCCCGGCGCTAAACACCATCGCGACGCCAAACGCCGAGAGCGCGATGGCTAACACCGCGAGCGGCCAGTCCATCACCTGACGGGCTCTCACGGCCCCTCCGTCTGGAGGAACTGCTGCGCCGACACCTTGAGATAATGTTCAATAATCTTTGAGGCAATGCGCGCGGCACGCGTGCCGTGTCCGCCAAACTCGAGCATCACCGCCACCACAATTTTGGGATCATCGGCCGGCGCAAAGCCCACGAACCACGCATGATCGCCGGTTTTGGGGCCACTCTGCGCCGTGCCTGTCTTTCCGGCCAGCACGATCCCTTGAATGCGTGACGCGGCGGCCGTGCCGCGACTCACCACGCCGGCAAGCGCGCCACGTACGCCGGCCAGTTGCGCACTATCGAGTTGATACAGTCGCGTGTGATGTGGCGTGCTCCGAACCACGGACGGCTGCGCCGCATCGCCGTCCGTGGCGAGCGCGGTGTACAAGCGCGCCATATTCACCACCGTCTGCGCGTTCTCCCCTTGCCCAATCACCAAGTTCAGCGAGTTCGACTGATTCCATCCGCGCACGCCAAACTTCCGGTTGTAGTAATCCGCCACCGGCGTTGTCGGAAACAGTGGCCGCGACTCCGCGGGCAAATCAATCCCCGATCGCTCACGCGAACCGAGCGCGATCCCTCCGGCCACGAGGCGAGACAGTCCGATTTTCAATCCCAGCTGGTAGAAATACACGTCACACGATTTTTCAATCGCTTCACCGAGCGTAATTGAGCCGTGCCCGCGCTTGTCGTGACACTTGAAATAGCGATTCCCGAACTGCATGCCACCCGTGCACGGGGTGGGCATGTAGTCGGAGAGCTTGGCGACCCCTTCCTGTAGCGCAATCACTGCGCTCGCGAGCTTCCACGTGGAGCCCGGTGGGTACATCCCTTGAATAGCCTTGTTGAGCAACGGTCGCCGTGGATCCGACTGCAGCTGGAGCCAGTATTCCAACGGGATTCCCCCAATAAACCGATTGGGGTCGTACGATGGCGCGCTATGCAACGCGAGCACTTCGCCGGTGCGCGGCTCAAGCGCCACCGCGCCACCTTGCAGCGAGTCACCAAAAATGCCGACGATGAATTTTTGCAAATCGAGATCGATGTTCGTGTAGAGCGGCTGCGCAGGGTCAGGACTGATGTCCTGACGCGCCCCCGCCTCACGCACCACACGATTGCGGGCGTCCACTTCCACAAAACGAACGCCTTCCCGTCCACGCAGCCGCTTCTCGTACTGCTTCTCAATGCCGGCTTTCCCGATTTGCTGCCCCGCCTTGTACCCCTGCACGGCGAGGGCACCAAGCTCGATCTCGTTGATTTCGCCGGTATACCCCACGAGCGCCGCGACCGCAGGCCCGTCGGGATAATGTCGGCGCGAGGTGGCCTGAATAATCAACCCCGGTAACTCCACGCGGTGCTCTTCGAGCACCGACACCAGATCAAACGACGCATCCGGAAAGATCACGGCGGGTCGGTTGGGGTTCCGGCGATAACGGCGGAGCACCGCATCCACTTGTTCCTCGGACATCGGCACCGTGCCCGACAACCGCCGCAGCGCGGCATGGAGCGAATCCTCCCGCGGCGAGAGCAACGACACCGAGTAGCCGGGCACGTTCTCTGCGATCACGGCACCGCGCCGGTCGTAAATAATTCCGCGCGGAGCCGGCACCGGTACTTCCCGCAACCGGTTCTCCTCGGACTGCAGCGTGTATTGCGAGTGTTGCAATATCTGCGTGCGGAAAAAAGAGCCGATCAAAAAAAGGAAGACCACAAACAACAAGCCGGTCGCGATGCGCCCGCGGCGCTGCACGTCGTTGGGCTGATAACTCACGCGCGCGGCGCCCCAAGCACGGGGCGCACCAACGTCAGCACGACGAGTCCGACCACGGCCGTCACCGCTGCTGCCAGCGGCGACCAGAGGATAGCCTGCACCAGGAAGTCCCCGCCGTGCACCCGACGCTCGGCCACCAAGTACAGCACATCACAGGCCCATTTGCCGAGGAACACAAACATACCGTTGAGGGCTAGGTTGTCGGCAAAGAACGCCGCCTTAAGCCAACTCGCCGAAAAACCCACCAAGGTCATCGAGAGCGCGCCGGCGCCAAAAGCGCCTGGCGTCAACGAGTCCGCCATGATCCCAATCGCGAGACCGGCGATGGCCGCCACGCCCGGACGCGATCGCACCGACACCAGCAGCAGGGCGATCACGAGAAAATCGATACTCGCTCGCCACGCCAGCATCGGGCGCAACGTATAGTGCAACGCCACGAGCAACGCGAACACACAGAGAAACCAGAGTGCCCGAGTGGCGTTCACGGCTTCCGTCCGGCGTCGGGACGCGTCCGCGAGATCGAATCGCCCACGATGGAGCGGCGCCACACTGAATCCGCGCGTGCGCGCCGACCGATGGAATCGGCCACCGCGCGCTTCGCGAGCGAATCAGCGGCCGCGAGGACTCGCTTGGTCGAGCTGTCGGCCGCCGGCCCGAGCTGCCATACGCCGCTTGTGCCGGCGCGCGCACGCTCGGGGCGAAGCACAATCACCGATGCCACATCTGGGAGCCGCACCATCGGACGGAGGAGGTAACTACGCGTGATGCCCTCCGCGCTGCGGAGTTCCGACACCACGGTTCCCACCGGGATGCCACGCGGAAACACCCCGCCAAGGCCTGAACTCACAATAACCGCTCCCGCCTTCAGGGGTGTGCGCAACGACACACTGCGCATTTCAAGGAGGTATCGCGCTGCGCCGATCGCGGCATGCGACGACACAATACCGTACGCGCTCTCGTCAGCGGCCATGGCGCTCACGCGGAAATCCGGGTGCGGCCAGAGAATCGCCATCGAGACGGATTGATCCACGCGCTCCACCACCCCCACAATCCCTTCCGGGGCGACCACGGCCGACAACGGCTCGACCCCGTCCCGCTCGCCCGCCGTCAGCGTCACCGTAAACTCGTCACCAAGCCCTCGCCCCTGCAGCACTTCGGCAGGCACAAAGCCCCAGCGGAGCCCAGCCCCTAGGCCGAGCAGCAGGCGCAGGCGCTCGTTCTCAGCCTCGAGCCCCGAGACTCGCTGCGAGCGAACCGTCACGCTGTCCACCAACCGGAGCGCCGCGTCGCGACTGAGAAGCGCGTGTCGCGACACCTCGGCGCGCGACTGTAGCGTGAAGAGCGGGGATACCAGCGTCGCGCGCATAGCCGCGGCGGCGGAGTCGCGCATGGCGGTCGGCAACACCAGACAGGCGAGCGACACGGCCACACAGGCCGCCACCAAGACAATATCTATCCGTGGATCCGTCCGCGTGGATCGCTGCACTGGGGGCGGTCGAGCTTCAGGTGCTCAGGACCGACCAGTACTTCTCCTCGTCATCGAGAATGCGTCCGCACCCACGCACCACGCACGTGAGCGGATCCTCGTCAACGTGAATCGGCAGACCGGTCTCCTGCGTGAGCAAAATATCGAGCCCGCGAATGAGGGCGCCGCCACCGGTCATCACGATGCCGCGATCGACAATGTCGCTCGCCAACTCCGGCGGCGTAATTTCGAGCGCGCGACGCACCGCATCCACAATCTGCTGAACCGGTTCCTGACACGCCTCGCGAATCTCCGCGGAGTGCACGCGCACGGTTTTCGGAATGCCCGACACAAGATCGCGACCCTTGACTTCCATCTCGCGCTCTTCGCCCATCGGAGCCGCCGAGCCGATCTGAATCTTAATCATCTCTGCCGTCGGTTCCCCGATCAGCAAGTTGTAGCTTTTGCGCATGAACTGCACGATAGCCATGTCGAGTTCATCGCCACCCACACGGATCGACGTGTCGCTGACGATGCCCGAGAGCGCAATCACCGCGATTTCCGTCGTGCCGCCGCCAATGTCGATGACCATGTTGCCCGTCGGCGTTTCCACCGGCAGCCCCACGCCAATCGCCGCCGCCATTGGCTCGGCGACCATAAACACTTCTTTGGCGCCAGCGCCCAGCGCGGAGTCGCGCACCGCGCGCTTTTCCACTTCGGTGATACCAGACGGTACACACACAATCACCCGTGGCTTCACCTTGAACACATGGTTGTCGATGATCAGCGTGAGAAAATAGCGCAACATCTTCTCAGTGACGTCGAAGTCGGCAATCACGCCGTCCTTCATCGGGCGAACGGCAATGATGCCATCCGGCGTGCGACCGAGCATCCGCTTGGCTTCGAGGCCCACGCCCTTAATCTTTTTGGTTTCGCGATCCATCGCGACCACCGAGGGCTCGTTGAGCACGATCCCCTCGCCCTTCACGTACACCAGAGTGTTCGCCGTGCCAAGATCCACGGCGATCGCGTTGGCGGGGAACAACGAACCCCTCTTGAAGAACGGCCAGCGCATTAGGTGTCGGCGCGCGCTCGCGGGAAGCGAGCGGCTCTCAAAAAAAGGCGAAGGGACATGGTCGGGGAATAACCTCTCAAAGCTAGTCCGTGCGGCAGAAGGGAGCAAGCAAAAGGGGGAGGACTGCCGAAGCAGTCCTCCCCCTCCCGCCCTACCGACGCAACCCTACCGCGAGCCTTACGGCTTGCGGTCGAGGCACCCCGTAAAGTTGGGGTTGTTGGTCTCATCCTGCGGCACCGGGAGGTTTACGTCGTGGCCGTAGGGAACGCCACGGTAGTGTGTGCCCGTCGGGAAGACCGAGGCCTCCGCCATGCCGTACTGCCGCATCAGGCGACGCATGTCGCTCAACCGCTGCCCGCGGGAGAACGTCCAGAACGCCTTCTCGCGGAACATCAGGTCCCGACGACCGGCCGACGTGCCCGGATCGACGAGCGGAGCCATCGCCGCTGCCTGCACTTCGCCAAGCTTCGGCGGAGCGGCACGCAGCGCGTTCAGAATCGCCAGCAAGCCCGTGGCGTTGTCCAACCGCAAGGCGGCTTCGGCTTCAATCATGCGGGCGTCGATGCCGTTGAGTACCGGCACCGTCGTGGACTGCGCCCACATCGTGGTCGTGAACGAAATCACCGAGCCATCCTGCGACTTGGTGTTCAGCGGCGTGTTCGCCGCCGGCAAGCGCGGGTCCTTGGCCGACGCAAACTCGATCGACGGCTTCACCGTGAACGCGCCGGCGCTGGTGCGCACCGTCGTGTCGCCCACGCTATAGCGGCGCGAACTGAGCGGCTGCGACCAAAGAATATTGTCGCCCGAGCTCGTGAGGAACGTGTGATCGTACGAGAACGTCGTCGGAATGGCTGCCACCAACGCGGCCGCCCCAGCGATGTCGTTCGTGCCGAGCAACGCGCGCGCGCGGCCAACCTTCGCGGCACGGTTGACCGAGATACCGGTCGCGTCCGTCAGGCTGTTCGAAAGCGCGATCGCCGAATCGTACGAGGCGAGCGCAACCTTGAACACGGCGTCGTTGGTGAGCGGCGTACCGTAGCCCACCGGCGCCACCGTCGCGTCGCTCAACGGAATGCCGTTGCAGAAATCCTGTGCCAGCTGCATTTCCGCAAAACCACGAGCCAAGTACAACTCCGCAATATCCGCCGCAGCGGTCGGCCGGTATTTCTTCAGGGCGGCAATGCCCTGATTGGAGGCCGTGCGCACCTGATTGATGGTGCGGAACTGTCCCGTCACCGTGGAGTTGTTCAGGCTGATGGACCGTTCGTCGGCCTCGTCGTTCTGAATGAACGTCGAGCTCGTCACCCACTCGTCCGCGAGCAGGCCGCCAAACAGCCAGTCGCTTTCGGAGCCCGCCGTCATGTTGCGGAAGCGGGCCAGCGCGCCAACCTTCAGCGCGTTGGCACCGTCCACGCTATTGACGTTGGTCGGGTCAATAATGTTCGGCTCAGCAACGCTGAGCATGGAGTCGGTAATGCTGTTGTGGCACGCCGCCGCCAGCGCCACCACAGCTGCGCTGGCCAGGATCAGGCCGCGACGCTGGACCTTTTGCGAGGTCGTCATGGGGTGTCCCTTGTCGGTGGGCATTTAGAAGCCGAGGTTGAAGCGAAGGATGTAATACGTCGGAGCGCCGAAGCTCTGGAAGTCCGACGGGTTGTCACCGCCAGCCGTGGCCGTGTAGTCATTTTCCGGATCCACGCCGCGGTAGTTCGTCCACTTGGCCGCGTTACGCGCCGAGAGCATGACCGTGGCGCTCCGCGCCCGCATCGAGCGGGCGAGCTTGTCGGGCAGCGTGTACACTGCCGAGACTTCGCGGAGCTTGAGGAAGGCGCCCGGCTGGTAGAAGCCGTCGAGCGTGGCCGACGGATCGTTGCGTGTCGCCACGACCATCGCCTGCTCCTCAAACGAAGCGCCCGGATTCATGAGACCGTTGCAGTTCTGACGGCTCACGCAGCGGATGCGCTCGGTGTTGTTGTAGTACTGGTTGCCACCGCGATAGTCGAGCAACGCCGTGAAGCGCAGGCGACGGTCGAGTACTTCGATGCCCGTGTTCAACGTCACCGTCTTACGCGGGGCGCTGTACGCGCGGAGCGTCACGGCCGTGTCCACGAACACTTCGTTCAGGTTCGGATCGGCG
>CANIWQ010000017.1 GCA_947471365.1 Gemmatimonadota bacterium | reverse complement strand
TCGCTTGATGCTGTCGCCAAAGTCGAGATAGACGCCGCGGCCACCAGGGCCGACGCCACGTCCTTCGTCACACACTTCCTTCGCGGCACGACTCGCAATATCGCGCGGCGAGAGATTGCCGTAGCTCGGATATTTGCGCTCGAGGTAATAATCGCGCGCATCTTCCGGTACGTCCTGTGGCGTCTTGCTGCAATCGGCGGCGTTCTTGGGCACCCACACGCGGCCGTCGTTGCGCAACGACTCCGACATCAACGTCAGCTTGGACTGATGGTCCCCGCTCTGCGGAATGCACGTCGGATGAATCTGCGTGTAGCACGGGTTCGCAAAGGCCGCACCCTTTTTGTAGGCACGGTAATTGGCCGTGACATTGCACCCCTTCGCGTTCGTCGAGAGGAAGAACACGTTACCGTACCCGCCGGTGCCGAGCACCACGGCGTCGGCCACGTGCGCTTCGATCTTTCCGCTCACCAAGTCACGCGTGATGATGCCGCGCGCCACGCCATCCACGACCACGAGGTCGAGCATCTCATGGCGGTTGTACATCGTCACCCCGCCCTTGGCGATTTCCTTTTCGAGCGCCTGGTAGGCGCCGAGCAACAACTGCTGGCCTGTTTGTCCGCGCGCATAGAACGTGCGGCTGACCTGCGCGCCGCCGAACGAGCGGTTGGCGAGGAGACCGCCGTACTCACGCGCAAACGGGACGCCCTGCGCCACGCACTGATCGATGATGTTCACCGAGATCTGCGCGAGGCGATACACATTGGCTTCCCGGGCGCGGAAGTCACCGCCCTTCACCGTGTCGTAGAACAACCGCTGAACAGAGTCCCCGTCGTTCCGATAGTTCTTGGCCGCGTTGATGCCGCCCTGCGCGGCGATCGAATGGGCGCGACGCGGCGAATCCTGAAAGCAGAAGCAGCTGACGTTGTAGCCGAGTTCACTCATCGAGGCGGCTGCCGCTCCGCCGGCTAATCCTGAGCCCACCACGATCACGTGGAATTTCCGCTTATTGGCGGGATTGACGAGCTTCATGTCAAAGAGGTGCTTGTCCCATTTTTCGGCGACTGGCCCCTCAGGAATCTTGGCATCGAGTTTCATGGTCATCCTCGCGCTCAGCGGACAATGCCGAGCGCAACGCTCAGCGGCAGGAGGCTGAAGCCCGTCGCCACGACAATCGCAATGACCAGCGCAGCGCGCCGATGCAGCGGATTCTCCGAGGGACGGGCCAGACCGAGCGTGCGCATGCACGCCCAGACGCCGTGATAGAGATGCATGGCCAAAAAGGCCATGGCTCCGAGATAAAAGCCGGCGACGGGAATGGACTTGAAGCCGATCACCACATTCCCCCACGTGCCCGTTTCACTGAACGCGGGGTGGAAGGTGCCGGTGGTGAAATGCCCGAGGTGATAGATGATGAAGGCCACGAGATAGACCCCACCCCATCGCATCGTCATTGAGGCATACGTCGAACTTTGCGACGCGCGCATGGCGTAGTCATCCGGGCGCGCGGCGCGATTGCGCATCGTGAGCTGGTACGCCGCCATCACGTGCAGGATCACGCTCACGAACAGCGTAAGCCGCACGATCCACGTGATTTCGATAATGTCGTGCTTGAGCAGTTTCGCGTAGGCGTTGTAACGGTCGGCCCCCATGAAGAACTGGAGATTGCCGGCCATGTGTCCGATCACGAATCCGACGAGAATCACTCCCGTCGCCCCCATGACGATCTTTTTCCCGACCGAACTCTCCCAGAACTTCGTGAGGGCGCCCATTAGAGCTTGACCACCGACATCGGCTCACGCACCGCGTCGGCGCTCTTGGCGAGCGCGGCCTTTTCGTCGGCCGTCAACTCAATCTCAAGAATCTGCTCGATGCCCTTTCGGCCGAGCTTCACCGGCACGCCGAGGAAGACGTCCTTCATGCCGTATTCGCCCTGCAACCAGGCCGAGCACGGCAGGATGCGCTTCTGATCCTTGACGATCGCTTCCACCATCTGCACGGCACCACTGCTCGGCGCATAATACGCGCTGCCCGTCTTGAGGAACTTCACGATCTCGGCGCCGCCATTGCGGGCGCGGTCGACGATCGGATCGAGCTGTTCCTTCTTCATGAGCTGCAGAATCGGAATGCCGCTGACGGTGGTGTAGCTGATGAGCGGCACCATCGTGTCGCCGTGGCCACCGAGCACCATCGCCTGGATATCGTGCACGCTGATGTTGAGCGCTTCGGCGAGGAACGAGCGGTAGCGCGCGGAGTCGAGCACGCCAGCCATGCCGATCACACGTTCGCGCGGGAATCCGCTCACGGACTTCGCGACGTAGCACATCACGTCGAGCGGATTCGATACGATGATCAGAATGGCGTTGGGCGACGTCTTGGCCACCTGCTCGCTCACCGACTTCACGATGCCAGCGTTGGTGTTGAGTAAGTCGTCACGGCTCATCCCCGGCTTGCGGGCGATGCCGGCCGTGATCACGACGATATCGGAGCCGGCGGTCTCATCGTAGCCGTTCGTGCCGATGACACGCGTGTCAAATCCCTCGATGGGCGCGGACTCCCACTGATCAAGTCCCTTGCCCTGCGGAATACCTTCCGCAATGTCCACCAAGACCACCGTGCGGGCCAGTTCTTTTTCCGCGATGCGCTGGGCAGCCGTGGCGCCAACATTCCCTGCGCCGACCACCGTGATTTTATTGACCATGTTTCGCTCGTGTGTGGTGTGAGGAACCAACCAGCGAAAGTTATTGGTGCGTGAGGAGTCGGGCAACGCTCACCGACGAGGGAAAGTCCCTGACGCACGCGGTGTTGTTTCCCCGACGGAGCGAGCGCACGGCCTGTACGACACCCGCAGAGGCGTGGCTTCGAGGAGAACCCCGTGGCTGGCGTTGCCTAACCGCCGGTCTGCGACAGCGCCTTGAGGCCGCCGACTTGCATTTGCAGGAGGTGATGTTCTTTGGGCTTCTCAGCCAGCGCTTGGGCAAAGAGCGGCGCCAATGCCGTACCCGCCCGGAGCGGCTCACGCAGATTCACTTCGTGGTCGCCGAACAGACAGGTGCGCAGTCGGCCATCGGCCGTGAGCCGCACGCGATTACAGGTGCCGCAGTAGGTGTGGCTCATCGGCGTGATCACGCCGATCGACCCCGCAGCGCCCGCGAGCCGGTAGTAGGTCGCCGGCCCATTGCCCCGCGCGGGCCCGTCCGCCGCCGACAGCGTGCCCAGCGCACTGACGCGCCGTAGCACCTCCTCGCTCGGAATGACGTGCTCCCACGTGAGGTCGGCCATCTCCCCAACCGGCATCAGCTCAATAAATCGCACATGAAACGGATGCTCGATTGTGAGTCGCGCAAAGTCTTCAATCTCGTCGTCGTTGATGCCGCGCATGACGACCACATTAATCTTGACCGGCGAGAGGCCAGCGGCCTGTGCGGCACTCGCGGACAGCACGGGACTGAACGGCATCGAGCGCCGAGCAATCGCCGCAATGCGCTCCGGGCGGAGACTGTCCGCGGAGAGGTTCACGCGGTCGAGCCCCGCCTCACGCAACGCCGGCGCCATCTCCACGAGCTTTACCCCGTTGGTGCTGAGCGCAATATCCTCGATACCCGGAATTGCCTTCAGCTGGCGAATGAGTCGCGAGAGTTCCGGACGGATGGTGGGCTCTCCACCGGTAATCCGAAGTCGCTTGAGCCCCAATGGCGCTAACTGCCGCGCCACCTCGGCGATCTCTTCGTAGCTCAGAATGTCGGCCTTCGGCAACCAGGCGAGGCCGTGCTCCGGCATGCAGTAGACGCACCGGAAGTTGCAGCGATCGGTGACGGAAATTCGGAGGTACTCAATGCTGCGCCCGTATTGATCAAGCATGTGCCGTGCTCGTGTGCGGTGGCACCGTGTGCGACGGTGCGTCGGTGGATCCCCGTGCCGCGGCGGCCAGCGCGCTCGCGGCATTCACCCACTCGCGCGTGCCATCCGCGTACAACTCGCGCTTCCAAATCGGCACACGCGCCTTGAGTTGCTCGACCACGTAGCGCATGGCGTCCAGCGCGCTACCACGATGCGCGTGCGCCGTGACGGCAGCCACGCTCGCCTCGCCCAGTCCCAACGCACCAATGCGATGCACCACGACGATGGCCGGCGACGCAAACAGCGCGACCGCTTCACTCACAATTCGCTGCAACTCGGCCTGTGCCATTGGGACGTACGCCGAATACTCAATGCCGGTCACGACGCGCCCCTCGTTCACATCACGCACGGTACCGACGAACAAGGTCGTGGCGCCAATACCGGTGGCCGCGACTTCGGCGAGGAGCGCCGCCGGATCGATGGCCGCGTCGACGATCGCGACACGCGTGCTCATCCGCCAGCCACCGGCGGAATGATGGCAATCTCGTCACCCGCATATACGCGATCACTGGGCGCGGCGTACGCGTGGTTTACCGCCACCATCGGCGCTGGAAGCAGTGCTCGCTCCGGTGCCAGGGCTCGTACCGCGAGGACGACGTCGGCGACCGTGGCGCCGTCGATCAGTTCCACGTCGACGGAAGGCCCGCCGAGCGCGTCAGCATACGAGGCAAACAACAGCACGAGGGTCACGGCGCAGCCGGTCCGGCAAAAGGTGGAAATGCGACGGGCCCCGAGGGCGTCACTGCCCGCAGGGCCCCGTCGACCAATACTAACGACTTAGTCGTCCGTGAGTTCCGAGATGTCGATGTCCGCAACCATTGCTCGGAGTTCCTTGGACGGCTTGAACACCGGTACCGGCCGAGCGGACACCTCCACCGGCGCGCCGGTACGAGGGTTTCGAGCCATCCGCGTCTTCCGTTGCCGGATTTTGAAGGTGCCAAAGCCGCGCACCTCAATGTTCTGCTGTTCCTTCAGGGCATCCTTGATCGCGTCGAGAAATGAGTCCACCACACGGGCGCAGTCCTTTTTGGAGATCATAGGACCGGAAGTCTGTGCGATAGAATCTGTTACGCGCTCAACCAGGTCAGCCTTTGTCATCACGATCCTCGCGGGCGTGGCGGGCGGCAAAATCACCGTAAGTGTATCTATTCTAGGACGTTACCTCATCTGGTGTCAAGCGTTTGGCCGTTTTGGCTACTTTTGACCCCACTCCGCCCTAGTTATCGGCCCTTCTGCACCGCTGCCATAAACTCGTCAAAGAGGAGACGCGCGTCGTGTGGACCGGGCGCGGCTTCTGGGTGAAACTGTACGGCGAAGATTGGCAACGACTTGTGGCGCAGCCCCTCAATGGAGCCGTCGTTCAGATTCACGTGCGTGACTAGCAAATCTGGAGCGCCAGGGATCCCCTGCTCTGACCCCTCGACCGCAAAGCCGTGGTTCTGCGAGGTGATCAGCACCTTGCCCGTGGCTAGGTCCTTCACCGGGTGATTTCCGCCGCGGTGACCGTAAGGGAGCTTGAAGGTCTTGGCTCCAAACGTCAGCCCCAGAAGCTGGTGGCCGAGGCAGATGCCGAAGATGGGAATCTTTGCGTCGGCGAGGGAACGGATGGCCGCGGGGGCATACGCCACCGCATCTGGGTCGCCAGGGCCGTTGGCGAGGAATATGCCGTCGGGATTCATCGCCAGTGCCTGCTCGGCCGTCGTCGTCGACGGCACCACCGTCACTCGGCAGTCGCGTTCAGCAAACAGGCGCAGGATGTTTTGCTTGATGCCGTAGTCAAATGCCACGATGTGGCGTGTGGCGTTGGCATCGCCCACGTGATAGGGCTCGCGCGTTGAGACCACCGAGGCGAGGTCGAGACCGTCCATCGAGGGGCACGCATCGAGCACCGCCTTTGCCTCAGGCGTGACGTCGGCGCCCGCCGCGATGACACCGCGCAACACCCCGACAGTCCGCAAATGACGCGTGAGCCGACGCGTGTCGACATCAAAGAGGATCGGAATCTTGGCGTCCAGCAAATACGCGCCCAGGCTACCGTCTGCACGCCAGTTGGAGAAGCCGCCACTCAGCTCGCGCACAATCACACCGCTGACCTGTGGCCGCGTCGATTCGGGATCTTCACCGTTGACGCCGTAGTTGCCGATCATTGGGGAGGTCATCACAACGATCTGACCGCGGAACGAGGGGTCGGTAAAGACCTCCTGATAGCCGCTCATATTGGTTGTGAACACGACTTCCGCGGCGGCAGGCACGCCGGCCGCGGTACTCAAATGTCCACGAAAAAGGGTTCCATCCTCGAGGAGGAGGAACCCTTGAGTCGCGTGAAGCGTGCTCACGAATAGTGCTGGATCAGGGCTTCTTGGTTGGCTCTGCGGGCGCCACGGGCTTGGCGTCCTGCTTCGCATCGGCGCTCGGAATCGCCTGGAGCGGAACCGTCGGCGCCGGAGCCGCGCCACCGGCCGGAGCCGTCTTGGGCGCTGCTGGGGCGGCCTTGGGAGCCGCAAACGACTTATCGAGCACCGACGTCGGCGTACGGCCGCGCGAGGCGCTGATTTGCAGGATGAACGAGAGGCCGATGAAGATGCCGCCGCACCACCAGCTCGCCTTGGTCAGGAGGTTGCCCGCCTGACGGGTGCCGAGGAACTGGTCGGAAGAGGACGACGCGCCGCCAAAACTGGCCGCCATGCCGCCACCCTTGCCGCTCTGCAGCAGGATGGCCGCCACGAGGACGAGGGCGTCAATAAGAAGAAGGACGACTAGCAGCTTGGTGAACATCGTAGATCCGTATGGGGCCGAATGATGGTAAGCCTTGTAAAATAGCAGACTTATCGTGCGCGATCAAGTGCGGGCAAGCGTTGCCCAGCCTTCCGGTTCCAGACTTGCACCGCCGACGAGCAATCCCCCGACATCCGGAACCGCCAGTAACGAGGCCGCATTGATGCGGTTGACGCTCCCTCCGTAGAGGATGGGCACGGCCCGCCCTTGGTCCCCAGTGAGGGCCCCAAGCTCGGCTCGGAGCGCCGTGTGGACGGCGTCGGCGTCCTCAGGGGTGGCGGTACGCCCCGTCCCAATGGCCCAGACGGGCTCATAGGCCAAGAGCGACCCGATAATCTGGCTGGGCTGAATCCGGCTGACCGCCGCGCGCAACTGGCGCACGACCACCCGGACGGTGTCGCCCCGTTCCCGCTGTTCCAGTGTTTCGCCAACGCAAATGATCGATGTCAGACCAGCGCGCAATGCGGCCGCCACTTTGAGCCCCGTTTGTTCTTCCGTCTCGCCAAAGACATGGCGTCGCTCCGAGTGGCCGATCAGCGCATACCGCGCGCCCGCACCGTGCGCGATGGCCGCCGAGTTTTCTCCCGTGAAGGCGCCATGATCTTCCCAGTGAATGTTCTGCACGCCCACCGCGAGGTCGCTCCGATCGTTCACGAGCGCCGCAACGGTCGGCAGCGTGAGCGCCGGCGGAAAGAACAGCACGGTGCGGTCCTGCCGACGCGGATAGTGCGCCAGAAACACCTTCATGAACTGCTCGGCGTCAGCCGGCGCGTGGTTGAGTTTCCAGTTGCCGGCGAAGATGGGGTGCTTCATCAAACGGCCTTGTCGTCGAGAGCCGCCACACCAGGGAGCACCTTGCCTTCGAGAAACTCGAGCGAGGCGCCACCGCCGGTCGACACGTGACTGACTTGCGATGCGAGGCCAGCGGCCTCAATGGCCGCAGCAGAATCACCGCCACCCACAATCGTGGTGGCGCCCTTCGCCGTGGCTAATGCCATGGCCGACGCAATCGCGAGAGTGCCCGCGTTGAAGGGTGGCGTTTCGAACACACCCATTGGGCCATTCCAAATAATGGTTTTGGCAGCGGAAATCGCGCGGGCAAACGACAAGGCGCTGTCGGCGCCAATGTCGAGCATCGCTTCATGCGCCGGAATGGCGTCGCGTTTGACGGTGTGCGCTTGCTCACCTTGCGCAATGGCCGGTGCGACGACGGCGTCATGCGGGAGCGTGAGACGGAATCCCGCGCGTTCAATAAGGTCGGCCGCCATCTCTACGCGATCGGCCTCCACGAGCGACGTACCGGTTTCCAGCTCCATCGCCTTGTAAAACGTGCAGGCCATCGCGCCGCCGATGAGTATCCCGTCGACCTTCGGCAGCAGCGCCTCAATGACGTCGATCTTGCCCGAAATCTTGGACCCGCCAAGGATGGCGATGAACGGTCGCTTCGGTTTCTCGAGCGCGCCGCCCAGGTAATCGAGCTCCTTCTGCATGAGCAATCCAGCGACGGCCGGGCGGAGAAACTTTGTCACGCCGGCCGTGGACGCGTGCGCGCGGTGTGCGGCGCCAAACGCATCATTGACATACAAATCGCCGAGTCGTGCGAGCGATTTGGACAGCGCGTCGTCGTTCCGCTCTTCCCCAGCGAGAAAGCGCGTATTCTCGAGGAGGAGGACCTCACCGTTGTCGAGTCCCTTCGTCGCGGCCACGGCGGCGTCGGTATCGGTCTCCTCGCAGAACTGCACCGGCACACCGAGGAGTGCCGCGAGCTGGACGGCGACCGGTGCGAGCGAGTACTTGGCCTCAGGCTTTCCCTTGGGGCGGCCGAGGTGCGAGCAGAGCACCACGCGGGCGCCAGCGTTCCGCAGGCGCGCGATGGTGGGAACTGCCGCTCGAATGCGCGTGTCGTCGGTGACCGTGGCGTTGTCGAGCGGCACATTAAAATCCACGCGGACGAGCGCGCGCTTCCCGCGCAGTTCCGCGGGCGTCAAGTCGAGAATAGTCCGCTTTTGCACGGCCGGCTCAGAGTCGCGCGCCAACGTACTGCAGCAGATCGACGCAGCGCGAGGCGTAGCCCCACTCGTTGTCGTACCATCCGGACACCTTCACCATGGTGCCGTCAATCACGTTGGTGCACTTGGAATCGACGATCACCGAATGCGGATTCCCGATGTAGTCGGTGGAGACGAGCTCCACGTCGGTGAACTGCAACACGCCCTTGAGTGCGCCCTGCGACGCCGCGAGGAACGCGGCGTTGACCTCGGCAATCGTCGTGCCCTGTTCCACTTCCACGGTGAGTTCGGTGAGCGAGACGTCGGGCGTGGGTACGCGAATGGCAATCCCGTCGATCTTGCCTTTCACTTCTGGAATCACGAGCGCGGTGGCCTTCGCGGCGCCGGTGGTCGTGGGAATGATCGAGAGCGCCGCCGCGCGGGCGCGACGCAGATCTTTGTGCGGGAGATCGAGAATGCTCTGGTCGTTGGTGTAGGAGTGGATGGTCACCATCGAGGCGTGCTTGAATCCGAACGACTCGCGGATCACCTTGACCATGGGCGCCAAACAGTTGGTGGTGCACGACGCATTCGAGAGAATGTGATGCGTGGCGTTGTCGTATTTGTCGTGGTTCACGCCGAGCACGATGGTGAGGTCCTCGCCTTTGGCGGGCGCGGAGATGATCACCTTTCGGGCGCCGCCGGCAATATGCTTCTTCGCGTCTTCCGCGTTGGTAAAGCGTCCCGTGCACTCGAGGACCACCTCCACGCCCAGCGCTTTCCATGGCAGCGTGGCCGGATCCTTTTCCTTGAAGATCCTGATACGGTCGCCATTCACGACGATGGCATCGTCCTCGGCAGTCACGGTTCCGCCGAAGGTGCCGTGCACGGAATCGTACTTGAACAGGTGCGCCAGCGTCTTGGTGTCCGTGAGATCGTTGACGGCCACAAAGTCGATCGGCGCGCCCGTTTCTTTCGCGGCGCGCAAGACCTGACGGCCGATGCGACCGAATCCGTTGATGCCAACCTTGAGTGCCATGCGAAGTGCTCCTGAAGTCAGCGGTCGGCGCCGGCGTGGGCCCGACCGAAAGTCACGTAGCTGAGGATGCGCGCACCGCTATCGAACAGCGCTTTGGCGCAGGCGTTGAGCGTGGCTCCGGTGGTGAAGACATCATCGACGAGCACTATGTGCTGACCATGCAGTCGTGCACCATCACGCACGCGAAACGCCCCGTGAACGTTCGCGGAACGCTCTGCGGGAGTCAACCGCGTTTGCGTTTCCGTCGTTCGATGGCGCGTGAGGATATCGGTCCACGCCGGAACACGCCAGTGTTCACGCAGTCCCTGCGCGAGTGCGGCGGCCTGATTGAATCCTCGTTCACGCTCGCGGGTGGCGTGGAGCGGCACTGGCACCAGCGCCGCTCGTTCGCGCACCACATCGGCCGGCCAGTGTAAGCGGGCCATCCGCACCGCCATCTCCCGCGCCACCGCCTGCCAGCCATCGTACTTGAGCGATCCCACAATGCCGCTCGCCACCGGATGCGGTACCCAGCACACCGAGCGCACGGCGCGCACAAAGGGTGGCAACGCGGCGCACAGGGCACAGGCGTCGCCGCGCTGGGGATGCCCGCAGCGTGGGCACTGGGGATGCTGGAGCGCCGGCAGGCGAGACCAACACACGCCACAGATCAAGTCGTCGGTACCATTCGCCCCCGCGCCCCCACATGCGGCGCACGAGCGCGGGAGCAGCAGTTCGATCGTCGAGCGAACTAGCGCCGCACCGCGTCCCACATCACATCCCGGTCAGGGCGAACACCAAACCAGCGCTCAAAGGCCAACGCGCCCTGCTCTACCACCATGCCGAGGCCATCGACGGCGCGCAGCCCGCGCGCGCGCGCCGCAATCACCAGCGGCGTCTCTTGGCGGCGGTAGCAGAGGTCGAACACGTCGGGGCGCGTATCGCAAAGGGCCAGATCCAGCGGGAGGGAGTCGCCGTGTAACCCCACGGGAGTGGCATTGACCACCAACTGCGCGCCCCGAACCGCGTCGGCGATCGTGGGAACAGCAACGGCGAACGAAGCAAAGGTGCTCGCCAGTGACGCCGCCCGGTCGTGCCCTCTGGCATGCAGTCGAACGGTGGCATCGCCCCATCGTTCCACGGCGGCAAGCACGGCCGCGGCCGCCCCCCCGGCGCCGAGCACCGCGACGACCAGTCCCGCACGCGGCGCGCCAAAGGCGGCCCGCGCGGCCGCATCGAATCCCCCGACGTCCGTGTTGTCGCCGACGAGCTCGCCATCGTCCGTCCAAAACGTATTGACCGCGCCCACCCGCTGCGCCACCGGCGAGCATCGGCTACACAGCGCGGTGAACGCGACCTTGTGCGGCACGGTGATATTGCCGGCGCCATTGACGTCGCGCATCAGACCGGCGATGGTCGCTAAGTCCGATGGCGCGACATCGAGCGCCTCGTACATCAACGGGATTCCCGCATGGCGCAACGCGGCATTCTGAAAAACGGGCGACAGCGAATGCTCCACCGGATGCCCCAACAACGTCAGTCGGCCGGGCAGTTCGTTCACCGCGCCTCCGATGGCCCGCCGATGCGATCGAGCACAAGGCCAATCAGGCGCTCCAACTCGTCGGCCGTCGCGCGGTAGATATCGAGCCCGCCGCCAAATGGATCGATGATGCCGCGCCCCGTGCGAGTTCCTTCAGCAAAATCCACGAGCAAATGTGATTTGCCGCTCCCCCCCAATGCATGCACCCGCTCCAGATGATGCGGCCCCATGGCGAGAATGAGGGACGCATGCTCGACGGCGTCGGGGCTGATTTGCCGTGCGCGATGCGCGCTGAGGTCAAGCTTCCGTTCCATACCAACGAGTAAGGCTCCGTCGGAGGCGGGCGCGCCATCCCACGCACTGGTGCCAGCACTGGAGACGGTGACGCCCGAGAGCGCGCGCGACGTGATGGCGTTCGCGGCGAGAGCCTCGGCGAGCGCGCTCCGACAGGTGTTCCCGGTGCATACAAAGAGCACCGCGGTCATCGGTCACCCACCAAACTTGGTACCGCCGCTCGGAGCGCTTCGGCCGAAATAGCGCCGGGGCGAATCACGCGCGGCGAACGGCCGGTGCAGTCCACCACCGTTGACGGTGCGGACGCCGTGAGCGTGCCGCCGTCCAACACGCGCAACGTGCCGCGCGAAATGGATTGCGACCAATCCCGCACCACGGTGGCGGCATTCATGGCGGGCGGCGTACCGGGCAGGTTCGCACTCGTGCTGGTCAGCGGATCACCCATCGCGGAGATGAGGCGCTGTAATCCCGGGTGTGGCGTCCAGCGCACGGCGATACCACCCTCTGGACCACGTAGCCGCGCAGCGACGCGACGCTCTCCGCCAGCCAACACCAGCGTCAACGGCCCCGGCCAGAAACGGGCGGCGAGCATTGATGCGGCGTTGGAAAGCTGAAGCCCCAACCGATCAATCATCGAGCTGTCGGAGATGAGCAGCAGAAACGGCTTCGTTTCTGGGCGACGCTTGAGTGCCACGAGGGTCGACACCGAGGCGGAATCGATCGCCCCGCCAAAACCGTAGACGGTCTCTGTGGGATACGCCAACACGCCGTGCTGCTCGAGATGCAACAAGGTGCCAGAGATCGATGACGCGATCTCTGGTTCCGACCAAAACGGAATCGCTTTGGGTTCGCTGTTCAATCGGGGAGCGGAAGCAGCGCCTCCGCCCTCAGAAAATCGGCCGCGTCCGTGACTTTCATTGCGCGTTCGCTTCCGCGCACTACAACCACGGGGAGCCCGAGTCTTTCAAACAGGCCGGCGTCGTCCGTAGCGGCTATGCCACCGTCGTGCGCCGTGTAGTGAGCGCGCATAATCGCCTCGCGCGGAAACCCCTGCGGCGTTTGCGCGCGCCAGAGCCCCTCGCGTTCGACGGTGCGGACGATGCGTCCGGTGCTATCCACTTCCTTGAGCGTGTCCACCACGGGCAGCGCGGCGATTGCGCCGTGTCCGAGGCGCACCTCAGCGACCACGCCGTCTATCATCTCCGGCGTAGGAAATGGGCGCGCGGCATCGTGGATGAGCACCACGGAACATTCGGCGGGGATATCGGCGAGGCCATTGTACACACTTTCACCGCGATGCCGCCCGCCGGGAGCGACGAGCAAACGATCGGTGTCGCACTGAAAGAGCCAGGGCGGCGGATCGCCGAGGTAGCGCTGCGGCAATACGACGACGACCATGGCCACATCCGCGCGCGCCTGAAACGCCTGCAGTGAATGGAGCAGCATCGGCTTTCCCGCCACCCAGCGAAACTGCTTGAGCTCGCCGCCGGCCTCGCCCTGCGTGCGCGTACTCGCGCCCGCCGCCACGATGACCACACCGACGTCGCGCGTCATGTGAACAGCTGCCGGAAGAGCGCGGTCAAATCCTTGACGCCGACCACACGAATACTGCGGGGCGCACGCTTCGGCACAGAACGTTCCCCAACATAGGCGACCGCCATTCCCATTTTTTCGGCCTCCGCAATGCGGCGTTCTACCTGCCCCACGGCTCGAATCTCACCGCCGAGTCCGACCTCACCAATGAACACCGCGTCTTGGGGCAACGCTTTGTCGTAGACACTCGAGGCGAGTGCCGCCGCCACGGCCAAATCAGCCGCCGGTTCCTGCACGCGCACGCCACCAACAATGTTCAGAAACACGTCGAGTTGCGCAAAGGACAACCCCGCGCGCTTGTCGAGTACGGCCAACAAGAGCGCGAGACGGCGTCCGTCAAAGCCAGTGGCCACACGTTGCGGCGTGCCAAAGCCCGCCTTCGCCGCGAGCGCCTGAACCTCAAGCAGCATCGGACGACTGCCTTCGAGCGTGGCGGTCACGGCACTGCCCGACGCGTGATGCCCCTCGCGGTCGCCGAGAAAGAGCGCCGAGGGGTTGTCGACCGGTATCAAACCGCGTTCCGTCATACGGAACACACCGATTTCATCCACCGAACCGAACCGATTCTTGGTGGCGCGCAACACCCGATGATCGAGCGATCCTTCTCCCTCGAAATACAACACGGTGTCCACAATGTGTTCGAGCGTCTTCGGGCCGGCGATGCCACCACCCTTGGTGACGTGTCCCACCACAATCACGGCGGTGCCGCTCTCCTTCGCGAAGCGCATCAGACGTGCGGCGCACTCACGCACCTGCCCCACATTTCCTGGCGCTCCCTCGAGATCGCCGGTGAACACGGTCTGAATAGAATCCACCACCATCACCGTTGGCGTCCGTTCGGCGGCGGTCGCAAGGATCGTTTCCAGTAAGGTTTCGCCGAGCAACGAGACGTCGAGCGCTCCCGTGCCCAAACGGTCGGCACGCAGTTTGACCTGCAGCGGCGACTCTTCGCCGCTCACATACAGCGTGCGCACACCAAGCGTTTCGAGCTGCGCAGCGACTTGCAGGAGAATGGTGCTCTTGCCGATGCCGGGTTCGCCACCGACGAGGACCATCGAACCCGGCACAATGCCGCCGCCGAGTACGAAGTCAAATTCCGCGAGGCCCGTGGTGAGGCGATTACTCTCGGCGCCCACCACCTCGGCCAATCGCGGTGTTGCCACCACGGTGCCGCCGCTGCCGAGTGACGTGACGCCCGCTTTCCGGCGCGCGGCGCCCCCTTCGACACTGCGCGACGCAACGATCTCTTCGTGCAGCGTATTCCACTCGCCGCACGCATCGCACTTCCCCGCCCATTTTGGCGAGTCGGCACCGCATTCGGTGCAGCGGTACACGGTCTTCGCGCGTGCGGCCATACTCAGCCCTGTTGACGGGCCGTGAAATTCTCGAAGCGCGTGAACTGTTTCCGGAACGAAAGGCGGATGTGGCCGGTCGGTCCGTTACGCTGCTTCAGCAGAATGATCTCAGCGAGCCCTTCGATCGGCGTGCCGTCGGGCGTCTTCACGACATTGCCCGACTCATCCACTGGGCGGTCGTACATTTCCTGCCGATAGATCGCCATCACGAGATCGGCGTCTTGCTCAATGGCGCCGGACTCGCGCAAGTCCGAGAGCTGCGGACGCTTGCTGTCGCCGGTACGCTGCTCCGGACCACGCGAGAGCTGCGACAGCGCAATCACGGGGATGTTCAGTTCCTTGGCCAGAATCTTCAGCGAGCGCGAAATCTGTGAGATTTCCTGCTGACGGCTTTCGACGCCCGGCGGCCCAGAGAGCAACTGCAAGTAATCGACGATGACCATTTTGATATCGGCCGTGGACTTGAGGCGTCGCGCCCGCGACCGAATCTCGAGCAGCGTCAGGCCGGGTGTGTCGTCAATCCAAATAGGCGCCTGCGACAGCAAGGCAGCGGCCTTGGCCAGGTTGGAATGATCCTGGCTGGTGAGCTTGCCCGAGCGCAGGCGCTGGGCGTCGATGAATCCCTCGGAGGCGAGCATACGTTGCACGAGAGACTCTTTACTCATTTCCAGCGAAAACACTGCAGTCGCAATATTGCTTTCGACAGCGGCGTATTGCGCGATGTTCAGCACGAACGCCGTTTTGCCCATCGAGGGGCGCGCGGCAATGATGATCAAATCGGACGGCTGGAAGCCCAGCGTCAGCTGGTCGAGATCGCGGAATCCGCTCGGCACGCCGGTGAGCGGACCGCCTTCGCGGAGCGATTCAATGCGCTCCATGGCCGGCCAGAGCAGATCCTTGATGCGCGTAAAGCCATCGGACCCGCGCTGTTGACTCACCTGGAAGATGCGATGCTCGGCGAGGTCAATGAGTTCGGTGGCATCTGCCGCTGATTCATGCGCCTCTACGACGAGCCCCTGCGCCACCTCAATCAGTCTACGGCGAAGCGCTTTTTCCTTGACAATCTTGAGGTGGTACTCGACGTTGGCCGCTGTGGGGACTACGTACAGCAGCTCGCTGACATATTCCTTTCCGCCCGCCGCGGCGAGTTCGCCACCCCGGTCGAGCTGTTCGGTGAGCAGCAGTGGATCGAGCACCGCGCCCGTCTGGTGAATCGCGAGCATCGCGCGAAAGACGCGGCGGTGGCGCTCGCTATAGAACATCGATTCGTCGATGATCTCAACGGCACGGGTGATGGCCTCGGCATCCAGGAGCATGGCGCCGAGCACAGCCATCTCGGCGTCCTCAGAATACGGAGGACGCCGGTCACGGAACGTGCCGTCACGCGTCGCGGGCGGCGTTATCGAAAATTCGGCGTGCGAGCTGGACATCTTCCCACGTGGGACGCTTCCACGACGGGTTCCGAAGAAGCGCCGCGGGATGGTAAGTAACGATGAGTGGCACCCCGAAATAGTGGTGCACCTGACCCCGTAACTTACCGATTGGGGTCGAGGTCTGCAGTAAGGTCTGCGCCGCGAAGGTCCCAAGCGCCAAAATGACACGGGGTTGCAGGATTTCGAGCTGCCGGAGGAGAAACGGGCTACAGGCCTTGATCTCGTCGAGCGTGGGATTCCGATTCCCTGGCGGGCGGTGCTTGAGGACGTTGCAAATGAAGACGTCCTCGCGTGCCAATTTTACGGCGTCCAGAATCTTGGTGAGCAGTTGACCGCTGGCACCCACAAATGGACGACCCAGTTCGTCCTCGGTGGCACCGGGGGCTTCTCCCACGCAAACGAATCGCGCCGAAGGGCTTCCCTCGCCCGGCACCGCATTTTTGGCACCGGCATACAGCTCGCATGCCGTGCACTTGGCCGCCGCCGCGGCAATGGCGTCGAGCGTTTCCAGATGAGCCAGCGGGCCCGGCAACAAGTCACGCATCGGTGACCCAACCACGATGCCTGGCACGCCCATCCCGTGTCCCAGTGCACCGGCGACGGGGCTCGGCATTTCGAGTCTGGGAATCTTCTCACGCGGGGGCTGAGCGTCGGGCGGGGCGTCGTCGGCATCATGACGCACGGGGCCCGCCGGATGAGACGTCGCAGCCGTCGAGCTCACCGCGACGACGTCTTTCTTGACCGGAGCGCTCTCAGGCTTCGGCGCGCCCACGGCAATCAGTGCCTCGCGCCAATCACCGCTGCTGGCCGCCTGTTCTGCGGCTTGGCGCGCGGCGTTGGGCGCGCTCGGCTCGGTGGGTGCGTTCAGCGGCGTGGATGCCGACGGCCCCGCATCGCGGCGTGCGACGACTGGACCACTCGGCGGTGCGGCGGAGACCCCAAGCGCTTTGAGGGCCTCGTCAACGGACATATTGTCGAGCACGAACTCCGATTCACCGAGCTCGCGCCGCTGTTCCAAATACCGCCGGAGGATTTCCCTACCGTCCACGCATCACTCCCTCAACGCGATCGAGAATGGCGTCAGCCACCTCAGTCTTCAAGAGGAGCGGGAGGGCGTCGGGTTGCGCGCCGCGTGCCAGAATGGTGACCCGATTCGTTTCGCTCCCAAAACCAGCGCCGATCTCGCGTGCGTCATTCACGACAATGAAATCGAGATCCTTGGCCTCGAGCTTCTTGGCGGCGTGCACAAGCACGTCGTCGGTTTCGAGGGCAAAACCCACAACGATCGTGCCAGGGCGGCGCGCGTCCCGGGTGGTGGCCAAGATGTCGGAGGTGTTCTCGAGCGCGATGGCCTCGGGCCGCGCGCCCTTCTTGATCTTGGAATCGGACAGCTGCGACGGGCGGAAATCCGCCGGAGCCGCCGCCATCACCAGCACATCGGCTGACGCGAGTGCGCTGCGCACCGCCGCGGCCATCTGTTCCGTGGTTTCTACCGCGACGGTGTGCACACCGTCGGGCAGCGGCACGGCGAGCGGGCCAGCGATCAGCGTGACGTCGGCGCCGCGGCGCCACGCGCTCTCCGCGATCGCGACACCCATGCGACCGCTGCTGTGATTCGAGAGGTAGCGCACCGGGTCAATCGCTTCGCGCGTTGGGCCTGCGGTGACCACGACGTGTTTACCGGCCAGCGCACTACGCGGCTCAAGTAAGCGCGCGGCGTGTGCGAAAATCGTTGTGGGTTCCGGCATACGCCCTGGGCCCGCGCCTTCTTGCGGTGATGCCAAGGGACCCGCGTCGGGCGCGAGCACATGGTAGCCGAGCGAGCGCAGATGTTCGACGTTGGCGACGGTTTGCTTATGCGCCCACATGCGATCGTTCATCGCCGGTACCAGCAAGACTGGCGCATCGGCGGCGAGCAGACAGGCGGAGAGGAGATCATCCGCCCGACCCGACGCCGCGCGCGAGAGGAAGTCGGCAGTCGCCGGCGCCACCACAATGAGATTGGCGCCGCGAGCCAGCGTGATGTGATCGAGGGCGTGCCCTTCGGCCACGAGTTCGGTGTGCACCGGGCGCCCCGTGAGCGCCTCGAACGTGACGGCGCCGATGAACTCCCGCGCCGAACGCGTGAGCACTACGTCAACTTCCGCGCCGCCCTGCGCGAACAGCCGCGCTAGCCACGCCGTTTTATAGCTTGCGATCCCTCCGGTTACCCCGAGGAGGATCCGCCGGCCCTGTACGGGGCGCACGGTTCGCGCGCGGCGGAGGTCGCGTTATTCCGCGGCGCGACGCCGCGGAACCACACGATACTCGATGTCGCCAGTCGACAACTCTTCGAGCGAACGCGTCGTGAGCTTCTTCTCACCGCTCTTGGAGCGATCGCGCGGGAACTCGTTGAGCACGCGGGCGTACTTCGAGGCCACCAGTACCGCGAGGTACTTGTTGGCCGCGTGGGTGATCACTTCCTGGGGTGTAAATACTCGCATCGATGCTTCCTCGGTGACGACGGGTAATCAGTCCTGCGCAAAACCCTCAAGCTCCGTATCCAGCCGGGTAATCAGCCCAGCCACCTGCGCGTCGAGCGAACGGACCCGCTCGCGCTTCACTTCCTCAGCGTCGATGATGGCCTTCACCCGCTCCACCGCCGCGTCCAGTTGATCGTTGACCACGACGTAGTGGTACCGATCGACTTCCTTCAACTCCGCCCGCGCACTTTGCAACCGCGTGCGCAGCGCGGCACGACTTTCGGTCTGCCTCGCCATCAGGCGTTCCACCAGCACCTCGACGGACGGCGGCAGCACAAAAACGAGCACCGCACCAGGATAGGCCACCGCGAACTGCGCCGCTCCCTGCACGTCGATGTCCATCATGACGTGCTTGCCACTGTCCAACACTACTTGCACGGCGGACTTGAGTGTGCCGTACCACCGCCCGTGTACTATAGCCGTTTCTGCAAACTCACCCCGTTCCCGACGCGCCAAGAATTCCGGCTCCGCGAGAAAGTGGTAATCCGTTCCGTTGACCTCGCCCACCCGCGGCGTCCGCGTGGTGCACGAAATCGAATACCCCAAATCCTTGCGCTGCGCCATCAAGCGATGCGTGACGGTGGTCTTGCCACCCCCACTCGGCGCCGACAGCACCACCGGGAATGGATTCACTCGAGGTTCTCCACCTGTTCACGAATCCGTTCCAATTCTTCCTTCACCAGCAACACGTCCTTTTGAATGGTCGCGTCGTTGGCCTTACTGCCTGTCGTATTGGCTTCGCGTAGCAACTCTTGCAACAGGAAGCCGAGCCGCTTGCCGATGGCGTCGCCGTCCTTCACGGCGAGTGCGTCACGGAATGCGGTAATGTGCGATGCAAAGCGGTCCAACTCTTCCCCAACGTCCAAGCGATCGGCTAGAATCGCAATCTCCTGCGCCAGTCGCTGCTCATCGACCGCAATCCCTTCGGCCAACACCTTCACATTTTCCCGCAGGCGATCGCGCTGCGCAACCACCCGCTCCGGTGCCCGAACCGCAATGCGTCCCACCGCGTCTTCAATGACGGCAATGCGTTCACGCAACACCTCGGCGAGTCGTGCACCTTCGGCTTCGCGCATCCGTCCCAGCGCCGCGATGGCACCTTCCACAATGAGCAACAACTCTTCAACCGTACCGTCCTGCTCTTCGGTGGCGCCGTGGATCACGTCGGGCATACGGAGCACCGTCGCAACGTCCACTTCACCGCCCAAGCCGTGCCGGTCACGCAGCTCCTTCAAGCGAGCCGCATACTCGGCAAAACGCGTCTCGTTGATCGACGCCACGTCCACCGCATCGCGTACCGTGCGAGCGGTCAACGTGACATGCCCACGACTAATGCGTTTGCGGAGCGCCTCCCGCACTTCCGGCTCCCACTTGGAGAGGTCCGAAGAGAGCTTGAGGCTCGGATTGAAGAACCGGTGATTGACCGAACGCAACTCAACCGCCACGCGGGTGGTGCCCACGAGGCCTTCAGCAGCGCCGAAACCAGTCATCGAACGTATCATAGCAAGCCTACTAAGTTACTGTCCGACAACGCCTTTGTAAACGCCGGACGGGCTCGCACGCCCTATGAGCGCCTGCTCAGTTCCAGAAGTTCCACCGCACGCCGTAGATGTTCGTGAGGCGCGGCATGGTGTAGCCCGGATACTGCTCGTATGGGGTTCCGACCGCGTTACGGTACTGCCACGAGATGGTGGCGTCGCCAATCCGGATTTCGAGCAGCGTTGAGAAGATGCTGTACGATGCTAAGCTCTGCCCTATCAACAGCTTACCGGATGGCACGAACGAGGCGGATCGCAGCTCGTGGGTAGCCGAGACGAGCAGGTGGAACTCGTTCCGCGTGAAGCGCTTGGGAAAGCCTGAGGCAAACTTGATCGTCGTCCGCGCCTCGTTTTGAGGACGCCAGCCGCTGGTGGTCTTCCACTTGATGGCGTCAAAATCGATCCCCCAGCCGCCAAATAGGGGGCCGTGGACCGACGCGGTCAGCCCGGCAACCTTGTCGTCGAGCATCGGGTGGAGCGCGGAGTCGAGCTCAATGGGGGCTGCCAGCGTCATGAGACCACGCTGGATACTACCAACCGTGATCCAGCGGTCGCGGAACTTGAGGGCGGCTTCGTATCGCGTGGTGACGTAGCTCTTTCGCGGGTCGTTTTTGTCGGTCGGCGCGACATTACTCCAGGCGCCACCAAACTGGAGCCACGAGAACGGCGCGGCTCGAAGAAATACATCCTGGTGATCGGTGGAGTCGGACGATCGGTCGAACACGGCCCCGAGTGTCGCGAACTTGTACTCGTATTCGAGTCGCACGCCGGGTGCAAAGAACGACTTCATGGTGCGACGCGACTTGGTCACGGCGCTCTCGCCGACGCCAGTCTTGGTCATGATCGGCGCCCCATACATCCGCTCGAAGCGATTGATCGCCACAAGGCGGATACCGCGCCAGTTGGTGCCGGCCGAGAGCGTGTACTGCGAGCGCGACGAGGCCGTGTCGACGGTGTCGGTCACGGAAATGGTCGAGGTGCTCTTGCCGTGCGCCTCCACGGACGCGAGCGTGGCTGCGATCAGTTGCACCCAGGCGACGTCGCGCGCGGGATCACGCCAGCCGATGCGAAGATATCCGATGCCGTCGGAGCCAGAATACGCCGGCATGGCTTTGGGCTGTAGCGGCACGAGCGACGAGGGACGAGTGTAGCGTTGTCCCGTGTTGCGATTCAGCCCTTGCGTTTGGTACGTGCCATCGACGCTCCACTCTCCGCGGGCCCAGCCGATGCGCGCAAAACCGCCAAGGGCGTCGCCATCGAGGCCGGTGCGCGAGATGGTGCTGAGCTGTTGGCCGGCGAGTTGCACCGCCAAGCCGTTATCGAAGCGCTTGCCGAAGAACCCGCGATACAGATTGAGATTTTCACTGCCGGTGATGACATCCACGCGCGTGGATGGCGTGGTACGATCCACGCGCCAAGTACGTAAATAGGCGCGCACTTCGCCTGCGGAACGTTCAATGCGAATGTCTTCGAGCGTCCAGAGTGGAATCACCGCAAAATCGGGCACGCCGCCATTCCGCGGATTGAGCGACACGTAGGCGACGCCGTCGACGAACACGCGCACCGATCCCGCATTGCCGTACCACGTGACCACCTGCGGCGCCGCCATAAATCCGGTTTGATAGCCCGTGACGCCTGGCACCTGCGCGAGCAAATCCCCGAGGGTCACGGCTCCCGAGGCGAACAACTCGTCGCGGGTCCAGTGATAGTCGCGACCGCCGATCTCTGTATTGTTTGGTGCATAGCTCGAGACGATCGCCGTTTTGACGGTGTCCCGCGGCGGAATCTTGGTGAGCGCGCTGTCGGTTCCGGCCGAATCCACGCTCAGTGCGAGAGCGGAGTCTGGAATCGCACGCGGCTTGACCGGGGCGTCTTTCGTTGAGTCCGCGCGGGGACGCGGCGGCGGGCCCTTCTGCCCCAAAACGGTATGGGGGAAAAGGGCCAGCAGGGGCGCGAGCGCACCAGCGAGTAGCGCTCGCGCGATGGGGCTCAGCGAGCCCTCCCCCGGACGAACTCGACGAACGTCCGCACCGGCGTTCCTGTTGGGCCGCGCGGAATGGCGACGAGATCCGCCTCCGTGTACGCCGTACCGGCGATATCGAGATGCACCCACTGGTACCCTTGCGTGAACTCGGCGAGAAAATGCGCGGCCGTAATGGTCCCAGCACCGCGCGATCCGATGTTCTTCATGTCGGCGACATCGGACTTGATCTGCTCCTTATACTCCGGCCAGAGCGGGAGTTGCCATCCCGGCTCTCCGCCGAGGCGCCCGGCTGCCAGCACTTCGTCCACGAGTGCTTGGTCGTTGCCGAGGACGCCGACGGCCGTGTTCCCCAGTGCCACGACGACGGCGCCGGTGAGCGTCGCGGCATCAATCACCGCCTGCGGCTTGAAGCGCGCGGCGTACACGAGCACGTCCGCGAGCACGAGGCGGCCTTCGGCGTCCGTGTTGATAATCTCGATCGTCTTGCCATTGCTCGCCGTCACCACGTCGCCGGGATTCATCGACGTACCGCTCGGCATGTTGGTGGTGCTGCCCACCAGCCCAACGACATTGATTTTGAGCTTCATGCGCGCGATGGCTTCCATCGCGCCGAGGACGCCGGCGGCGCCGCTCATGTCGAACTTCATCCATTCCATACGATCGGCCGGCTTGATGCTGATGCCGCCTGAATCAAAGCAGAGTCCCTTGCCCACCAGCGCGACCGGCGGTGCGCCCTTTGCACCACCGCGGTACTCGAGCACAATCAGCTTCGGATCCTGCGGCGTGCCTTGCGCCACCGCGAGAAACGACCCCATCCCAAACTTTTTGAGATCGGCACGGCCATACACGCTACAGCCGAGCTTGTGTCGCTTGGCAATGTCACGCGCGGCTTGGGCGATGTAGCTCGGCGTGCAGATATTGCCCGGCAACATCGCGAGGCGACGGGCGATGCGTTGTCCTTCGGCCACGGCGCGGCCGTTGGCCAGCGCAACGGCCGCGCCGGCGATCTTCCCCACGCAAATAACGGCCGCGCTGAGTGGCGTTGTTTTTTCGCCACTCGCGGGCGCGCTCTTGAGTTCGGTAAACTCCCACGCACCGAGACTGATGCCGACGGCGGCATTTTCAACTCCGCGAGCATCGAGTCCGTCGGCCCAGAACGCCATCTTGCCCACGCCCATCCCGTTGGCACGGCGCCCCGCAATGGACGCCGCTCGCGTGACGGCGCCCGCCGCGGGCAACGCGCCCATGCCAATCAGCAGAACACGTTGCGGCCCGCGGCCGGTGGTGAACAGGAGTAAGCTCTCGTCGCGGTTTCCCTTGAAGTCACGCTGCTTGATGGCGCGCCCAATGCCACCGCCGGACGCGGCATCCAACGCGGCCAGCGCCCGAGGAAACTTTGCGTCAGACGACAACGCGAGTGCGAGTAGCGGCGTAGCCAACTGCGCCGGATCACCGGCGTGGGACGACAGGACGAGAGTCATAGGATTACTTCTTCATGCCGGTGATGATGGCGTCGCCAAACGCCGAGGTGGACACTTCGGTGGAACCTGGCATCTGACGCGCCAAGTCGTACGTGACGGTCTTGGCGGCAATCGCGTGCTCCATGCCACGCACGATGAGATCGGCGGCTTCCTGCCATCCCATGTGCTCGAGCATCATCACGCCCGAGAGGATCACGCTGCCCGGGTTGATCTTGTCGAGCCCAGCGTACTTCGGTGCCGTCCCGTGCGTCGCTTCAAACACCGCGGCGTTATCACCGACGTTGCCGCCGGGGGCGATGCCGAGCCCACCCACCTGTGCAGCGGCCGCATCGGAGACGTAATCGCCGTTGAGGTTTGGCGTGGCAATCACTTCGTAATCTTCGGGGCGCAGCAAGAGCTGCTGGAACATCGAATCGGCAATGCGATCCTTGAGGACCACGGCGTCGGCGCGTGCGCCGTTGCCAGCCTTGCCGAGATCGGCCTCGGCCACGACGGTCGACGCGAACTGTTCGCGTGCGATTTCGTAGCCCCAGTCTTTGAAGCCACCTTCGGTGAACTTCATGATATTGCCCTTGTGCATCAGCGTGACGGACTTGCAGCCGCGCTTGAGGGCGTACTCGAGCGCCATCTTCACGAGGCGCTTGGAGCCGAACGGAGACATCGGCTTGATCCCGATGGCCGAGCCCTCTCGCACATCCTTGTTGAACTCGGTCTTCAGGAAGGCGCGAAGCTTTTCAGCTTCGGGCGTTCCCGCTTTGAACTCAATGCCGGAGTAGACGTCTTCGACGTTCTCACGGAAGATGATGATGTTGAGTTTTTCCGGATGCTTCATGGGCGCGCCCACGCCCTGGAAGTAACGCACGGGGCGAATGCAGGCGTAGAGGTCGAGTTCCTGACGCAGCGCCACGTTGAGCGAACGAATGCCGCCGCCAACTGGTGTGGTGAGCGGCCCCTTGATGGCGATCTTGAACTCGCGAATCGCTTCGAGCGTCTCTGCGGGCATCCATTCTTTGGTGGCGTTAAACGCCTTTTCGCCGGCGAGCACTTCCATCCAATGGATCTTGCGCTTGCCGCCGTAGGCAATGGCGACGGCGGCATCGAACACGCGAACGGACGCCTTCCAGATATCTGGACCGGTGCCGTCGCCTTCGATGAACGGGATGATCGGTTGGTCCGGCACAGTAAAGACACCGCCGGAGGCCTGAATGCGTTCGCCGCCCTGCGGCACGGTTGCGTACTTGTATTGAGTCACGGTGTGTCGCTCTCGGAATCGGGTGAGTACAGCAAAGTTAGGAAGTGGCTCAGGGTGGTTCAAGGAAGCCGACGATATTCTCGCCGCACCGCACCACCGCTACGCCACAGGATTTGGCACTACCTTTCCCTCGAAGAATGCCTCGAGATTGTCCACCGCGAGGTGCCCCATCGCGGTACGGGCTTCGACCGTGGCGCTGCCGATGTGCGGCAGGAGTACGGCGTTGGGCAGGTCGAGCAAGCCGGAACTGACCGACGGTTCCCGCTCAAACACATCGAGTCCGGCCGCCGCGAGGCGTCCGTTCCGCAGCGCGTCGGCCAGGGCCCGTTCATCCACAACGTCGCCGCGGGCGGTGTTCACCAACACCGCGTGCGGAAGCATGTGCGACAGCAGGGTGGCGCCAAACAGTTGGCGGGTGGCGGAGGTGGATGGTACGTGAATACTGACGAAGTCGGAGCTGGCGAGTAGTGCGTCGAGGCTGGCGGCGCGCGTCACGCCGGCATCTCGCGCCGCCTCATCGGTGAGCGACCGACTGAACGCCTGCACCTGCATTTGAAAGCCAAGACGTGCGCGGTCCGCCACGGCTCGGCCAATGCGGCCGAACCCCACAATCCCAAGCCGTTTACCCGTGACGCGTGTGCCAAGGTTGTGCGTGGGTCGCCATCCCGTCCATTCGCCCCGGCGAAGCTCTCGTTCTCCCTCTGAGGCGCGTCGTGCGGCGCTCAGGAGGAGCATGATCGCGAGATCGGCGGTGTCGTTGGTGAGCACGCCTGGTGTGTTGGTGACGACGAGTCCTGCACGGGTGGCCGCGGCGACGTCGATGTTGTCATAGCCCACGCCAAACTGGGCAATGATGCGAGCGCGGCGCGGCCGCGCGCCGAGCACGGCCGCGTTGAGCGGATCGCCGAGGGTGGAGAGGAGCGCGTCTGATTCCGCTAACGCGGCGGCGAGCCCCGTGACACCGAGCGGGAGATCGTCGCGGTTGGTGCGCGCGTCAAACAGTTGATGCAGGCGCGTTTCAACCGATTCCGGAAGTCGGCGCGTAACGGTTACGATGGGGCGTGACACGATGTGCGAAGTATATTGAGGAATGACAGACCAAAAGCCCACGATTTCCGCTCGCCTCCTACGAGGACTACGCCTGCGATGCCCTGACTGCGGCGGACGCGGGATTTTTTCGTCTTGGTTCACGATGCGGCCGGCGTGTCCGCACTGTCAGCTGCTGTTGGATCGTGGCTCTCGCGATTTTTTCATCGGCGCGTACCTGATCAATCTGATCATTGCCGAAGTGCTGTTCGCCACGCTCGTGGGATCGATCGTCTATGCGACCTGGCCCGCCGTGACGTGGGATGCGCTGCAGTACATCGCAGTGGTCGCCATTATCGTGGCGCCGCTGACGACCTATCCGTTTACGAAGACGCTGTGGCTGGCGTTTGACCTGTCGTTCTCGCCGCCGACCGCGCGCGATCGGGCTACAACAACGACTTAAGCTTCGCCAACCGTTCAACGGCCGCTTCCAGCGTTTCACGCTTCTTGCAGAACGCGAACCGCACAAAACGCTTGCCCTCCGGCGCGCCGGGGCGATAGAAGCTCGACCCGGGGACCGTTGCCACGCCGACTTCCTTCGTCATCCACTTGGCGAAGGTCACGTCGTCCTGCGAACTCAACGCTGAGAAATCGGCGAAGAAGTAATACGCGCCATTGGGATTTGTAAAACGGAACCCCGCGTCGCGGAGCGGGCCCGCCAAGAACTCGCGACGCGCCTTGTAATCGTCGGAGAGTTTTTGGTAGTACGAATCCGGGAATGCGTAGCCAACGGCCGCCGCTTGCTGTAGCGGAGCCGGTGCGCCCACCGTGAGGAAATCGTGCACTTTCCGAATGGCGCCGGAGCGCTCGGGGCTGGCAATCGCATAGCCGAGGCGCCAGCCGGTGATGCTGAAGGTCTTGGACAGACTCGACGTGGTCACCGTGCGTTCGCGCATCCCCGGCAGCGTGGCGATGGGAATGTGCGTCCCTTCGAACAGGATGTATTCGTAGGGATCGTCCGTGATCACGATGATGTCATGGGCGATGCACACTTCGGCAATCGCCTCAAGTTCCGCACGGTCGAACACATGTCCCGTGGGATTATGCGGCGAGTTGAGGATCAGGGCGCGCGTCCGCGGCGTGACGGCCGCCTTCAACGCGTCAATGTCGAGTTTCCAGTCTGGGACGGTCAACGGGACAAACACCGGCTTTGCGTCGCTGAGGATCGCGTCGGGGCCGTAGTTCTCGTAGAACGGCTCAAAAATGATCACTTCGTCGCCCGGATCGATAAGCGCCAGAAACACCGACGCCATCGCCTCTGTTCCGCCGCAGGCCACCGTGATCTCAGCGTCCGGATCCACCGTCATGCCGTAGCGCGTGAGGTACTTCCCCGCGATGGCGTCGCGGAGCGTTTTGGTGCCCCACGTGGTGGCGTATTGGTTGAAGTCGCGACGGATGGCGTCGCAGGCGGCTTCCTTCATTTCCTCTGGCATGGGAAAGTCAGGAAACCCTTGGGAGAGGTTCACGGCGCCGTATTGATTAGCGACACGGGTCATTTCGCGAATGACCGACTCGGAGAACGTCAGGGTGCGGCGGGCATTTGGCATGCCGGAAAGGTAATCCCGCTGAGCGCTCTCAGCACCGCAACCGTCAGCGCCGTAAGGAGATTGGAGCCTGATCGCCTCGCCGGACGAGGGGGGTGAGGGAAATGCCGCTTGCTCAGACCGGTTACGGGCCCCAAACTGCATTGCGGTGAGTCCTCGATGCCGCTCCCTTTGATGAGACGCGCGTATGAAACGTCACAATGCTCCTGCTGGCGCCTATCAGCGCCTGACGACGCCTTTGGTTCGCGATGGCGGCGTGTTGCGCTCGGCGACGTGGGACGAAGCGCTGGACGCGGCGGCGGCGGGTTTCCGCCGCAACCTCGATCGTGGCGGCCCCAACGCCTTGGGCATTTTCAGCTGCTCCAAGTCGACGAACGAAATGAATTTCCTCGCGGGCAAGCTCGCGCGACTGGTGTTCAAGACCAACAACATCGACAGTTGTAATCGAACGTGACACGCCCCTAGCGTCGTCGGTCTGGCGACGGTGTTTGGAGCGGGTGGCGGCACCAACTCGTACGCGGAAGTGGAAGAAACGGACGTCGTCTTTCTCTGGGGATCGAACGCGCGCGCCGCGCACCCGATTTGGTTTCATCATCTGCTGAAAGGCGTGCGCAATGGGACGCGCCTCTACGTGATGGATCCGCGCCGCACCGATTCTGCCAAGTGGGCGGACGTGTGGATGGGGCTCAACGTGGGGTCCGACGTGGCGCTGTCGAATACGATGGCGCGCGAAATTATTCATGCGGGGTTGGCGCACGCAGCGTTCATTGCGAATGGGACGACGGGCTTCGACGTGTACCGCGCGGCGGTCGAACCGTACACGCTCGACGTGGGTGAACAGCTCACCGGGATTCCCGCCGCCGCGATTCGCGAAGCCGCGCACACCTTCGCCACAGCGGACAAGGCGATGATCTGTTGGACGCTCGGCATTACCGAGCATCACAACGCCGTCGACAACGTGCTGTCGCTGATCAATCTCTGCCTGCTCACCGGTCATGTCGGTCGTTGGGCCTGCGGCTGTAACCCGTTGCGTGGGCAGAACAATGTGCAGGGCGGCGGCGACATGGGTGCGATTCCCAATCGCCTGCCCGGCTTTCAGGACATTCTCGACCCGGCGGTGCGCGCCGCCTTTGAACGTCACTGGGGTGTGCCGATTCAGCCGACGTACGGCAAGAACCTCACCGAGATGCTGCACGCGATGGAGCACGGCAAGATCACCGCGCTGCTGTGCGCTGGTGAGAATCCGGTGCAGAGCGACGCGGATGGGAACAAAGTCGCGCGGCTCCTGGGCGGCCTTGACCACCTTGTGGTACAAGAGATCTTTCTCACGAAGACGGCGCAGTTGGCGCACGTCGTGCTGCCAGCCACGGCGAGTTGGTGCGAAGCGGATGGGACCGTCACCAACAGCGAGCGCCGCGTCCAGCGTGTGCGCAAAGCAAAAGAACCGCCAGCGGGGGCGCGCGACGAACTCTGGATTCTCGCGGAGCTCGCGCGACGACTCGGTACCGATCTCGGCAATCCGACCGCCGAGGAGCTCTGGAATGAGTTCCGCACAGTGGCGCCTGCTTTCGCTGGCGGCATGAGCTATGCGCGTCTCGAATCGTTGGGCGGCATTCAGTGGCCCTGCCCAGACGAATCGCACGCAGGCGAAACGTTTCTGCACGGACGGCTCTGGGAGACCCCGGTACGCGGACGCCCGGCCCCGTTCTCCGTGGTTGAGCATGCCGGCCCCGCCGAACAGCCCGATGCGGCGTATCCGTTTTTGCTCACCACTGGCCGTCGCCTCGAGTCCTACAACACCGGTGTACAGACGGGCGGATACGCGTCGCCACTGCACTACGGCGAAACGGTTGATATGTCACCCGAAGATGCGGTGATGCTCGGGTGTGCGGATGGGGATCTCGCGCGCGTGAGTTCGCGACGCGGCGAGGTCACCGCGCCAGTACGGATCGATCGCGCGCTGCGCGCTGGCCTCGTGTTTATGACATTCCATTTTCCAGATAGCGTTGACACCAACGTGCTGACCAACGACCAATACGACCCCAAGTCCGGCACCGCGGAGTTCAAAGCGTGCGCGGTCCGCATCGAAGCACTCGTCGCTTCCGTCGGCGCGCGCTGATGGATATTCGTCTGCTGCAGGCCGTGCCCTCCGATACGGAACGCGCCGCCGTTGATGCGGTGCTCGGAGCTCCCGCTTCGGGGTGGGACGGTGGAGTTCGCGTCAATGCGCGAGACTCGCACCTCGCCTACGGTGGGCGCGCCATGCGTGAACGGCGCCACGAACTCGTTCCGGCTCTGCAGGCGCTCCAAGCGCGGGTGGGGTGGATCAGCGAGGGAGGCTTGGGTTATGTGTGCGAGCGACTCCAAGTGCCACCCGCTGAGGCGTGGGGCGTGGCGACGTTCTACGCGCTACTCGCCACGTCGCCCCGGCCGCGACGCATGCTGCATGTGTGCGACGACGTCGGCTGCCGCGACAACGGTGGGCGCGAGGTGGAGGCCGCTCTCGTTGCCGCCGGGGGTCCTGCGGTGGCACATGAGCCGTCGGGTACCCACATGCAGCTCGATGCCAACACGCCCGCGTGGATGCATTCCCCTTGCCTCGGCTTGTGCGATCAGGCGCCGGCGGTGCTGGTCACAGACGCTGGCGATCCCGCGGTTGAGCGATTGATCGGGCGTGTGACCGCTGATGTGGCCCGCGCCTTACTCGCCGGAGCCGCGCCTGGTGCAGACGCACTGGCGAACACTGTGGTACCACAGGTGGGGGACCCCTCGCTGGTATTGCTCCAGCGCGTCGGGGTCGTAGACCCGACGTCGCTCACCGCATACCGAAACGCCGGCGGCTACGCGGCCCTTGGGCGCGCGCTACAACTTGGCGCCGAGGGCGTCATCGCTGAGGTGACCGCGTCTCGTCTCGTGGGCCGTGGCGGCGCGGCCTTCCCGACCGGCCGTAAGTGGGAAGCAGTGCGCACGCAACGTGCGACGCCGCATTACCTGATCTGCAACGCGGACGAAAGTGAACCGGGCACCTTCAAAGATCGTGTGCTGCTTACGGGCGATCCGTTCGCGATCGTTGAAGCGATGACCATCGCGGCATTCGCCACGGGTTGTGAGCATGGATTTGTGTATTTGCGCGCCGAGTACCCGCTCGCCAACGAACGGCTGCAGGGAGCGATCACACAGGCGCGCGCGGCAGGGCTCTTGGGTGAGAACATCCTTGGCCAGCCATTCCGATTTGACATCGAGATTCGGCGCGGCGCGGGCGCGTACATCTGCGGCGAAGAGACCGCGTTGTTTGAGTCAATTGAAGGCAAACGCGGCGAGCCGCGGAGCAAGCCACCCTTCCCCGTGCAATCCGGTGTGTTTGGAAAACCGACGCTGGTCAACAACGTCGAAACACTCGCGAATGTGCTGCCGATTGTCTTGCATGGCGGCGCGGCGTTTGCCGCCATTGGCACTACGCAGTCCACGGGAACGAGACTCTTCTGTTTGAGTGGAGCCGTGGAGCGGCCCGGTGTGTACGAAGCGCCATTTGGAACCTCACTAAAGGCGCTGCTCAAGACCGCAGGAGCATCTCCGCGGATGCGAGCCGTGCTCCTCGGTGGCGCCGCGGGCACATTCCTCCCAGCAGCGGATACCGATTTCCCCCTGTCGCTGGAAGGTGCACGAGCGGCAGAGACCACCTTGGGCTCCGGCGTGGTGATGGTGTTCGATGACTCGCAGGACCTCGAAGCCGCCGTGCTCCGCATTGCCGCGTTTTTCCGCGATGAATCGTGCGGACAGTGCGTACCCTGCCGTGTGGGGACCGTGCGGCAGGAGGAGGCGCTACACCGTTTGGCACGCGGGAAGACGCGCGGCGGAGCGGAGGCGGAGTTCGCCTTGCTTGAAGAGATTGGCGTGGCGATGCGAGACGCCTCCATTTGCGGACTCGGGCAAACGGCGTACGCCGCGGTGGAGTCAGCCGTCAAGCGCCTGCAGCTGTTCCAGGGAGGTGCGGTATGACAACGACGCTGATTTCAATCGAGCGGCCGACACGAGCGCCCAAGAAACCCCTGGCGTTCACCATCGACGGTCGCGCGGTGACGGTGGAAGAAGGCACCACAATTCTCGCGGCCTGCCGGACCATCGGCATTGAGATTCCGACACTGTGTTTTCTGGAGACGCTGCGTCCGGTGAACGCCTGCCGACTGTGCGTTGTGGAAGTTGAAGGGGCCCGCGTTCTGGCGCCGAGTTGCTCACGCACCGCGGAAGCGGGCATGGTGGTGTACACGAAATCCGCGCGGGTCATACACGCACGCCGGCTCGTGCTCGAGTTCCTCGCCTCGAGTGTGGACCTCTCCACGACGCCGGGCATGGCGGAGTTGCTGGCGGAGTATGACTGTAAACCGGAGCGCTATGGGCCGCCCAAGCCACACGCCCTCGCGGGCGAACGCGATGCGGCGATCGCTGGACACCACGCGGCCCCGGATCCGGATTTCGCAGCCACGGTTGGCCAACCGGTCATGGTGGACAACGATCTCTATGTGCGCGACTACGCGAAGTGCGTCCTCTGCTACAAGTGCGTGGAAGCCTGTGGGGCGGATCACCAAAACAGTTTCGCCATCGCCGTGGCGGGGCGCGGCTTCAACGCGCGCATCTCAACCGAAATGGCGGTCCCGCTTCCCGACTCCGCGTGCGTGTACTGCGGCAACTGCATTGCGGTGTGCCCGACGGGCGCGTTGATGGCCAAACCCGAGTTCGATATGCGCGCGGCGGGTTCGTGGAACATCGAGGCACAAACCACCACGGATACCATCTGCCCGTACTGCGGCGTTGGCTGCACGCTCAGTTTGCATGTGCAGGACAACACGATCGTCAAGGCGACGTCGCCGCTTGAAAACAGCATCACGCTCGGCAACTTGTGCGTCAAAGGTCGTTTCGGCTGGCAGTACGTACAGCCCGGCCCGAGCGCGGACAGCGCAACAACGCGTGATGGCTAACGACATCGGCCTCGGCGCGGACCCTGGCGTGGGCTACGGTGCACCGACGAGTGCCCGGGCGTTCCTGTTGGTGGCGAACGGCGTGTCGCCGGACCGCCACGCGACGCTGGCGGAGGAAGTGCCGGTGGCGTTTGTGTATGCCGGCCATTCGCACGCGGTGATGATGTGTACGCCAAGTGATTTGGAGGATTTGGCGATTGGCTTCACGCTGTCGGAGGGGATTGTCGCGACGCGTGGAGAGATTGGCGACATCACGGTGACGCGCCATAGCCGCGGCATCGAACTCGGCATCGCTGTCGCGGAATCTGTGCGGAATCAGCTGGCAGCACGATCGCGCTCACTGACCGGTCGCACCGGCTGTGGGTTGTGTGGCGTCGAAGCGATTGCAGAGGCCGTGCGTGCCGTGCCTTTTGTACACGGCACGCGAAAGGTGCCAGATACCGCGCTATACCGGGCCGGTGCATCGCTCGGCGCCGAGCAAACGCTGAACCGCGATACCAACAGCGTCCACGCGGCGGCATGGGTGTCAGCCGACGGTGAGCTGCTCGTGGTCCGAGAGGACGTTGGCCGGCACAATGCGCTCGACAAGGTCCTGGGCGCGCTGTGGCGCGCTGAGACGGACACGGCCAACGGTTTCTTGCTGCTCACCAGTCGCCTGAGTTACGAACTCGTACAAAAAGCCGCGGTCGCCGGCGTGTCGATTGTCGCGGCCATCTCCCGACCCACCGGACTCGCCGTACGGCTTGCCGACGGCGCCGGCATCACACTCGTTGGCCTCCTCCGCGGAGAGTCGGCAAATGTGTATTGTCACCCTTCCCGCATTCTCACTTCCTAACACCCCGCCATGACGTTTCCGACCGATATTGACATCGCCCAGGCTGCCAAACCGCGCCCTATCACGGACGTCGCGGCCGATCTCGGCCTGACGCCCGACGACATTGACCAGTACGGCAAGTTCAAGGCAAAACTGCCGCTGGAGCTGTCGCAGCGGCCAGCCAAGGGACGACTCGTACTCGTGACGGCCATCAGCCCGACGCCGGCTGGCGAAGGCAAGAGCACCGTGAGCGTGGGCTTGGCGCAGGCCATGCGGCGGATTGGGACCAATGCGGTGCTCTGCATTCGCGAGCCATCACTCGGCCCCGTGTTCGGCGTGAAGGGCGGTGCCGCCGGGGGCGGCTATTCGCAGGTGATTCCGATGGAGGATATCAACCTGCATTTCACGGGTGACTTTCACGCGATCTCGAGCGCGCATGCGCTGTTGTCGGCGATGATGGATAACCATATCCAACAGGGGAACGAGACCAACCTCGACCCGCGTCGCATCACGTGGCCGCGTACGATCGACATGAACGATCGCGCGCTGCGGAACGCGGTCATCGGGCTGGGCGGCGTGGGCGACGGCGTGGTCCGCGAAGAGCACTGGGTGATCATCCCCGCCAGTGAAGTCATGGCGATTCTCTCGCTTTCGTCGAGCCGTGAAGATCTTGAAGAGCGACTCGGGCGTATCATCATTGGCGCAACCGCTGGCAAGGATCGCAAGCCCGTGCGCGCACGCGACATCAAAGCGTCTGGCGCGATGGCGATGTTGCTCAAGGATGCGATTCGCCCGAACCTCGTGCAGACACTGGAGGGAGGCCCGGCCCTCGTCCACGCGGGGCCGTTTGGAAATATTGCGCACGGCTGCAACTCGATCATCGCGACGAAGACCGCATTGGCCCTTGGCGATGTGGTGGTCACCGAAGCCGGATTCGGCAGCGACCTCGGCGCTGAAAAGTTTTTTGATATCAAGTGCCGATTTGGTGGATTAAACCCCGAGGCCGCCGTGCTCGTGGCCACCATTCGTTCGCTCAAAATGCAGGGCGGCCTCGACAAGAAGAATCTCAAGACAGAAGACCTGGGCGCGCTTGAGCGCGGACTCCCGCACCTCGCCCACCACGTGAAGAACGTGCAGCAGTTCGGTGTGCCAGTTGTGGTGGCACTGAACCGCATCCTGAGCGACACCGACGCGGAACTGAAGATGGTCCAAGACTACGCCGCCAAACTCGGCGTGAAGGTGATCCTGACGGAAGTGTGGGCCAAGGGCGGTGCCGGTGGAGAGGAGCTGGCCAAGGAAGTGCTGGCGATGCTCGCCGCCAAAACTGGCCGCTACGCTCCGTTGTACGATGCCAAGTTGCCGATCAAGCAGAAGATTGAGACGATCGTGCAGAAGGTGTACGGCGGCGACGGCGTGGACTACGCGCCGGCGGCGGAGCGTGCCATTGAGTATCTGACGTCGATTGGGCTCGGCGAGACGCCGGTGTGTATTGCCAAGACGCAGTACTCCCTCACGGACGAGCCGGCGCGGCTCTGCGTGCCCAAGGGCTTCCGGATCACGATCAATGAAGTGTACGGATCGGCTGGGGCTGGATTCGTGGTCGCGAAAGCCGGCGACATTATGACCATGCCTGGGCTCCCGAAGGTGCCTGCCGCAGAGGGGATGTCGATTGACGCCGATGGGGATATCGTCGGGCTCAGTTAGGTTCGTCGGGGAACGGTGAGGTTCGAGCCCCGATCGGCTTCCGGATTACCGGACGCCGATCGGGGCTTTTCACCGACTGAGCGACCGTGAGTAACTCGTGATACTGCTGGCAGGCGGGTATCTGCCTAGATGTATTCCTCACGGTTCTTCCCCCTTTGGAGATCGATTCACCATGCGTGTCTGGCACGTCTTCCCCCTCATCGCTGTGCTGGCCACTGCTGCCCGCGCTCAAGCGCCCGCTCTGGCCGCCAGCGACAAGGTGTACGCCGAAGCTCAGGTTGATCGCCCGGCCATGAAGAAGCCGGGGACTCTCTTTCCGCAGTATCCCGAGGCACTCAAGGCCGCCGGTATTCAAGGCGAGGTGTTAGCGCAGTTTGTGGTCGATGTGGACGGGACGCCGATCCTGGACACCTTCAAGGTGATCAAGACGACCAACGTCGAGTTCGCGAATGCCGTCAAGGCGGCATTGCCCGAGATGCGTTTTGCCCCCGCTGAACGGAAGGGACAGAAGGTGCGCCAGCTGTATCAGACTCCGTTCGTGTTTGCGATGCCGTCCAAAGCGGCGTTGCATGGCCCGAAGGGCGCACAGAGCGCAGCGCCGCGTCACCAGTAAACCCCACCGAGGGCGCTCCTCTCAACGAGGAGCTTGGAAACGAGAAGCGGGGGCGGGGGCCCCCACCGCGCCCCCGGGGGGGTGTAAGGGTTGGC
>CANIWQ010000016.1 GCA_947471365.1 Gemmatimonadota bacterium | reverse complement strand
CGCAGAACGCTTCGTAGTCAATCAGCTTGGTGATTTCGCGCGTGCCACACGCCGGGCATTTTGGATTCTTGCGAAGCTTGACGGTGCGGAAGGTGGCGTTGAGCGCGTCCACGAGGAGGAGACGTCCCACGAGCGATTCGCCGATGCCGCAGATGAGCTTGATGGCTTCCGTCGCCTGAATGGTGCCGACGAGTCCCGGCAACACGCCAAGCACGCCGCCTTCGGCGCAACTCGGCACAAGTCCTGGAGGGGGCGGTTCCGGAAAGAGGCAACGGTAGCACGGGCCGTCTGCAGTGGCAAACACCGAGGCTTGCCCTTCGAAGCGAAAGATGCTGCCGTACACGTTGGGGATGCCGAGCAACACGCAGGCGTCGTTGACGAGATAGCGCGTGGGAAAGTTGTCGGTGCCATCGACCACGAGATCATAGCCGCGAAAAATGTCGAGCGCGTTGGCCGCGGTGAGTGCGGTGTTGTACGTGGTGAGTTCGACGTGCGGATTGATGTCATGAATGCGATCACGCGCGGAGTCGAGCTTGGGGCGTCCGATGTCCTTGGTGCCGTGCAGTACTTGGCGCTGCAGGTTGGTGACGTCGACGACGTCGAAGTCCACCAGGCCGATGTGGCCCACGCCAGCCGCAGCGAGGTACAGGGCGAGCGGTGAGCCCAGTCCGCCGGCGCCCACGAGCAGCACTTTCGCGGCCTTGAGTTTGCGCTGACCGAGCAGGCCCACATCCGGCAGGATGAGGTGGCGCGAGTAGCGCTGGATCTCGTCGTTGGTGAGTTCCGGCAGCTCGGCAGCGTCAGTCGTGTTGAGCGATCCAGTCGATGCCATGGCCTCAGCCCCCTGCGATGGCGGGAACCACCGTGAGTTCGTCTCCGTCGCTCACTGGCGCGGCGAATCCGCCGATGAACCGAATGTCTTCGTCGTTCAGATAGAACGTGACGTAGGCATAAGGATTTCCCTGTTCATCGCGCAACCGGGGCGCGAGCTGGGGAAAGCGTTCGGCCGCGTTCGCAATGATGGCGCCGACCGTATCGCCTTCAACAGCGAGCTCTTTGCTGTCGGCGAGCTTGGCGAGGATGGCCGGGAGAAACAGTGTGGCGGACATGGTATGGTGATCCGGTTGGGTGATTCGTACGTCGTGCAGAGAATGCGAGCGATGGGCAGTAGAGAAGAGCGCAACGATCGAGAAAGAAAAAGGCCGCTCGTTTGAGCGGCCGGAGGCGACGTTGAGGGAGAGTCGGACTACTTGAGTCCTGTTCTGCCGCCGCGCTCCGGGCCGCTACACATCGACATGCCGCACATGGGCATGCCGTCGTGGCGGCGCATCATCATGTGTTTTGGAAAGGGCAGGGTCATCAGCGGCGTGCGAAGGAGGAGTGCGAAGGAGGAGTGCGGCGAAAACGGCGATAGGGACAACAAAAAGCCCGGGGGCAGGGCCACCGGGCGGGTTGCGTTTTAGCATTTATTTAACGTGGCTGCAATAGGCGGCAAATGACCACGAGTCTTCAGTTGTGAGTACTAGTATCGGCGCGCTCAGGGGCAAAGTCAAGTGGGGTAGCTGAGGTGCGCACGGCTTTCCGTCTCGGCGTGGCGACGCGATGCCGGCGGGCGGCCCGCGAACCATCCGTGGCTGGCTCGAAGCTTTATCACTATATTCCGATTCAGTAACACTACCATTTGCCGGATCGGTGTGAATGTCGCTGACGCGGATGACGCCTGAACTCTTGTCGGTGATTGCCGAACGCTTCAAAGCGTTCGCGGAACCGGCGCGTCTGCAGGTGCTCTATGAGTTAAAGAGCGGAGAACGCACGGTCACCGAGTTGGTGGCGGCCACTGGCCTTGGCCAGGCGAATCTCTCGAAGCATCTGCAGCAGTTGTATGCCGCCGGCGTTGTGTCGCGGCGCAAAGAAGGGTTGTTCACGTACTATGCGCTGGCCGATAAAGACGTGCTGAAGATGTGCGACTTGATGTGCGGCCGCCTCGATCGCGAAACCTCCGCGCGACGCAAGGCGCTTAGCGCGGGGTAAGGCGGAGACCTGCGGGGTCGTGGACCACCGCGAGGATCATCTGGTCGAAGGTCTTGGCGTCGGCGCTCCCGGCGGGATACGGATTGGCGGCGGGCACCGAAAAGGCAAACACAACGTCTCCTTTCTCCGCGACTCTCGCGGCGATCGGCGTTCCCGGGCGCGCCTCGATCTTGCGCCAAGCGGCCACGCTGAACGTGCGCACCACAAGCAGCGTCTTCGGCATCACCGTGGAGCCCTTGCCCGGGCGATAGGTGAACTCCACCGCCTGACGTGCGCCCGCCGTGGAATCGGCGTGCTCGGCGACGGTATAGTTGCCGCGCCACTCCGGTGGGAAGTCGATGGAGAACTGGCTACCCGTACTCTGGAAGTGATCGAACGCCTGCGCGGCGCCGGCAATGACGTCGGCTGGAGTCACCTCGCCGGTCCGCGCTTTTTCGCTGCTGCCACAGGCGACGGCAGTCACCAAGAGGAGCAGGGCGGCGATCAACAGCTGCGGTCGGGTGGTGGCGCGCATGGCGGGGAGCTCAGTGAGGGGGCGGCTACTTATCGGTGCGGCAAGAGTGACGTCACGCGCGGCCGAGATCGTGATTGGCGCGATATCCGGAAAGTAACAGGCGGCGGCGCTTTCCGGCTCTGCGGTAGAGGAGGCCATAAGTGGTCGTGTGTGCAGGCAAAACACTCGGATCGGATGCGCATTTCTGAAGCGGAACCCCGACTCACCAGAGGTAACCGCTCAGAGGCTGAATTTTGTTTTTCAGTGAGATGCCGATACTATACGTATGTGGAACATGCGAATCCCGGTCCGCGAGTTGGGCCGGGATTGCTATGATGGGGTGTAGCTCAATTGGCAGAGCATCGCACTGTTAATGCGACGGTTGGTGGTTCGAGTCCACCCGCCCCAGTAAACGAAGGAAATGCGGCGCGCACCAACTGGTGCGCGCCGCATTTTCATTGGCCGTCATCGAAGCGATTCACCTATTGCCAATCCACTACCGCTTCGCGTACACGCTCGTCTTGCCGGCCCGGTCAAATGCCAGCACCTCATACGGGCGCTTCGTTCCTTCATCCATCCCTGGCGGCCCCTGAATCATGCCGGGCACCGTCAGGCCCACAATTTTCGGCTTCTCCGCCAGCATTTTCTTGATGAGATCCGCCGGCACATGCCCTTCCACCACGTAGCCGCCAACAAGTGCGGTGTGGCAACTGCCGAGTTTGTCCGGCACCCCCGCCTCGCGACGCATCGGAGTCGGATCATCCATCAGGATGACCTTCGTGGCGAATCCATTCTTGTCCATGTACTTCACCCACTCGCCACAACAACCGCAGGTGGGGCTCTTGTACACGGTAATCGGAATCGGTGCGGCGCCCGCATCGGTCATCGCATGCGCCAACGCCGGCACAGCGGCCATCAACGCACCGGCACCGCACGACAGTTTCAGAAAATCACGACGTTTCATATTCATTCTCCCATTCCGGTTCAGGGAACAATCGCCACCGGCGCATTCCAAACATTGTTCGTGCGATCCGTATCCACCAGTCGGTGGTCGGGGTCGAGCTCAATCTTGGTCACCTTCTTACCGGTGAACTTGTACTGCCGAGCATAGCGCACGGTGTTCGTGCTCCACACTTCGGCGGGGTACTGATAATCGGTGGTGCTGCCGTCGCTGAAGGTGAAGCGGGCCCGAATGGGAAGCACACCGCGCGCGCGGTTGGCGTACACGACGTTCACCATCGACGTATCGCCCTTGGCGTTGATTTTCACATCGTCCATGGCCTGATCGAAATGCGGGTTCTCCGTGAACCACTCACGCCAGAACCAGTCGAGTCGGCGGCCACCCGCGTCTTCCATGGTGCGGAAGAAATCGCCCGGCGTCGGATGCTTAAATGCCCAGCGCGCCGTGTACGTGCGGAAGGCGTCGTCAAACGCCTCGGGGCCAAGAATCTCCTGGCGCAGCAACTGTAGCCCGACGCTCGGCTTCACATAGGCCTGAAAGCCAAGGAACTGCGGGTTGATACGGTCTGGTCCCACGACAATCGGTTCGTCGCGACTGGCCCGCATCAAGTTCTCAATGAACTGCCGTTCCTGCGAGGCGCGCTTCATCTGGTCGCCATCCGTCGGAAAGCGACGCGCTTCGCTGAACGTGTTAATGAATGTGTTGAATCCTTCATCCTGCCACATGTGCACGCGTTCGTTGGAGCCGACGATCATCGGGAACCACATGTGCCCAATCTCGTGCGTCACCACGTTGTACAGCTCCTGCTTGGTGCGGCTCTGATCTTCCATGGCGATCATCGGATATTCCATCCCGCTGATCGGTCCTTCAATCGCGCTGACATGCGGCCACGGATACGCAAACCACCGTTCGGAGTACTCCTGAATGCTCATCCGGCTCATGTCGGCGGCATCGGACCAGAGCGCGGCAGCCTTGGGGCGGTAGTACGCAAAGGCGTAGCTCCCCTTGTAGCTCGACGCGTCCCACTGATACTCCGGTGACGCGGCCCACACGGCGTCGCGCACATTCTTGGCGCGGAACTTCCACGTGAGCATGCCGTCCTTTTTGGGGCGAGCGGCACCGCTCGTGAGTTCGTCGGCGGTAATGATGCGCACCACCTGATCGGTCTTGGCGGCTTCCGCGAGGCGAGCGACCTGCGCGGCCGGCAGCACTTCCTTTGCATTCTCGAGCGCGCCAGTTGCCGCCACGATGTAGCCGGCCGGAACAGTCACCGCGAGCGAGAAATCGCCGTATTCGAGATAGAACTCGCCCTGGCCGAGGTACGGCTCAATGTTCCAGCCGTGCACATCATCATAGACCGCGGTCCGCGGATACCACTGCGCGATTTCATACAACGCGCCATCGCGTCCCATGCGGTCGGCGCCGTGCTCTGGTACCGGAAACTTGTAGGTCATCTCCACCGTCGCCGTTTTCCCTGGTGCGAGCGGCTCGGCGAGATTCACCTTCAGCATGGTTTCGTTCTCGCGCACCGTCAGCGCGCTCTTCCGCGGCGTCTTACCAGCGCCGGCCGCCAGTGCCTGCTCCACACGCGAGATCGTATAGCCGCCGGCAAAGTCACGCGCGCCAAAGCGTGAGTTCTGCGGAAAGATGTACGAGTTGAGCGAGTTGGCGCGGAACGCATTCTGCTCAGTCTGCAGCCAGAGATAGGTCAGCGTGTCGGGCGAGTTGTTGGTGTAGCGAAGTGTCATCTCGCCGCTCACGGACTTGGCGGCCGTGTCGAGCGTGGCTTTGATGTCGTAGTCCGCACGGTTCTGCCAGTAGCGCGAACCCGGTGCGCCACTCGCCGCGTGTGTGGCGCTCGGTGCGCCATACGAGAACGGCGCAAAGATGGACGAATCGTTGACGCCGGTTTTGTCGAACTTCGGCGGCGCAACGGGGGTGGCCTGCTGCGCCGAGAGCGGCGCGGCCAAGGCGATGAGAGCGAAGAGAGCAAGTCGACGCACGAGACGAAAACTCCTATCCACGAGGGTGTTGGCGCGCGGCATCACGGCGTGATGCTGCGCGGAAGTCCGGCGAGTGAGGTCACAAGTAGGAGCGCCCACTGTGGCCCCTTATACCCCACCGGTGTGTCCTGGTACCACTCGGTGACGGCGTGCGCGTCGCCGCCACGTCCGCCACCGCCAATGGTGATGGCGGGAATGCCGAGGCTCATCGGGATGTTGGCGTCGGTGCTGCCGGCGTCCGGCGTGCGCGACTCTTCGCCAAGGGCCTTCACTAAATCCGTCGCGGCACGCACGATGGGCGTGTCTTCGGTCTGCGGCACTTTGCCAACTGGGCGAATGCCGATGGTGTCGTAATGCACGGCGATTTTTGCCGGCGACTTGGGCCAGCGCGCATTTTCCGCGGCGAGCCCACGGGCCACAGCGTCCTTGATGAGCGCGTCCATTTTTTCGAGGTTGTCCACGCTTTCGGAACGCATGTCCACATCCATCGCGCCGTCAGGCGAAATGGTGTTCACGGACGTCCCACCCTTCACAACGCCCACGTTGTATGTGGTCTTGGCGCCGCCGGGCACCTGGAGATCGCCGATGTTCGTGATAGCGCGCCCCATCGCGTGGATCGCACTCGGCATACCGAAGGCGCCATAGCTGTGACCGCCTGGGCCGGTGAACTGCACACTGTACCGCTTACTCCCCACCGCGCGACTCGACACGCGCATCCCCAGGCCATCGACGGAAATGAAGTAGTCGATCTTTCCCTTGTAGCTCGAGTTGAAGAGGTAGCGCACACCGCGGAGATTCCCGGGTCCTTCCTCCCCGACATTCGCCACCAGCACAATCTTCCCGACGGTCTGAATCGCCCCTTCCTTGAGCGCCTTCGCCACCGTGAGAAGCACGGCAAGTCCACGGCAGTCGTCGCCAATGCCAGGAGCGTCAAAGCGATCGCCGCTCTTCTTCACCTTTACATTGGTGCCTTCAGGAAACACCGTGTCGAGGTGGCCGGCGAGCAGGACGGTCGGTCCCTTGCCAGTGCCCGCATGCTCCGCCACGACATTCCCAATGGAGTCGATGCGCGCGCCCGGGTAGCCTAGCGCGACCATGCGGCGGCGGAACTCCTCAGCACGCGCCTTTTCTTTGAACGGCGGGGCGGGGATCTCGCAGAGCTGCACCTGCTGATCGAGAGTCCAACTGTTGTTCGTCTTAATTCCTTCGAGCGAGCGCCTCACCGCTGGGTTGTCCGGCGCGACCAGCGCGATTTGAGCGGACAGCGCAACGGGGAGGAGCAATCCAATGATTGCCAAGGGGGTGTGCTGAATCGTGAGACGATGCATATTCGAGCCTCAGTCAGTTCCGAATTTGGGTAGCCCGGCGGGCCTCCCGCTTCCGAGTGAACCTATCCTCGCGACCTCCGAATTGCACCGATGACCGCCTTTCCCTGGCTCTCGCAGTACGACTCCGACGTTCCCGCGACCCTAGAACCGTATCCAGAGCGCACCCTCCTCGACTATTTCGACGAAGGGGCTCGTGAACGGCCGGACGCGCCGTTGCTGCTATTCAAGGGACGCGCGGTGTCGTACCGCGAGATCGATCGGGACAGCGATACCTTTGCCGTGGCGCTCGCCGCCATGGGCGTTGGGCGCGGCGACCGAGTGGCCGTGATGCTCCCGAACTGCCCGCAGTTCTTTGTGGCGGAGCTCGCGGCCTGGAAACTCGGCGCCTCGATCGCGCCGCTCAATCCGATCTACACCGAAGAAGAATTGGTCGGACCGCTCACCACGATTGACGCAACGGTGATTCTCGTGCTGACGCCGTTCTACGAACGGCTCAAGAACATTCAGGCGAGGACACCCACCACCCGCGTGATCACCACGAGTATCAAGGAATACTTTCCGACACTCACACGGTTGGCGTTCACACTGTTGATGGAAAAGAAGTTGGGGCATCGCGTCACGCGCCGAGACAACGACATGGCGTTTGCCGATCTGCTGCGCCAATACGCTGGGCAGAAGCCGACGACCGCGCGCCCCGGACCTGACGACACGGCAATGCTCCTGCTGAGTGGCGGAACGACCGGCACACCCAAGTGCGTCGTGGCGCACCACGGCGGATTGGTGATCACCGGACTGCAGCTGCAGACGTGGAGCAAGTCAGAACTCCGGAGTTGGGAGTCCGTACTCTTTATGCCATTGCCGATGTTTCATTCGTATGGGGCCTGTGCCGTGCAAAGCGCGGCGTTGATCGGGCACCATCCCATTGCGATCATTCCGAACCCCCGCGACCTCGACGATCTCGTGGCGACGCTCCACAAAGTGCGCCCAACCTATTTCATGGGCGTGCCGACGCTGTACACCGCCATGCTCGCGCGCAAAGATGTGCAGGACAAGCGAATCGACCTTTCCTCCCTGCGTGTGTGTGTGAGCGGCGCCGCGCCCTTGATGGAAGAAACGCGCCGACGCTGGGAAGCGATCTCCGGTGTGCGCATCCTCGAAGCGTACGCGCTCTCCGAGTCCTTGGTGGCGGCCACCGCCACGCCGATGCGTGCGCCCGCGCGCCTCGGTTCCGTGGGCGTCCCGTTGCCCGATGTGCAACTGAAGATCGTGGACATCGATGACCCAACCAAACTGATGGCCACCGGCGAGACCGGCGAAATTCTTATGCGCGCGCCGCAGTTGATGCGTAGCTATTGGCGCAATGCGAGTGAAACGGCGGTCATGCTGCAGACCAATGCCGCCGGCGAAACGTGGATGCACACGGGCGACCTCGGGTATCTCGATGCCGACAGTTATCTGTACATCGTCGATCGGAAGAAGGATCTGATCAAGCCGAGCGGCTTGCAGGTGTGGCCACGCGAGTTGGAGGAGGCGATCGCCAAGCATCCGTCGGTTGCCGAAGTGGGCGTGCGCGGATTTCCCGATGAGGCCAGGGGAGAAATCGCGGTGGCGTTTGTCGTGTTGCGGGAGGGCATGGACGTCACCGCTGACGATTTGCGTGCGTTCTGCCGTCAGCATCTCGCGCCGTACAAAGTGCCGGGGCGCGTTGTGTTTCGTCGTGAGTTGCCCAAATCGCTCGTTGGTAAAGTTCTCCGCCGCATGCTCACCCTCGACGAACCCAATGTCGCGAGCTAGTGCCGGACGTCCGCGTGCCGTCGGGCGCGCGATTCTCTTTGCCGCATGGTTGTTATCTCGTGCGGCGATCGCGCAGTCGGCGGTGCAGCAAGCTGTGCCGCAGCCACGCGAGCCGATCACGCTACTCATTTCGCTCGACGCCTTTCGCTCCGATTATATACAGCGCCCCGCGGCCGTCCATCTGCGGGCACTCGCCGCGCGGGGCGTGCACGCCGAACGCATGGTGCCGAGTTTTCCGAGTAAGACATTTCCCAATCACTATACGTTGGTTACGGGGCTGTATCCCGCGCACCACGGCATCGTGGCGAACGTGGTCGCCGACTCGGTGCTCGGTCGGTTTGCGGTCGGTGACAACCCACAGGTGCGCGACGGCCGCTGGTGGGGCGGCGAACCCATTTGGGTCACAGCGGAACGGCACGGTGTGCGCGCGGCGCCGTACTTCTGGCCGGGGGCCGAGGCGGAGATCGCCGGTGTACGTCCGACATTTTACGCCAAGTATTCGGATCGCGTGAGTCACGCCACACGCATCAACACCGTGCTTGAATGGTTGGGATTGCCGAAAGCGCGCGCCCCGCGTTTTGCGACGATCTACTTCAGTGATGTGGATGATGCCTCGCACCGCTACGGGCCGTTCACGCCCGAAGCAGACGCGGCAATTGCGCGGGTGGATAGCTGCGTTGGCGCGCTGGTTGCCGGCATCGCGCGACTCGGACTGACGGAGATCACCAATATCATTGTGGTGTCTGATCATGGCATGGCGCCGATCGCGCCAGAGCGGACCATCTTTCTTGACGACTTCGTATCGCTCGATAGCCTCGAGGTCATTGACTGGACGCCCATCGCCGCACTCGCGCCGAAAGCAGGCAAAGAGGCGTATGTGTATCGCCAGCTGCACGGGGCGCATCCCCATCTCGCCGTGTACCGCAAGGCGGAGCTTCCCGCACGACTGCACTATGCCGACGGCGCGCGCGTGCCGGCGATCATCGGAATATCAGATGAGGGATGGAGCGTCACCTCGCATGCACGGTTCGCACTCCCTGGCGGAAAACCAAAAGGCGGCGCGCATGGCTACGACAATCAGTTGCAGTCGATGAGCGCCACATTTGTTGCGGCCGGACCGGGAATCAAAACCGGCGGCATCACCGTGCCGGCGTTTCAGAATGTGCACGTGTACTCGTTGCTCGCCGAGTTGCTGGGTGTGAAGCCGGCAAAAACGGACGGTAGCGTCGATTCCGTTCGCGCAATCCTACGGCGCTGAAGGCGCGGCGGGCGCTGCAGGCGCTGCAGGCGCTGGCCGGCGCAACATGCGCCACACCAGCGCGGCGGCGATTCCGAGTACGAGCAGTGTCGGAATACCGATAAAGAACAACAGCGCGGCTGGCACGCCGACGAGGAGCAGGATCAACCAGCGCAGCCCGAGGCGCGCTAGGATCCACTCGAATACGATCACCCGCAACAAGGCCAACATCGTGCCCTCCGGCGTCCGATGGTTGCCCTACGGTGCGCGGTAGGGCGCCGGTTTCAGAACTCGCGGCGCTTCATTTCCTTGAAGAACCGATCACGTTCAATCGCCGACTCATCCGCGGTGCGCTGCGGTGCGGTTTTGTCGTAAGTCTTCAGGCCGTCCGTCTTGGGCTTTGCCTGCTTGCTCAGCTTTTTGACGAGTGCCTGAATTTTTTTGTCATCGTACTGCGTCACGAGTGCCTCCGTAGGGCGCGAGGGGTCGGGGAGCGCCTGACGGAAGATACCACCATTCCCGACGGCTTTCACCCATCGCGGTGGTTACTATGCCGAGGTCCCCCCAGACACCCTACCCCGCCAGCGGGAGGACCCGTGGATTGGTTCGTGCGCGCGTTTATGAAATCGAGTCTCTTTTGGCTCGGCGTCGGTGTGACCCTTGGGCTCGCGATGGCCGTGTGGCCAGGGCTGGTGGTGTATCGCACGGCCCATCTGCACATCAACCTGCTCGGGTTTGTGGCGCAGATCATCTACGGAGTGGCGCTGCACATCATTCCGCGATTCTTCGGTCAACCGCTGGTGTACCGGCGCATGGCCGAAGCGCAGTTCTGGCTGGCGCAGGGTGGTTTGGCGCTCCTTGCGGGTGGATTCGCGTTGCGCGCCGCCGGGTTGCCTGCCTCTCAGGGCGTGATCATTGCTGGCGCCGTGGGATCGGGGCTCGCCGCCTACTGCTTCATTGTGAATGTGTGGCGTACCATCAACGCCAGCCCCATGCGGGCCGTCATTGGGCGTGGTGGTCGGTCGGTGCCACTGCAGCCCCAAGCGATGTAACCGTCGCTGTCTGATTGCCAGCGGCAACGCGTCGGGCGACCTTTCAGTCCCGTGACCCCGACCATCGCCGCCGCCCCCCCCGATCGCTCCATCACTGACTGGATTGCCCTCATCGCAATCGTCGTGGGGGCGCTGGCTGCCGTGCTCCTCGTGCTCCCGTACCGGAGCTTCGACCTCGACCGCTTTCTCGCGCCCAAGGAACTCGCGGTGCACCTCGCGGCCGCGGTCGCGGGAACGGCGACGCTCGCGCACGCCCGCGGCGTGCGATTAGGTCGTGCGGACTTCCTGCTTGGGGCGTGGCTCGTGCTTTCGTTGGCGTCGGGGCTGTTCGCGACCAACCACTGGGCGGCCTTTCGCGCCATCACACTGAGCGTAAGTGGCGCCATCATCTATTGGAGTGCGCGCCGCTTGGCCGTGGCCGGCCTCGCGGGAATTCTCAGCGCGGGGTTGGCGGCGGTCGTTGTCATTGGCGCGGGCACGGCGCTGGCACAGGCCTACGGCGCACGCTTCGATTTTGCCACACTGTCGCGGGCGCCGGGCGGCACCTTTGGCAACCGCAATTTCATGGCGCATCTTGCCGCCGCCGGTGTGCCGCTCCTTGTGTGGGGTGCACTCGCGGCACGTCGTCGCGGCGGAACGATCCTGACGACCATTGGTTTGTTGGCGTGTGCCGCCGCATTGGTGCTTTCGCGCACACGTGCCGCCTGGCTCGCGCTGATGATCGGCGGCGTGATGGCGCTCGTTCTCCTGGTGCGAGGGCCCGCCCTGCTTGAGCCCACGCAACGCCGTCGGGTGCTCACCGTGATCGCCTCGCTTTTCGCAGGTGTCGTGCTGGCGTTGACCGTTCCGAATGCCCTCGATTGGAAAAGTGACAATCCGTATCTCGAGTCAGTCAAAGGGGTCGTCAACTACAAAGAGGGAAGTGGCCGCGGCCGACTCAAACAGTATGTGAACTCGCTCAAAATGACCGTGTCACACGCGGCGTTCGGCGTGGGCCCGGGCAACTGGGCGGTACAGTATCCTGCGTACGCGCCAGGCGATGATCCTTCGATTGCGGAAGCCACCGGAATGGCGGCGAATCCGTGGCCAAGTAGTGATTGGGTGGCGGCGGTCTCCGAGCGAGGTCCGATTGCCGCGTTGGCGCTCATCGCATTCTTTTTCACGGTCCTCAGTGCGGGCGTGCGTGCCCGCTACGATTCGGAGCGTTCCACTGCGGCGCGGCTCGCGGCACTCGCTGGCGTGGTGACCGTGTTTGTGGCGGTGGTTGAGGGTGCCTTTGACGCCGTCCTGTTGCTACCGATGCCACTGATTCTCGTGATGGCGGCAACCGGCGCATTGTTGCCGGCTGGCAAGGACGAAGGCACGTTCACCTTCGCCCCACCCTCGCGTGTGATGTTGCCGCTCTTACTGCTCGCGGCTCAATCTGTTGCCATAATCACCTCTGCGGGCCGCGTCGAAGCGATGCGGCTATACGGCCTCGGCACGCTGACGGCGCTTGAAGGCGCCATCGCGCGAGACCCTGGCAACTTCCGTATTCGTGTGCGCGCGGCCGAAACGCAATTGGCGCGCGGCAAGTGCGCCGACGCGCGCGCGCAGGCGCTCGCGGCGCGCGCGTTATTCCCTCAGGCGCCGGCGCCAAAGCGCGTTCTTGCGGCATGTCCAGGAAAACCATGAGCGACTCTCTTCACCCCGATGTGCAACGCGGCATTCGCTCGGCGCAGATCGGCATGTTGATCAATGTCGTGCTGGCGGTCACAAAGTTGATCGCTGGACTCGTCGGCAATGCATATGCGCTCGTGGCAGATGCGGTGGAATCCACCGCCGACATTTTTTCGTCGCTCATCGTGTGGGGCGGCCTGCGAGTGGCGGGGAAAGCCCCAGACGAAGAGTTTCCGTTTGGGTACGGCAAAGCCGAAGCCCTGGCAGCCGCCGTGGTTGCCCTGATGCTGTTGGGCGCGGCCCTCGGTATTGCGATTGAATCGATTCTTGAGATTCGCGCACCGCATCACACGCCTGCCGCCTGGACACTCGGCGTACTGGTGGCGGTGATGATCATTAAATGGATCCTGTCACAGCGCGTGAAGACCGTGGGATCTGAAATCGGCAGCTCCGCTGTGCAGGCGGATGCGTGGCATCATATGAGCGACGTCCTCACGTCGGCGGCGGCGTTCATCGGTATCACCATTGCGCTGGTTGGTGGCAAGGGATGGGAGTCGGCCGATGACTGGGCGGCGTTGCTCGCCTCGGCCATCATTGCCTTCAATGGCGCGTCGATGCTACGTCCGGCGCTCAACGATCTGATGGATCGCATGCCGGGGCAGGACGTGGTGGAACCCGTGCGCAAGGCAGCCGAGAGTGTGGAAGGGGTGCTCGCCACGGAAAAGCTCGCGGTACGGAAAACCGGACTGACGTATCGCGTCATTCTGCACGTGCAGACCGATCCGACCCTCCCTATTCGAGATGCACATGTGGTGGGCGGCAAGGTCAAAAGTGCGATTCGCACCGCCGTGCCGCAGGTGGCCTCGGTGCTGGTGCACCTCGAGCCCTACGAACAACACGCGCCGCCCACGAGGTGAGCGGCGCGAACGCGGCGGCGTGACAACCGCGCGAAACGGATTCTAGCGATACGGCGAACTACGCTACCGTTTCGTCCTCGCCAACGGTACTCGCAATCATCCACTGCGCCACGAGATAGGTGCTCGTGATAATGAGCCGCGAGGTAAACGCGTCGCCGATCGGCGCGTGAAACCGATTGAGCGCGATGGCCGAATCCGACACGAGAAAACAGAACGCACCCATCGCGCCACGCCACGCGGCGGCGGAGCGCAGGTTGAGCGCTCGCCCCCACGCCTGCCAAGCCATCGTAGATATCACGCCAACGTACGCCGCCACGGGAATGCGCAACGCGCCAAGGCCCGGCCAGAGAATGGCGAGCATCGTGCCGGCAATGAGCGCAAACGGGAGTAGCGGTTTGATCCCCGCCGTGCGTCCGGCGCCGTGCGTGGCAAAGGCGCCAATGTAGAAGAAGTGCGCGACCAAAAAGCAGCCGAGTCCCTGCGCAAAGAGCGACGCAGGCCACATCAGGAAGACGTCGCCTGCGATCGACCATACCATGCCGCCCGCGATGAGCAGCTGATACTGCCGTGACGGGAGCGGGCGCGACGCGAGAACCATCCCAAGCACCAGGAGGGTCGCGAGGGGCTTGAGCACGTACACCGCGGTGCGGAGGCCGGCGCTCTCTACGGCGATCAGTCCGGCCCCGACAAGCGCGACGACGATGGCCGTGAGAAGTTGGCGTTTGGATGGCATATGCGAAAGCTAACGCGCGAAGGCCGAGTGGGTGTCAGCCACCGATCACGTCGCGTCGCACTGCCTCAAGCGCCGCACTGTCCGCCACCGTGCCCTGCGCCACGCGCGGCGAGCCACCACCGCGGCCGCCAGCGGCGGTCAGCGCCGCCTTGAGTACAGCGCCGGCATTCACGCCGCTGTCTTCACTCGCCGCAAACACTACGGCTGGCGGAGCACCGGCGGAGCCGAAATACAACGTATGCGATTCGAGCGCCGCCGCCTGCGCCCGCAAGCGCAGGGCATCCATCGTCGTGGCCGTCTCCACGATGCGCACCACGCCGTCTGCCGACGGTGCCGTCGCCGTGCGAAGTTCACGCACCTGAAACACGGCGAGCTGTTCCGCCAGTTTGCGGCGTTCAGCATCCGCCGACCGCTCCGATTCAATGCGCATCGTCACGAGCGACGGCAGTTCATCAATCCCAGCCGTCAGCTGTGCCGCCATCTCCTGCAACACCACAAAGTCGGCGCGCGCGCGATCCAGAGCGCGCCATCCGCAGCGGAACTCTACGCGGACCGCTTTCTTGGTCTTCTCGATCCGCCGCAGCGTGATGGGTCCAATCTCCGCCGTTGAACGCACATGCGTTCCGCCGCACGCGCTCCGATCCACACCCTCAATGCCAACCACCCGCAGTTCACCGTCGCGGTCACTCGGCTTCCGAAGTCCCACGGCCGAGCGGGCATCCTCGAACGACACGGATACCAATCGCCCTTCAAAAACGATTTCGTTGGCGTGTCGTTCGGCGCGCCGCGCCGCATCAGCGCTCAGCATGTCGGTGTCGAGGTCGAGGGTCGCCGATTCGTCACCGAAATGCACACTCAATGTTTGGTGCCCAAACAGATCGGCGAACACCGCCGAGAGTAGATGCTGTCCGGTGTGCTGCTGCATGTGGTCCCAGCGCCGTGGCCAGTCGATGACGCCTTTTACTGTGTCTCCAACGGCCAGGCTGGGCGCACGGTCGAGCACATGTATGATGTGATCGTCTTCGTCGATCACATCTACCACACGCATCCCGTTGAGGGTGCCCGTGTCGAACGGCTGCCCGCCAGAGGTCGGATAAAAGGCGGTCGCGGCGAGCGTGACGCGGGTACCGTCCACCATCAGTACCTCCGAAGAAAAATCCCGGAGGTAGGCGTCGGTGTAATAGAGGCGATCGGGGTGTGAAGTCATAATGGTGTACGAAGAATAACCGGCAGGATGCTCGCAAGCCCCGCGATTCGCTATTTTTCGCCCTATGCCGCTTCGCGACGTCACCATCCGCTACCTGTCGCTCGACTCTCCCGCCGACTTCGTGGCCAAACCCAGCGGCTGCGCCGGCATTTCTTTTGCGCGCGTTGGCGCGCCAATGCCGGAGCTGAACCGCTTCTTTTATGCCGCGGTCGGCCATCGGTGGTTCTGGATTGACCGGCTCCCGTGGACGCGCGCGCAGTGGATGGCGTACCTCGAGCAGCCGGGGATGGAAACGTGGGTACTCTCGGTGGACGGAGTCCCTGCTGGATACGCCGAGCTCACGCCGCACGACGACGGAAGTGTCGAGCTCCAGTACTTCGGTCTGCTGGACGCCTTCATTGGGCAGGGCCTGGGCGCGCACATGCTCGGCGAGACGGTGGCACGGGCGTGGGCCATGGGCGCGCGACGCGTGCTCCTGAATACCTGCGACCTCGATCACCCGGCCGCGCTGGCGAACTACGAAGCCCGCGGTTTTTGTGAATACAAAAAGGACGTGCAACGCCGAGAAATCCCGCTCACGCCGCCTGGCGTGTGGGGCGAGGCCTGATTTGGGAGCTCGGCGACGCTCCGTAGCTGATGGCTGAAGAAAATCTCGCATTCGTCACTGTGACGCACCACATTGTATGAGGAACTCGTGCCGAGGGCAGGTCCGGTTTCCTCACCCAGCAAAAAGGATTCGCCGTATGGCACAACGTGCTTCCGAGCTGCCTTCATACCGCACGCACGCCCCAAGCCGCGTGTGGCGTGGCATGCTGGTCCTCGCCGCGCTGACCCTCGCGGCGTCGGCCGCGCGGGCGCAAGAAACACGGGCCCGGATCTCGCTGCCAGGCTGGCGGGCACCATTCCCAATCGAAGATGTGGTCATCGATGTCTCGCTGGACGCCCCATCGGGTAAAGCCTTTACGGCCATCGCGGGCGCGCTCGACGATCTCAAGATTCCCGTGGATACTCGAGATTCCGTCGCCGGGTTGATCGGCAGTATGCGCATTCTGCCCAGCGGCTCACTTGGCGGACTTCGCCTGTCGCGCATTCTGGATTGTGGTCAGGGACCGACCGGTGCACCCAATGCGGAGTCGTATCGACTGACCGTTGTGCTCTTGGTGCTGCTCGATCCAATCGATGCGTCGCACACGAAGGTGCGGATTGGACTGGTGGCATCCGGGCAGGAACCCGGCGGGAGCAATCGCATCCAGTGCGGCAGTAGTGGCCGAATGGAAGAAGTCCTTCAGCAGACGGCCGCCAAGCGGTTGTCCAAGTAACTCGGAGATCGCGTGCGCCTTGTCCTTCGTTCGATCCTCGCGGTGTGTGTGGTGATGGGATCTGCCAGCGGGGCGCAAGCACAAGCGTATCGTGCGCAGGTTGCGTTGCTCGGATTTTCTGGGCCGATCACCATGGACACGCTGGCGATTCCGTTTGAACTGAACGCCCCGCCCGGAAAAGTCTTCGCTGCGCTCGACGCGGCATTCAAGGGCGTGAGTATTCCGATGACGGTGCGCGATTCCGTGCGTGGCATCGCGGGCAATGCGTCATATCGCAAAATGCGAAACTTCGCCAACGCCCCAGCCTCGAAGTGGCTGAACTGTGGCGCCGGCATGACCGGGCAGAACGCTGACGACATGCGGCTGACCATCGCCCTCATCGCGATGGTCGATCCTGGCAAATCCGGCGGTACGGTGCTCCGCATGGGGATGGCCGCGTCGGCGGAAGACGCGATCGGTCAATCGAAGCCGGCGATTGGCTGTGCCAGTTCTGGCCGACTCGAAGCGGTGATGGTGGATTTCATTCGCAAACAGACCGGCGGCTGACCACAGTGCCCGTACACTTTCGAACCTGCAATCTCTGCGAGGCGATGTGCGGCATCGCTATCGAGACCAATCAGGGGCGCATCACAGGCATTCGCGGTGACGCGCTCGATGCGTTCAGCCGCGGGCACATTTGCCCCAAGGCCGTGGCGTTGCAGGACCTGCACGACGATCCTGACCGCCTGCGCTATCCCGTCAAGCGCACCGCCAGCGGATGGCAGCGCATTTCGTGGCGCGAAGCATTCGCGTTGGTGGAGCGCGGCCTCAAGCAGGTCCAGCGCGAGCATGGGCGCGACGCGGTCGCGTCGTACGTCGGCAACCCGACGGTGCACTCTTTGGGCGCGTCGATGTTCGTGCCGCGTTTATTGAAAGCACTGCGCACCAAGAATCGATATTCTGCTACCTCCGTCGATCAACTGCCACATCATCTCGCCGCGATGTGGATGTTCGGTCATCCGTTGCTCCTGCCGATTCCCGATCTCGAACGCACGCAGTATCTCCTCGTCATCGGCGCCAATCCCGTGGCGTCCAACGGTAGTTTGATGACCGCTCCAGACGTGACCAAGCGGCTCAAAGACATTCACACCCGCGGTGGTCGCGTCGTGGTGATCGATCCGCGGCGCACTGAAACGGCAGAGCTGGCCAGCGCACATCACTTCATTCGGCCCGGCGCTGACGCGGCACTCGTGCTGGCGCTCCTTCATGTGATTTTCGCCGAGGGGCTCGAGCGTCCGGGCTCGACCGGCGATTTGACCGATGGACTCGCCGATGTCCGATCCATTGCCGCTCGGTACTCGCCGGAACAGGTGACGACATTCACGGGAATGTCTGCGGAGGCCATTCGTACCATCGCGCGCGACTTTGCCACAACCAACCAAGCCGTCGCCTACGGACGGATTGGGGTGTCCACGCAGGAATTCGGTGCGCTCAGTTGCTGGCTGATTACCGTCCTCAATGCCGTGACTGGGCACCTCGACGTGCAAGGCGGCGCCATGTTCACGCGCCCAGCCGTGCGCGTGGTAGAATCGAGACGCACCTATCGTGGCGCAGGCCGCTTTGGCCGATGGAAAAGTCGCGTGCGCGGATTACCAGAGTTCGCCGGCGAACTGCCGGCCGCCGCCATGGCCGAGGAAATGGACACTGCTGGCACTGGTCAGATTCGCGCGTTCATTACGCACGCCGGCAACCCCGTGCTCTCCACGCCCAACGGCGCCCGATTAGACCAGGCGATGGAAGGACTACAGTTTTATGCCGCCATTGATTTCTACATCAACGAGACCACGCGCCACGCGCACGTGATTCTCCCACCCGTGGGCCCGCTCGAGCGCGAGCAGTACGACGTGGTGTTTCACGCCTTTGCGATTCGAAACACCGCCAAGTACGCGGCGGCCCTGTTTCCGAAGCCGAGCGGAACGAAGCACGACTGGCAGATTCTTTCCGAGCTGGCTACGCGCATGACGGACGGATCGCTTGGCAAGAAGTTTCGGGCGCGCATTGAGCATGCCATCGTGTCGTGCATCGGCGTACGCGGACTGCTCAACCGTGAACTCAAGCGTGGACCCTACTCCGCAGAAAAGCTCTCCGTACGCATGCTGGAGCAAAACCCGCATGGCGTGGATCTCGGACCGCTCGTGCCCATGTTTCCCGCCGCCCTGCGCACGACGAACGGCCGCATCAATCTGATACCATCAGCGTTGACGGCGGATCTTCCTCGCCTCGACGCGGCCATCGCTACCGCCGCGCCGGGGGCACGTGGGCTTGTGATGATCGGCCGACGTGAACTGCGCTCCAATAATTCGTGGATGCACAACAGCGAACGACTCGTCCGTGGCAAGCGGCGCTGCACCTTGTTCATGCACCCCGCAGACGCTGCGCAGCGCACGCTCAGCGACGGCGCCCGTGTTGCCGTTCGCTCGCGGACGGGTGAGATCGAAGTCGAACTCGAAGTCACCGACGCCATGATGCCAGGCGTGGTCTGTTTGCCGCACGGCTGGGGGCACGCGCGTGAGGGCGTCCAGCTCCGCGTGGCCGCGGCCCACGGAGGCGCGAGCCTCAACGACATCACCGACGATCAGCGGGTGGACGCGCTCAGCGGCAACGCCGCGTTCTGTGGCGTCCCCGTCGAAGTTCGGCCGGGAACACCCACGCCGTCCGCTACGTAGCAGCGGACGGCGTGGGTCACGCAGAGCGCCAAGCGCTCAGCGATACGAATCCATCAGGGTGTCGAGTGCGCTCTTGCCCGGGCACAGCTCCGAGTACGGCAACTCCACGAGCGGACGCTCCACCGTGCGCGCCACCGCGTGCATGTCCGCACCACCGCGCTGAATAAAGAGCAACCCCGTTGCCACCTCGCCCGCCATCTGACATGCACGGACATGCGCGTAGGCCTTCTCGCGGTCGTTGGGATCGTATCCCTCATCCGTCTTCCGGAAGCGCATGACCGTGCCGTCGTGCATCTGCACGGCCGTGACGGCCGCATCGGAATCCGCGGTCGTGATTTCGTGTCGAATTGGTACGAAATCAACCTCGGTCATTTCCACCTCGTGCTCGCGCGTAAAGCGGTAGCTCTTGGTAGAGCCTTCGTGGTCGTTGAAGCTGACGCACGGCGAGATGACGTCAATGAGCGCAAACCCGTCGTGCATCAATCCGGCTTTAAGAATCGGCACGAGTTGCGTCTTGTCACCACTGAACGAACGCGCCACAAAGGTCGCGCCGAGCGAGAGCGCCAGCAGCGCCGGATCGATCGGCGGCTGCACATTCGCCTCCCCCTTCTTGCTGGTGGAGCCGATGTCGGCGCTCGCCGAGAACTGTCCCTTGGTGAGTCCATACACACCGTTGTTCTCGATCACATACAACATCCGCACATTACGACGAATGGCGTGGCACAGTTGCCCCATGCCAATCGACAGTGAATCACCATCGCCCGAAATACCGATGTAGGTCAGCCCGCGGTTCGCGGCCGACGCCCCCGACGTCACGGAGGGCATACGCCCGTGCACGGAATTGAAGCCGTGCGACTGCTTCATGAAGTACGCGGTCGTCTTGGACGAGCAGCCGATGCCGCTCATCTTGGCGGCCCGGTTCGGAGGCAGATCGAGTTCCCAGAACGCCTGAATGAGCGCGGCCGTCACCGAGTCGTGCCCGCAACCGGCGCACAGCGTGCTCATGGCGCCCTCATAATCACGCTTGGTGTAGCCCAGCGTGTTCTTGGGCAGGCCGGGGTGCCGGACCTGCGGTTTCTGAATGCTCGTCATGCTGTCACTCCCGCGAAATGAGCCGTCACCGCGTCAATCACGAACTTGGCCGTGAGCGGCATGCCGGCATAATCCAGCACCGCGACCATCGCGTCACGCGGCACGCCGAGTTCGATGGCCAACAAACTCCGCAACTGTCCGTCGCGGTTCTGTTCGATCACGAAGTTCACCTCGTGCTCGGCGATGAAATCGCGCACCGGCGTATCGAACGGGAACCCGCGGATGCGCATGAAGTCCACGTGGAACCCCTGTTCCTTGAGCCGGTCCATCGCCTCGCGCACGGCGGCGTCGCAGCCGCCGATGGTGATGAGGCCGATCTCGGCGCCCGGGTTCCGGATAATCACCGGCGCCGGTACCGACGTGGCCGCACCGTCGATCTTCCGCCTGATGCGGTCCACCACTTCCTTATACGCGTCGCTGTCCTCGGTGTACGCGGCGTTCTTGTCGTGCCCGCTGCCGCGCACAAAGTACGCGCCCTTGGGGTCGCTACCGGGGAGTGTGCGCGCGGCAACGCCGTCGCCGTCCACGTCGAGATAGCGTGAGAACTTGGGGAGCGCCGCGAGCTGCTCGTTGTTGAGCACCTTGCCGCGGTCGGCCACATAATTCTCGTCCCACTGCAGGCGCGGCACCATCCAGTCGTTCATGCCAATATCGAGATCGCTCGCCACGAACACCGGCGTCTGGAACCGCTCGGCGAGATCGAACGCCTCCACCGTGAGCGTAAAGCACTCGTGCGGATTCGCCGGGAATACAATCAGGTGCTTGGTGTCGCCGTGGCTCGCGTAGGCGAGCATCATGAGGTCGGCCTGCTGCGTGCGCGTCGGCATTCCTGTGCTGGGGCCGGTGCGCTGCACGTCAAAGAAGACGCCAGGAATCTCGGTGTAATACGCGAGCCCAAGGAACTCCTGCATCAGCGAGATGCCGGGGCCGCTCGTGTTGGTGAACGACCGCGCCCCCGCCCACCCTGCGCCGATGGTGATGCCGGCCGCAGCGAGTTCATCCTCCGCCTGCAGGATGCAGAACTTCCGGAGCCCAGTCTCCTTGTCCACGCGGTACTTCTCACAGAACCCCTTGAACGCTTCCATCAACGACGTGCTCGGCGTGATGGGATACCAGGCGCCCACGGTCGCGCCGGCATAGACGGCGCCGAGTCCACACGCCGTGTTGCCGTCGATGATGACCTTGTCCTTGGTCTCGTCCATCGCTTCGAGGTGGAACGGCAGCGGGCAAGGAAAGTTCGCCGTGGCGAAGTCCCAGCCCATCTGAATGGCCTTGGCGTTCGCGTCGAGCAAGGATTTCTTCTTGGCAAACTTCTCGGTGAGCATCTGCGAGATCACGCCGTGATCGATGTTCAGCAGGGCGCCGAGCGCGCCAGTGTAGACGATGTTGCGCAGCAGCGTGCGATCGCGATCGCGCTCAAATGCCTCAGCGCACATGTTGCCGAAAGGCACGCCGAGGAAGGTGATGTCGGCGCGGCGGAGTTCCTCAGGAATGGGCCATGACGAGTCGTACATCACGTAGCCACCCGAGCGCACCGTCTTGATGTCCTTGGCGAGCGTGTTCGTGTTGAGGGCGACAATCAGGTCCACCTCAGGCGGGCGCGCCATATACCCGGCGGCGCTCACACGCACTTCATACCACGTGGGCAGCCCCTGAATGTTCGACGGAAAAATATTCTTGCCGGCGACGGGAATCCCCATCCGGAAGATGGCCTGCATCAGCAGCGAGTTGGCCGAGGCCGACCCCGTGCCGTTGACCGTCGCCATCTTGAAGGCAAAATCGTTGATGCCACTCATCGTGCCGCTCCCGCCGACGCAATGTGCGTCGATACGATCGATTCGAGGGTTGCGCCCGCATACGGCACGAGCAGATCGAACTTGCGCATGTCCCACGCCGCCGTCGGGCAGCGTTCGGCGCACAGCCCGCAGTGCAGGCAGATGTCTTCGTCCTTCACCATCACGCGCTTGGTCTGCGGCAACGCACCGCTCACAAAGATGTCCTGCGTCATGTTTGCCGCCGGCGCGCTGAGCCGCGTGCGCAGATCGGCTTCGTCGCCTACAACCGCAATCGTCAGGCAGCTGACCGGACAGACGTCCACGCAGGCATCGCACTCAATGCACAGTTTGTCGGTGAAGTGCGTTTCGACGTCGCAGTTGAGACAGCGCTGCACTTCGAGGGCCGTCTGCTCCGGCGTATAGCCGAGTTCGACTTCGACGTTCACGCTCGAGAAGCGCTTCACCAACTCCTCGTGCGTCATCTTCTGCCGCGGACTCGGATTGAAATCGTTGTGGTAGCTCCAGCTTTGCATACCGAGCTTGGCGCTCACGAGGTTCATGCCGTACTCGAGCCGTTCGGTGACCGGCGCGGCCGAGCAATGATTGTGAATGGAGATGGCCGCTTGGTGCCCGTGCTCCACCGCCCAAATGATGTTCTGCGGTCCCCATGCAGCATCGCCGCCAAAGAACACGTCAGCGCGCGTGCTCTGGTGCGTAACCTTGTCGACGACCGGCATCTCCCACTGGTCGAACTCGAGGCCGAGGTCGCGCTCAATCCACGGGAAGGCGTTGTCCTGACCGATGGCGAGAATCACATCGTCGCAGGGAATGATCACCGTGCCGGCGACTTTGCTCACCTGCTTGCCGCCTTCTTCGGACCACGCGAGCTGCTCAAACTCCATGCCCACGAGCTTGCCGTTCTCGATGACGAACCGCTTGGGCGCATGGTTCTCGAGAATCGCCACCTGTTCCTCTTCGGCGTCTTCGAGTTCCCACGGAGAGGCTTTGAAATATTTGCGCGAGCGGCGCGCGATGACCTTCACATCGGTGGCGCCCACGCGCTTGGCTGTGCGGCAGCAATCCATGGCGGTGTTCCCCACGCCAATGATGACCACGCGCTTGCCAATCTTCTCCACGTGTTCGAAGTGCACGTTGGCCAGCCACTCGATGCCGATGTGGATGTTCGGCTTGGCGCTCTCGTCCCAGCGGCCTTCGATGTCGAGTTCCTTTCCCTTGGGCGCGCCGCTGCCGACGTACACGGCGTCGTAGCCCTCGGCGAGCAGCGCTTTCATCGACGAGACTTCGGTGCCGTACTTCATGGTGGCACCCATGTTGATGATGTAGCCGCACTCGTCGTCGAGCACTTTTGCCGGCAGACGGAAGCTCGGAATGTTCACGCGCATCAGCCCGCCGGGCTGCGCGTTCTTCTCGTAGATAGTGACGTCGTAGCCAAGCGGCAGCAGGTCGTTGGCCACGGTGAGCGCGCTCGGCCCCGCGCCAACAAGCGCCACGCGCTTGCCGTTCTTCACGGCCGGCGCGGTCGGGAGCTGATCGGTGATGTCGTCCCGCAGATCGGCGGCCACGCGCTTGAGGCGGCAGATGGCGACCGGCTTGCCGTCCACGCGGCCGCGGCGGCAGGCCGGCTCGCAGGGGCGATCGCACGTGCGTCCGAGAATACCCGGGAACACGTTTGACGCGCGGTTCATCAGGTACGAGTCGGTGTACCGACCCTGCGCGATGAGGCGGAGGTAACCTGGCACGTTGGTATGTGCCGGGCACGCGTACTGGCAGTCCACCACTTTGTGGTAGTGGTGGGGATCGTTGACGTTAGTCGGGGCCAAGCTTGAGCCTCTTATATAGTCGTGTATTGGGATAGTGCCTACTGGAGTGGGGTCCGGCAAGGGTCGGGCGCGGGAATCGGGCGGGGGTGGAAATCGGGTGGTTGCGGTAAGGAAAAGTGGGCACCGCAGATTGGCGCGTGGCCACTTTCTTTTTTCTACCAGCCGAGCGTATGGTATGGGTATGCCGCTACTTGCCGAGCATCATTGGACGCCAGAAGAATTGCTCGCATTGCCTTGGGACGGGCAGCGGCACGAGTGCATCGGCGGGGTGCATGTCGTGACGCCGTCACCGAGCGAACCGCATCAGTCGGTGGTCACGCGCCTCTTGGCCGCGTTGATCCCGTACGTGGACGCTGCCGGTCTTGGCAATGTGTACAGCTCGCCGGCCGATTTGCGCCTGACGATAGGCGCGCTGGTTCAGCCAGATATCTTCGTCGTGCCTGCCGACCAGACGGGTCGTGGATGGGAAGGCGTGAGATCACCGCTGCTCGTCATTGAGATCCTCTCGCCGGGCACCGCCCGCTATGATCGCGGACTCAAGCGGCACTACTACCAGTCCGCTCCAGTCGGTGAGTTCTGGATCGTCGATGCCGAGGCACGGTTAGTGGAGCGGTGGCTCCCCAGCGACGAGCGGCCCGAAATCTGTTTGGGGTCGATTGCGTGGCGACCTTCCCAAGACAAGGAGCCGCTGACAATCGACCTGCCAGCGCTGTTCAGGAAGGCGCTATTTGACGAAACAGGCGCTGATTATAGGCCATAATAAAGCCAGTTGTGCGCCACTATAGCGCCTATGGCACCTTCACGCTCGGATACTGAATCCCCAGCTGCTCCAAATACGACCCGTACTTCTTGGGGTCGTAATAGAACTTCCGCATCTCCTCCCGATACTTCGCCATCTTCTCCGCGTTCAGCCAAATCGCCGGCTGATCGCTCGGCGCCATCAGCGGCTTGTACTTCACGGTCTTGGTCTGGACGTTGGTGAAATAGTCCCACGCGTCGGCCACGACCTTCGGCTGCATTATGAGATCGAGCAGCGTCATGGCCTGCACCTTGGCGCCCGCAACAACTCCCTTGTGGGCAATCGGCGTGGCCATTGCGATGCCGTCGCTCCAGTTGTGGCCGGGCGTGCCGGGGATGTTCGCCGGATAGTACAGGGTAATGGTCGGCACCGTCCAACTGACGTCGCCAATGTCATCGCTGCCGGTACCGGTGCTCGCGGCGGCCGCCGCCTGCGGACTCCGGAGCGGCGGCACGGTGGTGCCGAGCCCTTCGACTTTCACGCCAAGCAGACTCTGCACGCCGCGCGCCATCATCTGATCCTTGGCGTCCCACGCGGGCATTCCCACGGTCAGGGCGTTCGCGTGCATGATCTCGGCGAGCGACTTGTTAAAGTGCGGACGCCACGCCGAGCCGATCACCTGAATGGTGTCCACCTGTGTGCCGGTCATGGTCGCGGCGGCCTGCGCCATCTTCTTGGCGTCGTCGTACATCGCGGTCACGCGGTCAAAATCGCGCTCACGGAAAAAGAACCAGATGCTCGCCGTGCTCGGCACCACGTTGGGCTGGTCGCCACCGTCGGAGATGATGTAGTGCGAACGCTGCGCCGTTTCCATATGCTCGCGCTTGTACTCCCAACTCTGCCCCATCAACATCACGGCATCGAGCGCACTCTTGCCACGCCAGGGCCCCACCGCGGCGTGCGCGCTCGCGCCTTTGAACTTGAACAGCGCACTGATGAGCGTGAGCGCCGATTCGTCGCCGTACGAAATACCGAACTCGCTGCTCACGTGGGCAAAGAGCGTGGCGTCCACATCCTTGAACACGCCGGCGCGCACCAAATACGCCTTGCTCGCCAGTTGCTCTTCGGCCACCCCAGGCCACAACACGATAGTGCCCTGTAGTTTTTCGCGCGTCATAATGTCTTTCACCACGAGCGCGGCGGCGATGTTGAGCGGCACGCCGCTGTTGTGCCCCTCGCCGTGGCCGGGCGCGCCGGGCACAATCCAGTCGCGGAACGCTTCGCCCGGTTTTTGCCCGGACTGCGGAATGCCGTCGATGTCGGAGCCGAGGGAGATGACCGGCTTGCCGGAGCCCCACTTCGCCACCCACGCCGTGGGCATGCCGGCGACCCCGTGCTGTACCGTAAAGCCATTCTGCTCGAGAATGCCGCTCAAATATTTCGAGGTTTCGACCTCCTGCATCCCCAACTCGCCAAACGAAAAGACCTGATCCACCATCTGCTGGATCATCTTGGCCTTGGCGTCCATCGCCTTGGGAATCTCCGCTTTGAGCCGAGCGAGACGCGGGTCGGCAGCGCCTTGCGCACCGAGTAAGGCGGGGAGGAGCGAGCAGGCAAGAGCGAGGCGACGGGCAATGCGCACAGTGGACTCCGTCAAATTTCGAGGAACGCGGGGTAGTATTGGTGGTCTGCTCTGGAGAATGTACGAAACAACCACCCGTTTGCGTGACCCCCGCCGTGCGACGAGCGGTGATGGGGGTGTTGATGCTGGTTGCGGGGCGCGCCTCCGGGCAGAGCGCTTCCGACAGCGCACGCGCGCGATGGGTGGCGGACAGCACACGATCGACTGCACGCGCCGATTCCATACGCGCCGCGCTCGACTCTGCGCGCGCACGATCGCCCCAGCCCCTGACGGCCGTCGTAGTCACGCCCGGGACATTCGGACTCCTCTCCCCCATCCGCGGCACCGCCCAATCGCTCGGCCGCGACGCCATTATTTCGCGCCCACAGCTGGGGGAAGACCTCTTTCGGTCGATTCAACGTCTCCCAGGACTGGCAAGCAACGAGTTCGGTGCAGCCTTTCATGTGCGCGGTGCGGAGATCGACCAGTTGCATGTGTCGCTCGACGGGCTCGAACTGTTCGAACCCTTCCATATGAAGGACTTCGACAACGCGCTCTCGATTCTTGACGTGCAGAGCGTGGAGGGCATTGACCTCGTCACCTCGGGCTTCACCAGTGAATACGGCGGCCGGCTGGGCAGCGTACTCTCCATTCATTCACGTGCGCCGCGCACCGACAGTCTTCGCGCCTCGGTTGGCGTGAGCGTGACCAACGTGCGATTGCAGGCTCAGGGCGGTTTTGCAGATGGACGCGGCGGCTGGAGCGTCGCAGCGCGGCGCGGCTATCTCGATCTTGCCTTGAAGCTCGCCGGGCGCAGCGATTCTGTGTCGCCCCGTTATGCCGACCTATTGGCCACCGCGACCTGGGACATCAACGCGCGCCACAAGCTCGCCGCACATGTACTCTGGGCCGATGACGATCTGCGCTACCGAGTCAAGGACGGTGGCATCACAAGCCGCTACGGAAGCCACTATACGTGGCTCACGTGGGACGCGGAGTTCACTCCGCACCTTTCGGCGCGCACCGTGGCATCACTCGGGCAACTGGATTGGACTCGTGGCGGCGACGCGCAAATCATCGCAGCGATCCGCTCCACCATGCGCGATGAGCGTAGCACCGGATTTGGCGGCGTCCGCCAAGATTGGGTCTGGTCGCTGGGTGGCCAGTTTCTGATCAAGTTCGGCGGAGAGTTTCGCTCGGAGCGGGCGACGTACGACTACGCCGCCATCCGTACCAAACGCGCCGTGATTGCCGACACCATCGCGAATCTCGCGTTCCCCGTCAGCGCGGCTTTCTCAAAGAATGGCTCCAAAATCGGCGCGTACATGGCACCGCGTTGGAGACCGGCGCGCTGGCTCGTCGCGGAAATCGGCGCTCGATTCGACGCCGCCTCCTGGTCGCATGATCAGTCCGTCAGTCCGCGAGCGAATGTGATGTTCACACTCTCGCCCACCACTACGCTTCGTGTGGCCGCCGGCCGCTATACACAGCCGCAACAGGCGTTTGCGTTGCAGGTACAGGATGGAGTCACGCAGTTTGGCAATGAAGATGTCGCCGAGCATCGCGTGGTGGGACTCGAACAACGGTTTGGATTGTTTGCGATTGCCAAAGTGGAAGCGTATGAACGCAAGGCGACGTACGAGTCTCCGCGCTACATCAATCTCCGCGGCGACCTCCAAGTATTTCCGGAACTCGAACAGGATCGCGTGCTCTTTCCCGCAACGCACGGCCGTGCTACGGGCGTGGAGTTCAGCGTGCGCGGACTCGGTGCCGGCGAATGGGATTGGGCGGCGAGCTATACGCACGCCAATGTGAGCGATCGATTGGGCACGGTGGACGTCCCGCGCAAATGGGATCAGCCGCACACGTTCTACGTGGATGCCACCTGGCGCCCGGAGGATTCCGACTGGCGATTGAGCCTCGCGTTTCAGGCGCACAGCGGATGGCCCGAGGCGCCGGTGCAGTTCGTGGCAGACACGGTGCGCAACTCAAAGGGCGTGCGCTCGGTGACGGTGTTGACGCAGTACGGTCCAGCGAACGCCCTCGGAACGCGTCGCATGCCGTGGTATCACCGCGTGGACGCACGGCTCACCCGTGACGTGGCACTCCGTCACGGGAAGCTCTCGTTCTTTGTGGATTTGTTCAACGTGTTCGACGCGGAGAATCCAGCCGCGTATAACTACCACACGTCGGTGAGCGGGAACTCCATTCTTGTGACCCGCACCCCAGATCCGCAGATTGGGCGCTTGCCCAGTGCGGGGATTACGTGGGAGTTCTAGCCGCGCGCCAGCACACGGTGGCGCGCGGCACCCGCGATTAGCAGGGCATCGTGGGCTTGGTTTCTTTCTTCGCCGAGCCTTCGTTGCTGAAGTAGATCATATCCGCCGCGAACTGACCAAACTGCCGCATCGTGAGGTACATGTCGCCACTCCCGCAGCGATTGCTGATGCGGAGTGACGAGGGTGCCTTGACTGCGGGATCGTTCGACAAGAAGGTCACCTGCAAATCCGACATGGCGGTGCACGTCATATCGGAGTTTGTTCCGGGCATGGCGTCGCACAGCGACCGCGGACGCATTCGCGGCCGGAAGGTGATCATGATTTCGGAACCCTGCGGCGAATCCTGCGTGCGGTATCCGTGAGCCTTGAGACCGGAGCGTATGGCCGCTTCGAAATCTTCGGCGGAGCCGTACTTGCGATCGGCCCCATAGTCGCCGGAGGTTTTGCCGGTGCCCCAGTCGAACGCCAGCGCGCAGGTTTTATCGTGGCACGGGAAAGTCGGAGTGGGCGCCTGCGCAGAAGCCACGCGAACCGTTCCAGCCAACGCGAACGCTCCCAATAGTGCGGCAAATCGAATGAGCATGGTTCATCACCTCGGTCAACGAGTCAGGTACCACTCTCTATCCAACTTAACATACAAAGGGGACGCCGCAATGCGCGGCGTCCCCTTTGTGCATCGAGCGCTTCGGACTACTGCAGTACCTTTTTCACGATCGGGTACTTGATGCCGAGCTGGTCGAGATACGTCGGGAACTTCTTGGAATCGTAGTAGAACTTCATCATCTCCGGCCGGTACTTAGCCATGATTTCTTTGTTCAGCCAGATGGGCGGCTGATCGGTGGCCGCGAAGAACGGCTTGTACTGCACCGTCTTGGTCTGAACGTTTGTGAAGTAGTCCTTGGCGTCGGCAATCGCCTGCGGCGTGAGCAATAGGTCGAGAATCGTCATCGCCTGCACCTTGGCGCCCGCGACTACACCCTTGTGGGCGATCGGCGTGGCCATCGCAATAGCGTTGGCCCAGTTGTGGCCAGGCGTACCAGGAATGTTCGACGGATAGTTGAGCGTGATGGTCGGGACGTTCCACGCCACGTCGCCAATGTCATCCGAGCCGCCGCCGGTGCGCTGATCGTCGCGCACAGGGCCGCCGAGTCGGCCGCCCTCGAGCAGCAGTCCGCTCTCGCGCTGGCCGAGTTCACGCTGCAACCCCTTGGCGAGCGCCTGATCGTTCTCATCCCACTTGGGCATGCCCACGCGCTTGATGTTGGCGTACATCGCTTCGGCCACCGGACGGCTGAAGTGACCGCTCCAGCCGGAGCCGATCATCATCACGGTGTCGAGCTGCGTGCCGGTCATGAGCGTGGCGCCCTGCGCCATCTTCTTGGCATCCTCGAACATCGCGGTGGTCTTCTCGTAATCATTGTTACGGAAGTAGAACCAGATGCTCGCCGTGCTTGGCACCACGTTCGGCTGATCGCCGCCGTCTGGAATCACATAGTGCGAGCGCTGCTGTAGTTCCATGTGCTCGCGGTGGAACTCCCACGACTGGCCCATGAGCATCACGGCGTCGAGTGCGCTCTTGCCGCGCCACGGTGCACCGGCAGCGTGCGCGCTCGAACCCTTGAACTTGAAGAGCGCAGAGATAAGCGCAGTGCTTCCGCTCTGCCCCCAGCTCACACCCATGTCGTTGCCGACGTGGCAGAAGAGCACGACATCCGCATTCTTGAAGACGCCCGCGCGCACGAGGAAGGCCTTGCCCGCCATTTGTTCTTCGGCAACGCCTGGCCAGAGTTCGAGCGTGCCAGAGATCTTCTCGCGAATCATGATTTCTTTCACGGCGAGCGCGGCGGCCACGTTCAGCGGCATTCCGGAGTTGTGTCCTTCGCCGTGTCCTGGCGCGCCAGCGACGATGGCTTCGTGATACCCGACCGCCGGCCGATTGCTCGCCTGCGGAATGTCGTCAATGTCGGAACCGAGGGAGATGACGGGCTTACCGGTGCCATTGCTCCAACGGGCAAGAAACGCGGTCGGCATTCCGCCCACGCCACGTTCAACCTTGAAGCCGTTTTCTTCGAGAATCCCCGTGAGATACTTGGAGGTCTCGAACTCCTGCATGCCGAGTTCGCCGTAGCTGAAGATCTGGTCCACCATGACCTGGATCATCTTGGCCTTGCCGTCGATGGCCTTGGCCACATCTTCTTTGTACTTCTCGAGCTGCGGCGTTTGGGCGTACTTGTATTTGATGGAATCGGCCCAGTTCACACCACCGCCGCCACGGCCTTGAGCGTGCAGCGCGATGGGGGCGAGGATCAGGGCAACGGTGGCGGCGGCGCCGCGCAACCAGTTCGGTCGAAACATCGTTGGGAATCTCCAGTGGGTACGTCGAAGCTACGCATTGGCGCGTTTGGTGTTGAACACGTCATACTAGAATATGCGCCCGGCGACAGCGGCTAGCGAGCGGTCGAGCCCAACGTCCTGCGGGCCGAGGGCTCTGGGAACGGGCCAGCTCCGTACGTCGTTTGTCCGATTTAGGCGGTTCTCTGCCCCCCAAACAACACCAGCGCCGGAGTGACGATGTTCCCGACTATTCAGAGCTTTCTCGAAGTGTGGGTGCACGAATCGGCTTCAACACAGAAGATTCTCAATGCCCTCACCGACGCATCGCTCAGCCAGAGCGTGTCGAACGATCACCGCACACTCGGCCGTATGGCCTGGCACATCGCGCAGACGTTGCCCGAGATGATGCACAACACTGGCCTCACGGTGGCTGGCGTGGATGCGCACGCACCGGTGCCGTCGAGTGCCAAGACGATCGCCGACGGCTACGCCGCCGCGTCGGCCTCACTCGTGAAAGAACTGCAGGCCAACTGGACCGACGCGACGCTCGGCGAGATGGACAGCATGTACGGTCAGCAGTGGCCGCGTCGCCTCACGCTCCAAGTGCTCGTGATGCACCAGAACCACCATCGCGGACAGATGACGGTCCTGATGCGTCAGGCCGGACTCGCGGTGCCCGGCGTGTATGGCCCGGCCAAGGAAGAGTGGGGCGCGATCGGTATGCCCTCGCCCGCTATCTAGTTCACGGCACGGCACCCGCGGCGCCCGCGCGCCGCGGGTCCGCACCGGCCGTCACTCTCTTGCCGTCAATCGTGATGGCCGCGCCGTAGCCCTCGCGCAGTTCACCACGCAGCGACACCACGGTAAAGTCGTAACCGAGTTCGCGGAGACGTTTGATGACGTCGGGCGAGAAGCCGTCTTCAATTTGAATGTTAAAGCGCGCGTCGGTGGCCGCTGACGCGGCACGACCACCTGCTCCGCCCGCGCGCCCCCCACCTCCCGCTCCTCCGCCCGCCCCTCCGGGGAGAAAGCGCGGAAGCTCGAGCGCACGTTGCGCGTCGTAGCCATAGTCGAGCGCACCCAGCAACGCCTGAAACACCGCCGACGTAATCCACGAGTTGCCCGCCGCACCTACAGCGAACACAGGCCTCTTTCCCTTGAATACGATGGTCGGTGCGAGTGTGCTGCCGTGTCGCGCGAATGGCAGGCGATGTCCGTATTGCGTGGAGTCGGTGCCGTAGCTCGTGAGTTTATCGTTTGAGAGAAAGCCAAGTCCCGGCGTGACGTAAAAATTGCCGCCCCAGGTGCCGAGCGTTTGCGTGACGGCCACGACATTGCCGTCGTTGTCTGCCACGGTGAATGCTGTGGTGCCCGCAGAATGGCACGCGCTGATTTCGCGCGCGTGATCGGGCGCGGCGCATTCAGCGAGCGCAGCATCCGGTGCATCATTGCGATCAGGTGCGGACTTCGCGCTGTCCGTCTTCGTGTTGCGTACTAAGCAAGCGAGCGTATCGCCGCGGAAATCCGACGGGCGAATCGCACGGTCGGCGTCGTAACACTTCCAGCGCGCCACCGCCGTGTCGCGATTGATAATGCTCGCCACATCTACGGGCCACATTCCGGGGTCCGCAATCTTATTGCGCGAGCTCGGCACCAAGTACCACGCGGTGAGCGCGGCGTTGAGTGTCGCCGCGTCATCGGGATACGGCTTGGGCGTGGCGAACTGTTCCATCAAGTTCATGCGCGCCGCGAGTTCGGCGCCACCACTCACGGGCGGGGTGCTCGACCAGAGAGTGTAGCCGCGATACTGTCCCGCCACGGGCGCGCGTTCCACCGCGTAGTAGCGCGAGAGATCGTTGCCGGTCATCACGTTGCCGTGCGCGCGAAGGTCGGTCACCCATTTGTCCGCCACGGCGCCTTTGTAAAATCCGTCAGCGCCGTTGGCAGCGATTTGTTCGAGCACCCACGCGAGTCCGCTGTTGCGCACGGTGTCACCAGCCACGAGCGGGTGGCCGTCCTTGAAGAACAGTGCGCGGCTTCCCTCATACTTGGCGTAGTGCTCACGCTCGGTGGCCAGCGTAGTGGCGAGTCCTTCGCTCACCGCGTAGCCATTGCGCGCGGCGCGTAGGGCAGGCGCAATGAGATCTTTCCACTCGAGCTTGTGGCTGCCGTAGCTCTTCCATGCGAGATACATCCCGGCCACCGTCCCCGGCACATTCACCAATGCCGGGCCATCACTCGGATAACGCCCGTTCTGCAGCAACGATGTATTGGCGAGCGACGCAGCCTCGGGCACACGGCTCATGAACTCAATGAGCGTCGGTCGTTCCATCCCCTTGAGTGTCACTACCATTTCACCGTAGCCGCCGACGCCGCTGGCATCGGGTTCTACCACGCCCAATGCAAAACTCACGGCGACAGCCGCATCAACGGCGTTGCCGCCGGCACGGAACATCTCGAGTCCCGCTTCGGTGGCCACGGGGTGCGCACTGCTCACGGCAGCGCGGCCGGTGGCGGTGGCCTTGAGCGGCGGCCGCTCGCGGAGCATCGCCCAGATGGCGCGCTGAAGTTCATCGTCGTTTCGCGCGGCAAGAGCTTCCCCGCGATGCTTGGTGCGAACCGCATCCCACGGCGCGCGGCGCGTTGTTGCATCCGCTGCGCTGAAGTACAACTTGGTGGAACGCTCCCACACGCGATCATAGGCCGCAGCGTTTCGCGTAGCGCGATCATCGGCGGCCGTCACGCGTTGTTCCGCGAGATTCGCGTCGGGCGCTACGGGTGCGGCGACGAAGAACAGTTTGTCGGTGGCGCCAAATCGCTCAGCGGCCACGCGCTCACCGAGTCGGTCTGGGTCGCCGTTATAGCCAACGGAGGGTTCGTCGTATTCGGCAATGGCGACCGTCGCGCCGTCGGGCGACCAGGCGATGTCGCCGTGATGCGTAGAGGCAATGTTCGTGTAGCGTCCGTCGGCGGGCGACACAAACACACCGGCGCGCGTCGAGAACGCCACGCGATCACCCGTCGGCGACCACGCAAGTCGCTCGGCGGCCCGATCAGCGTTGACGGTGGTCTCGCGTCCGTTCTGCACGCCGCGCACGATCACGCGGCGCACATTCTCGCTCGTCACGATATACGCCACACGCTGACCATCGGGAGAAAAGCGCGGCGCGGTTTGCGTGTTCTCACGATCATCGAGTCGGCGTTCGTTGCCATCGGTGGTGCGAATCCAGATGCGGGCCGATGCGCCACGCCCCCGCACAAATGCAATGCTGCCATCGGGCGCGGTCGTGGGCGCGCTTTCGTCGGCAGCGGAGGTGGTCACACGTTCGGGTTCTCCGGCGCCGCCGTCGGCCGTGACGCGCAGTCGCCAGAGATCCCAGTTGCCCGAGCGATCAGACGAAAAGACGATCGCCGATCCGTCGCGCGTGAAGGCGGGGTCACGGTCCCAGGCGCTGCTCGTGGAGAGACGCGTCCACGCACCTGATGTGCGGCGCAAAAACAGTCCGCCATCGCTACTCACCGCTACCCGTCCGTCGGGCGCGTAGGTGGGGGTGCGAACGGCGCGCAGTGCGGAGGAGTCAGCACTGGCGGCCTGCAGCAGAAAGGCGGCGAGAACGAGAGACACGGCGAGCTCCGGCTATCTAATGAAGAGGATGTCGAAAAAATACGGCGCGGGGCAGTGGTTCGCTGGCGATGCCGCCGTCGCGGCGGTACCGTTGGGGTTATGACTTGGATCAAGACGTTCGACCCAATGGCGACTCCCGGCCCGTTGCGCGATGCCTTTCTGGCCCAGGCCAAGCTCTACCCCAAGGAGTATGGGCAGGGGACGCAGCCCAGCGTGCCCGCGGAAGAAAAGATTCTGGCGTCGCACAGCCTGATTCCGGCCGCGTTGCAGCACGCCTTCTCAACATTCGGCGCCGCCATGGCGCCCGACCTCCCACTCGAACGCCGGCATCATGAGATGATTGCGACGGTAGTCTCCGTCACGAACAACTGCCGGTATTGAATGGACTCGCACGCAGAGTTTCTGCGTATGGTGGTACAGGACGACACGCTTCCCGACGCGCTACTGCGCGGCGAATGGCAGACGGCGCCCATGAGCGAGAAGGAGCGCGCGATGCTCGCGTACGCGGTGGAGATCACCGTCGACGCCACGCGGGTGTCGCCAGCGACGCTGGATGGTTTGCGCGCGCACGGCTTTGATGATACCGGCATCCTGCAGATCACGATGATTGCGTCGTGGTTCAACTACATCAATCGGATGGCGGATGCATTGGGGGTGGGGAGATAAAGGCTGTAGGTTCGTAGGCGGTTATCCGATAACCGATAACCGATAACCGATAACCGATAACCGATAACCGATAACCGATAACCGATAACCGTTAACGGATAACCGATAACCGCATCCGACTGACGACAGCGCACGCCTCAGGTGTAGGACCCTTTCCACGCCCTCACGTGCTCAAAGATCAACCCGGTCTCAATGTGCCCGACCTCGGGCCGCGTGATGATCGCGTCAATCGCGAAGTTTTTCAAATGCTCGGCGTCGCGCACCAGCACATGCACGAGAAAATCATTCTCGCCTGAGGTGTGATACACGGCCGCCACTTCCGGCAGCGCGAGTACATACGCGCGGAAGTGATCGTAGTTCTCTCGCGAGTGCGTGCGCATCCGCACCGAGATCATGGCCTGCAGGTTCACGCCGAGCGCGGCGGGGTCGATGTCGGCGTGAAAGCCGCGCAGCACTCCCGACTGGAGCAGGCGTTTCACCCGTTCGTGGCAGCTGGAGGGGGCCAACCCCACCTGCGCGGCGAGCTCTTTGTTGGAGAGCCGAGCATTATTCGCTAGGGCGGCGAGTATCTCGCGATCGATTCGGTCGAGGGTGTCGATTGCCATGTCTGCTCCGAAAAACATTCGTTTGACAGAACAACTATACGAAGGAGATACTGTATATAGCAACCTAACCGGACAGGATTCGATGAAATATCAAGATATCGATACGCTCGCCGTGCACGCCGGACGCGAAGATTT
>CANIWQ010000015.1 GCA_947471365.1 Gemmatimonadota bacterium | reverse complement strand
TCGGTGACCGAGATCATCATAATGGCCACCACGCCCACGCCACCCACCAGCAGGCCAACGCCGCTCAGGGCGAGGCCCACCAGGAAGATCGCCCCGAAGAGCTGATTGAAAATGTCGAGCATCCGGTCTTGGCCCACCAAATAGAAATTGTTGGGCGTACCGGGCTTGAGGCCGCGCCGGCTCCGGAGCAGCGCGGTCACCGCGTCAATCGCCTCTGCCTGCGTGACGTCAGATCGCGGCTTGACGAACGCCATAAACCCGCGTTTCCACACATCGAGATGGCGGTACGCCGACATCATCGGGAGGAGTGCCCGCGGCTTATCGGGACCGCGTCCGTCAAGTGCCTTGATAAAGCCGGCCTTGGTGTGAAACACGCCGATCACGGTGAACGGCTTGCCACTGATTGTGATTGACTTGCCGATGGGGTCGGTGTCACCGAACAGTTGAGATTTCAGCGAGTCGTTCACGAGCGCGACCGGCGCAGCGCCATCGTGCTCGCTCTCGGTAAAGCTCCGCCCTGGCGAAACATCGGCGAGATCCACCTGCGCCCACTCCGTGCTCTGCGCATCGTAGTTGACGCCCTTGACATACCGGTCGCGGTACGCAAAATCGCCGCTGCCAAACAACCAGCCGATTGCCGACTGCACCTCAGGGAGGCGCTGAATGGCTCGCCACTCGCTCACCGTGATGGCGGGGTTTCGTTGCTCGGGGCACGTTTCATCGGATCCGTCGCACACGCTCACGGGGTTCGTGCGACGGAGCTGAAACGAGGTGGCGCCGAACTCGTCCATGTCCGACTGAAAGCTCTGCTGAATGCCGTGCACCGCCGCGCCCATGGCCACGACCACGAACACGCCCACCGCCACACCCGAGATCGTCAGCGCCGCGCGTACCTTGTTGCCCCGAATTGCATCGAAGGCAATCGTTACGCCTTCGAGCGCCATCAGGACGCGATCGACGACGCGCATTATTCCTGCCTCAACGCGGCAATGGGGTCGAGTCGACTCGCCCGCGACGCGGGATACGCGCCGGCGGCAATTCCAACCCCCGCGCCCAAGAGCAAGGCGACGCCAACACTCCATGGCGCGACGGCCGCTGGGAGCGGCGAGAACGCGGCCACCGTCTTTGCCGCCGCAATGCCGAGCACAACACCGAGCGCCGCGCCAATGAGGCTGAGCGTGGCGGCTTCAATGAGAAACTGCGCCATGATGTCTTTGCGGCGAGCGCCGAGCGCTTTCCGAATGCCGATCTCACGCGTGCGTTCCGCTACTGCCACCAACATGATGTTCATGATCACCATCGCCCCGACCAACAGGCCGATCGCGGGCAGCGCGGTGCCGAACGTCTGTACGCGGTTCGAGATGGTGGCAAAAAACTCGAGCGCTGCGGCCGGCGTTTCGATCGTGAAGTTGTCTACGCGACCCGGCGCGAGTCGCCGTTTGGCCCGCACAACTTCACGGATCACATCAATGCCCTCCGTGACCATCTCCGCCGAGGCCGCCTGCACCTCGAGCTGCATGATGTCGCCGCGCGGGCGCAACACGCGCTGGAGCGGGGTGGTGTAGGGCACAATCGCCATACGGTCGAGCGACATGCCAAACACGTTCCCCTGCTTCTCGATCACACCAATGACCGTGTACGGCGTGCCGCGAATGCGAAGCTCACGCCCGATGGGGTCGAGCCCTGGGAAAAAGTGACTCGCGGTTTCGACGCCGATGACCACGATGCGACTGCCTGCGGCGACTTCCTGCGGCACAAAAGCGCGGCCCGAGGAGATCTTGAACTTCTTCATCACGAAGTAGTCGCTCTCCGTGGCAATGGCATCGACCTGCCGTGGCCGCGCAAACTGCGACGAGGCTTTCATGAAGCTCTGACTCACCACCGCCGTGCGCGAGCCAGGCGGCAAGGCACTCCGCGCGATCTGAATTTCGGGCATGTAAATGCGCGGGCGGCGCATCCACTCGCGCCACTGGGCGTCGGTGCTGTTTCCATTCCAGTCTGGCAGTCGGCGGAACGTAAACGTGTTCACGCCAAACATTTTGCCTGCGAAGTCGTTTTTGACGTACTGGTTCATCCCTTCGACGATCGAGACCACGGCGATAAGGAACATCACGCCAATCGTCACGCCCAACAGCGTGAAGAAGCTCTTGAGCTTCTGCACGCGAATGGTTTGTAGGGCCAGCCGGACGGCCTCTAACAGTTGCATGGTGCCCCTACGAGGGGAGGGGCTGAGATGTTTCGTTCGACAGCAACCCGCTGTCCTCACCGCTCCGCGCGCGCTCAGGGTGCGCTCAGGGGGCGCTCAGGGTGCGCTCAGGGGGCGCTCAGGGGGCGCTCAGGGGGCGAATGCCCCCGAGCGCCGGCGGGCGACCGTTACTCGTGCCGGAGCGCCGTCACGGGGTCCAGACGCGAGGCCCGGATGGCCGGCAGCATGCCAAAGACGATCCCGGTGAAGGCGCTGGCCACCAGCGCCGCGACCACGGCCAGTGGGGGCACCGAGGCGGCAATCGGGGTCGTGCTCCGAATGAGCAACGCCACCGCCCAGCCAATGGCCAAGCCGATCATCGCGCCGGTGGCCGTCAGCGTCACGGCCTCCACGAGGAACTGCCAGAGGATGATGCCGCGGGTCGCGCCCAGCGCCTTCCGCACGCCGATTTCACGGGTGCGCTCGGTGACCGAGATCATCATGATGGCCACCACGCCCACGCCGCCAACCAGCAATCCCACGGAGCTCAGCGAGATCATCACCAAGAAGAACATGCCGAACACCTTGTTGTAGATGTCGAACAGTTTGTCTTGGGTGGTGATGGCAAAATTCGATTCGCGCGACGGCCGGAGCCCACGCGCGCCACGCAACGCCGCCGTGACATCGTCGATGGTCTGGTCCTGACGGACCGCCGGGTTCGGCTTGATGATGAACGCACTCTGCCGCGGATTGGAACCAAGGCGACGGTTGAGCGCATACACCGACGTCACGATCGCCGGACGCTCTCCCCCCTGCAGAAAACTCGCATTGTCTTTGTAAATGCCAATGACGAGGAAGGGACTTCCGCGCTTCGCGCCTTGCAACGCCGTAAGGGTGATTTCCTTGCCGAGGGCGGCTTCATCGCCAAAGAGCCGCTCCGCGGCGGTGGTATTGATCACCGCCACCGGTGCAGCGGCGCGCGACTCCTGCTCCGTAAAGACGCGCCCGTCAATCATGTCCGGCGGATTGAGTTGCGGCCAGTTCGCGGTAATGCCGGTGATGCCCACCATCGGCAGTTCGCGGTCGCGGTACTTGACCGACGCGCCCCAGCCGGAGCGAATGCCGACTTCTTCCACCGATTCCAGGCGTTTGAGCACGTCGGCTTCGCTGTACGCGAGCGGAGGATTCGAGCGCCAGGTGCACGCGTCGCCCGAATCGCGACAGTTCTCAAACACAATCGGGTAGCGCTGCACAAAGAACGTCGTTGGTCCAGCCGACTGAAACTGCTGCGCCACGCTCTCGTTGATGCCGTGCACCGCTGCCGAGATCACGACGACGACAAACACGCCCACCGCCACGCCGAGAATGGTGAGACCGGCGCGCACCTTGTTGGCTTTCATGGCATCGAAGGCAATGAACACGCCCTCGAGCGACATTTTGATTTTATCCAGTGAACGCATGCGCTACTCCTGCCGCAAGGCGGCCACCGGATCGAGCAGCGACGCGCGGCTCGCGGGGTACACCCCCGAAATAATTCCCACGCCGGCGCCGATCAACACGCCCACCATAATCGACCACGGCGCCACGTACGTGGGCATCGGGGTCGTCGACCGGATGAGCAAGGCGAATAGGGCGCCGAGCGCGATGCCCATAGCGGCACCGAACGTGCTCAAGGTGGCAGACTCAATCAGAAACTGCATCAGGATGTCGCGCCGCTTGGCGCCCATCGCCTTGCGAATGCCAATCTCATGCGTGCGCTCGGCGACGGCCACCAACATGATGTTCATGATCACGATGGCGCCCACGACGAGGCCGATGGCCGGCAACGCAACGCCAGCGAGAATCAGATACTGTTTGATCTTGTTCCAGAACTCGAGCGCAGTGTCGGACGTTTCGATGGTGAAGTCATCCTTCTGCGCCGGGTGCAACTGGTGCCGCGCCCGCATGATGGTGCGCACGCGCTCTTGCCCGTCGGCCAGCATGTCGGCCACCGGCACCTGAATGATCATGCCGTCGATGACGTGCGGTTGCTTGTTGAGCAACCGATGCACCGGCGAGCGGAACGGCGCATAGACATAGTTGTCGAAGCTCATGCCGAACGCACTGCCGAGTGACTCGCCCACGCCCACGACCGTATACATCTTACCGCCGAGCTTGATCTGCCGGTCCACAGGAGCCACGGTAGGGAAGAGACGCTTCACGAGGTCCGGCCCAAGAATCACGACGCTGGCACCCGTGGAGAGTTCGGCCGCGGTAAAGCGGCGGCCAACGGTGACGTCGAGCTTCTTGATTTCAAAGTACTGGCCGTCGATGGCCGTGATAGTCGCCGACCGAGGGCGCGAAAACGGCGACTCGACCTTGAGCTGATCGGTGGAATACATCGCCCAGAGCGAGCCTTCGCCGAGCGCTTCAGCGACCGGCTCCACATCGCTCTCCAAGAGCCGAGGCCGACGGTTGAACTCTTGCTGCGCGGCACGGTTCATTTCGCCAGCGCCAAAGTTCGGGCGGTAGCGGAGCTCGAAGGAGTTCACGGCAATAAGCTTGCCGACCAACTCCGTTTCCATGTAACGCCCCATGCCGTCGACAATCGATACGACGGTAATGAGGAACATCACGCCAATGCAGACGCCGAGCGCGGTGAAGAAACTCTTGAGTTTCTGCACGCGAATCGTATTGAGCGCCATGCGGACGGCTTCAAAGAACAGCATCTGCTACCTAGCGTCGGGGGTGGGGCAAGTGAATGGAGAAACAGCGCGGGGGACGCGGCGAAGAACCGGATCCCCCGCAGTGGTGTGGCCTCAGGCGTGACGCGCGCGCCTGAACGCTGGCCGGGCGGTCAGACCAGCCCGACCGCCTTGGTGAACGTGTCCCGCTTGTCGTCGCTGGCCACGAGGCCGTCGCGAAGCACCACCACGCGACGCGCATGCGCGGCGATGTCGGGCTCGTGCGTCACCATGATGACCGTCTGGCCCGATTCGGCGAGCTGCTCGAACACGCGCATGATTTCTTCCGACGTCGTGGAGTCGAGGTTACCCGTCGGCTCGTCGGCGAGAAGAATTGAGGGATCGTTGACGAGGGCGCGAGCAATGGCCACACGCTGACGCTGACCGCCGGACAGTTCGTTCGGACGGTGCGTCATGCGCGAACCGAGTTGTACGCGCTCAAGGGCCGCGGCGGCTCGCTCGCGACGCTCATTCCCAGAGACCCCCGCGTACACGAGCGGCAACTCAACGTTGGCCAGCGCCGTAGCGCGAGGGAGCAGGTTGAACGTCTGAAAGACGAACCCAATCTCCTTGTTTCGTACGCGCGCCAGCTCGTCGTCCTTCATGGTGGAGACGAGCTGGCCGTTGAGCCAGTACTCGCCACTGTTCGGCGTGTCGAGACAGCCGATCATGTTCATCAGGGTGGACTTGCCCGACCCCGACGGTCCCATGATAGCGACGTATTCATTGCGATGGATGGCGAGGTCGACGCCGCGCAACGCGCGGACGATTTCACCACCCATGTCATATTCACGCTTGAGTCCGCGCGCGACGATGACCCAGTCTTTCCCTGGTGCCATGCCGGCCGACGACATCACGGCCTGACGCTCGGCGGTAATCCCGAGGGCGACTTCTTCCATTTGCTGGCTCACGACTTGGTGCTCCCCGGCTTCTTTTCTGGAACTTTGGCTTCGCGCACGAGCGTGCCGTCCTTGAGTTCGCGGATCGCCTGATAGGTGCCGGCGACAATACGGTCGCCTTCCTTCAGCCCCGAAAGCACTTCAAAGTGTTTCTCGCCCGCGATCCCTACCTTTACGGGGCGGAAGGTCACTTTGTTGTCCGTGCCCACCACAAAGACGCCTTCGACGTCCTTCTTCCCTACCTGCTTGCTGGTCGTCTGCTTGGCGCCGGGGCGCTGGGCGGTATCGGCACTGGCCAGCGCTTCGTTCTCGCGCACCGTCAGGGCGATAATCGGAATGGACAGCTTCTGGGTCACGGACGAGGTGATAATCTTGGCCGTGGCCGAGAAGTCCGGCTTGGTGTCCTTGGGCGGGTTGAGCAGGCGCACGGTCACTTCGTAGTCGATCGCCTGATCGCCGGTGGCCGTGGTGGTGCCCTTGACTGAGCTGTTCGAAATCTCAACTACCTTGCCGACGAACGTGGTGTCGGGGAAGGCGTCGAGCTGGACGACCGTGGAGTCGCCGAGGTGAATGCGGCTCACGTCGGTTTCGTCGACCTTCACCTTCGTCTCGAGCACGCTCATGTCCGAGATCGTGAGCAGCGTGGCGGCGTCCTTGTTGAAGGTGCCCTGAATGGCCGTTTCGCCGTTCTCCACCACGAGGCGCGTGATGCGGCCCGTCATGGGGGCGTAGATCGTGGACTTGCCCAGCTGCAGCTTGGAATCCTTGACCGACGCTTCAGCCTGCTCGACGTTGTGCTTGGCCGCGTCCAACTGTGCGGCGGCAACTTCTGAGGCGGTCTTCAGCTGTTCGATTTGGTCTTCGGCCACCAGGTTCGGATTGCTCTTCCGGATTTCGAGCGACCGCCGGTAGTTGTTCTGCGACTGGATCAGGCTGGCCTGCGCTTGGGCGAGCCCGGCCTTGGCGTTGGATGCCATGGCTTCGGCGCGCTGCACGGCCGCCTCGAAGACCTGCGGGTCGATTTGGAGCAGGAACTGCCCCTTCTTCACCCAGTCGCCCTCACGCACGGACAACTTCACAATCTTGCCCGTGATGTCGGACGAGAGGTCGACCTTCGTATGCGGGCGCACCTGACCACTGGCCGTCACCGACGCCACGAGATCGCGTTTTGCGACCGCTTCGACGCGGACTTCCGTGGCTTTGTTGCTGTTCTGGCGCGCGGTGACAAACACCACGCCGCCAATCGCGGCCACGGCGACGGCGAAGATGCCGTACTTCATTCCCTTACTCATCTCGGTCCCCGGTCAGCGAAGGGGGCGGCCGACGGCATTTTCCAACGCCGCGTACGCCCGGTGGAATTCAAAGCTAGCGTCGATCAAATCCGTTTGCGCCTTTTCGTAGTCTGACCGAGACTGCTGCAGGTCGACGAGGCTGTTCAGCCCCACGCGGTAGCGCTCTTCGGCCAGGCGCAATGCGTCGCGCGCGGCCTGCGTGTTGTTCTCCAGCAACTTCACCGTCCGATAGTCGGCCAGCAACGTGCCGTGCGCCGAGGTGATGTCGGTGACCAACTGCAGTTCGTAGGCCCGCACGCGCTGCTGCGACTCGTTGCGGGTGAGCGTCTGCGCCTGCACGCGCTGCTCGCGGGAGAACCCGTCGAAGAGCGGGAGCGACACCGACAGCGACACGCTGTACGGGTTCGGCGTGAAGCCGAAGGGGAACTGGTTGTTGGAGTCGCGGAGCTTCTGCGCGTCGTTGGCACTCAGTGCAATCGCGCCGCACGACGAAATGCCCGAGAGCCCGGCGCCGCGGCGCAGGGAATCGGTGGTGAAACAGTTCGCGCGCGAGCTCGCGACGGAGTTCTGCGCCTGATTCACGAGGTAGTTGCCATCGCGATACTGCTGCGCCGATCCACCCACCGAGGCATTGAAGCCCACCGACGGCAGATAGTCGCCGCGCGCCGCGGTGAGTTCGCTCTCGGCCTGCGTGACCTGCGACCGTGAGGCGAGTACCGTCGGGTTCGACTGACGCGCCGCGGTCACCAACTCCTGCACGCCAAGGGTCGGCTCCGTGACGGCCGTCTTGGATGTCAGGGTGACCGCGTCTGGCGCCGGGATGCTGATGGCCTGAAAGAGGCGCAGCCGCTCGACGTTCGCACTGTTGTGCGCGCGGAGCGCCGCCACCTGCTGCTGTCCAAACGCGACTTCGGCGCGCTTCACGTCGAGTGACGTGGCGGAGCCGACCCCCGCCTTGGCGCGGGCCAAGTCGAGCTGGAGTTGCGTGCTGGCGACGAGCGAGTCTTGCAACGCCGCCCGGGCCTGCATCTGCTGCGCGAGGTTGTACTGCTGGATGATCGTGCTGCGGATGCTGTTCTCATCCGCCTTCAACGCATTTTCCGAGGCGTCGAGCGCGGCCTTGGCCGAGCGCATGGTGGCGAGGGTGCGGGCGCTCAGGCGAGCGCTCACGTCGAGCCCCCACGATGAGTTGAGCACGTCGCTCGTGGCGCCAAACGCCACGCCACTGAAGTACTGCTGCTTGCCCTGACGCAGACTCGTGCTGAGCGACGAGTTGGCGCTCGGCAGCAACGCCCCGTACGCCGACTTGAGACTGGCCTCGGCGCGCGCGCGATTGTTCCGCGACGTCAGCACCATGGGGCTGTTCTTTTTGGCGAGATCGATGGCTTCTTCGAGCGACAACGACGCCGTCGCCTGAGCGGCGAGCGGTCCGGCGGTCGCGAGCAGAAGTACGGCACTCCACAGCTTGCGCATGGGAAATGGATCCTGGCTGAGATTCGTAGGGTCTTACGTTTGATGCCGCGAAACTGTTTCAGGAACGTGCAATACCCCGCCACGGCCAGTCTCGCTGGGGAGGGCGGTGGCTGTCCGGCCCTGGGTTACCGGGGTCCTTCTTCGCGTACCGCCACAAACTTGCTGGACGGTATTGAGACTTTGAGTAACCGGCCCTGGAGGTCCACCCAGATGTCCCGAATCGAGACATCCGACCCCCCTCGCACCCGGAAATGGCGGGCCTCGAACTCGCGAACGTCGATGGTCAGGCGCTCAGTTCCCACGAGTTCCACTGAGAGTGTGTCGAGTGTGCCGCGCCGAGGGGCAAGGACCGGAACTCGGCTCCCCGCTCCCCGCCGGACGACGAACCACAGGTGATGAATCACGCCGTCTTCCGCCGCCACGGTTCCAGATGGGAGTCGATACTCCCGAGCCGACTCGCCGTCGTCCCGCTGGGAACGCGACGAATAGCGATTTCCGGCGCTCTGGCCGGCGTAGGACTCGGTGACCTGTCGGTCCTCGCGCACCTCGACCTGATACCGCACGGGGAAGCCGGCCGTGTCGGCATTGAGCCCCGGTGCCAAGCGATGGGTCCCCGTCACGACGGTGCCCTGTGTCACGAACATCCGCCCCGCCGCGCTCGGCGCGCTCCGAATGGAGAAATCCTCCCGGCCAATGCGCTCGCCGTTCCGGACGAGGGCAAAACTGCCTTCGTCCACCGTCACCACTTGGGCCCGAGCGGCCGAGGCGAGGCAGGTGCACAGCATGAAGCGCGCGATCCGGAGCATCCGTGAAAGATAGCCAAGGCGCGGCGCGGGCGAGCCTGCGGTATAATGAGTCCGTGAATACGCGCCGCGCGTTCTGGTGGGGGGTATCGGCCACAGTTGCCGTGCTGGCAGGCGCCGCGTGGTTGCGCACGCCATCGACCCTCGCGCTCGGTGTCGCATTTGTGGCCGCTGTTTCGGCGGTGGTGGCGGTCTCCCGCGGCCCGAGGAGCGGGCATCGCGTGGCGCTGGTGGCCGTGCTCGGCGTCTTTCTGGTGATCGCCGGCGTCGCCGAGCGGGACCGATTGGCGCGATCGGCGGGCGCGCTGGATGCCGCGGCCACGCGACTGTCGGTCGAACACAGAGCCACGGCCGACCTCGTTGCGGCCCTTGAGCGCGAGACGAGCGAGCTCCAGCGCTTGGCCAACGCGGCGCTCGACGCGCCGCCTCGTGCGGCTGCGGCCTTCGGATTCCTCGATGCGTTGCGAGGCGACGCACCGACGCGTGCCGTCGTGCTCGTGCGCGCCGTCGGCCCCGGGATTGCGACCCCGGTGGCGTGGTCTGGGCGTGTGATGGTGCCGCTCGATTCGTTGGCTGGGCCGGTGGGTGTGGTGGGGACACCGTTCTACCTCGCCATTTACGCCATTGCAGGACGTGGGAACGATCGCGCGATAGCCCTGACACTGGTCCACGCCGAAAAACCCGCGGATGAACTCGCGCCAGCGCTTGACCGTCCGATGGCCCAGACGCACGAGATCGACGGATACGCGTATCGCGATCCGGCGTCGTCGCCCGCCGATACGTTTGCCATCCTGCACGCGGGCGGCGTCCCGCTGCTGGGGGTGCACGGCGTCGCGCCGTCGGTGGAGGTGCTCAGCGCCCGCGTGGTGGAGCGTGCCCGCGCCCGTGGTGGACTCGCGCTCGCCATCGCGCTCGCGTTCCTGCTGTCGGCCACCTGGCGCGCCACGCGCGACGTCCGGTTGCGGCTCGGCGCGCTCGGGGTGGCGCTGGGCTGTGTCGCCATCGTGCCGCTCACGTCGTTCTCCAATGTCTCCGTGCTCTTTGATCCGGCTGCGTACTACGTCCCCGCCGGCGGTGCCTTTACCGCGAGCATTGCCGCGCTCGGACTGACCAGCACGATCATTCTGGCCGCGCTGCTTGCCACGTTACGCGCGCGCGTGGGACGACGCTCACGGACGCAGGCGTTGGTGGCCGTGGTGCTCGTGGCGGGAATCGGGCCGTTCATTTTGCGCGATCTCGCGCGCGGCATTCAGGTCCCACAGAATGGCGCCAACCTCGCGATGTGGCTCGGGTGGGAGGCGGTGCTCTTTCTCGCCGCCGCGTCGGTGATGATCGCCGGCATCACGGCCGGGCGCGCCGCACTCGGCAACCGTCGCGGTGCGCCGCCGTGGGTTGCCGTGCTGATCGCGTCCGTGTCCGCGCTGTTGGCGCCACTGCTCATCGAAGCGCCCGGAGGGTTTCCCGCGTGGTATCCGCTCCTCTGGGTGGTGGGAATCGGCGTGCTCGCCTTTTCGCGGCGCACCCGCGGTGCGATGTTGGCGACGGCGTTCATTGCGGCCTGTGGCGCGGTGACCCTGACGTGGGGGCAGTCCGTGCGTGCACGCGTGCTGATGGCCGAACGCGACGTGGGCGCGCTGCAAGTGGTCGACAGCGCCGCCGCCAACTTGCTCAAGGGATTCACGGCGCAACTCGATCCGGCGCGCGCGGCACAAAGTCGAGTCGAACTGCTGGCCCAGTTTGCCGCCTCGTATCTTGCGGCGGGCGACTATCCCGTGGAGTTGACGACGTGGGACGCGCGCGGCGCTCGCATGGCGGATCTCCGGGTCTCGATGGGCACGTCGGAGCCGGCCGGGCTCGACATTTTTGCGCGCGAGGCCCGCGGCGCGGCGCAGCCGATTATGCGCGCCTCGCCAGCAGGGGCGTCGGTGAATCTGGTGCTGTCGGCTCCGCACAGCGACGGCTCGGTGACCACGGTCGTCGTGGGACCGCGCTCGCGCCTGTTGCCGCACGATCCGTTTGGCGCCCTCGTGGGCGTTGGCGAACCGACCACGACCGAGCCACCGTATTCACTGTCGCTGAGTGAAACGAACCCCGCGAGCTTCATCAGCCTCGGGGAGCGCTGGACGCGTCGGGGCAGTGAAATGCACGGCGACTGGTTCGTGCCCGTGACGGGTGGGCGCATTGCCCGTGTGCATGCACGGGTGGAAATGCGCGGGTACGAAGTGTTGGTCTCGCGCGGATCGTTGCTGGTCTGCTTCAACCTCTTGATGCTCGGCGCACTCTGGGTGCTCCTGATTCTCGCCGATGGAGCGCTCGGTCGTTGGGTGCGCATCCATCGGCGGCACTGGCTCCGCAGTTATCGCGCGCAACTGACGGTGGTGCTGTTCGCGTTCTTCGTCCTCCCCGCGACCGCGTTTGTGGCGTGGAGTTATCGTCGCCTGCGCACCGATGACCAGCAATCACGCGATTTGCTCGTGCGTGAAACGTTGCGCGGGGTGGCGGCCGCGTCGGGCGATACCACACGACTGACGGGACTCGCGCTTCGTTTTGAGACGCCGCTCTTCTTGTTTGCCAATGGCGTGATGGTGGCGTCGAGCGATCCGGTGCTCGACGCGCTCTCGCCGGCGGGACGATTGTTGCCGGCGGACGCGGCGCGTGCGCTCGCGGAGGGCGATGAGTCGGCCGTGAGTACGGAAGTGGATGTTGGTCTCACGCCGGTGCGCTTTGGCTTCCGTGCCGCGCCCGACACATTGATGCGCGTGGTGCTGGGGGCGCCAGCCCGAACCGACGATCTCGCACTCGACCGCCGTCGCCGCGATCTCGGGATTTATCTCCTCTTTGCGATGTTGCTTGGCGCGCTCGCCGCGCTCTGGCTGTCCGGGCGCGCGGCGCGTCAGTTCTCGCGCCCCATCGGTGCGTTGCAGCGGGGCGCCCTCGCGCTGGCCGCCGGGGAGCGCGAGCCGATGCTCGCGGGCGATCCACCCGCCGAGTTTGCGCCGGTGTTCAGCGCGTTCCGGCGCATGGCGCGCGATCTCGAAGCGGGGCGTGCCCAGGAAGCCAAGGCGCAGCGCGTCCTCGCGTGGGGCGAGATGGCGCGCCAAGTCGCGCACGAAATAAAGAATCCCCTCACGCCAATGCGCCTCGGCGTGCAGCACCTGCTGCGCGCGCGACACGAGCCACGCGTGAACTTCGACGAGGTGCTCGAGCAGAATGTGGCGCGTCTGCTGAATGAAATCGACCGGCTCGACGAGATCGCCCGTTCCTTCAGTCAGTATGGGACCGTCCCGAGTGAAGCGGCGGAAGCGGTGCCCGTGGACGTGGCGCTCTCCGCGCACGACGTCGTGGAGCTTGAGAAACTCGACGCCGGCGCGTTGATCTGGACGCTCGAGGGGGCCGACAGTCCCGTCTTCGCCCTGGCGCGCCCCACCGAGTTGCGCGAAGTGTTGCTGAACCTGCTCGAGAACGCACGACAGGCAGCGGCGCAACACGTGCGCGTGCTGGTGGAGGGGGGGGCTGCCGGCCGACCCGTGGCGATCCGTGTGGTGGATGATGGCGGCGGTATTCCCGCCGACGTGCTGCCGCGCGTGTTCGAGCCGCACTTCTCTACCCGCACCAGCGGCAGTGGGCTGGGGCTCGCCATCAGCCGTCGACTCATTGAGGGATGGGGCGGCACCATCACGATGACCAGCGAACCCGGCACCGGCACGACGGTTCGCATCACCCTAGTATCCGCCGCGCCGGTCTGACAGATTGAACGCGTGATGAGCAGCGCTGAACCCGCGCACGGTACGCGCACCACGGGCGTTCCCCCGCATCTTGAGCTGTGGCAGCTACCGCCCGGTTGGCGATGGGGCGCCGGCGGCTACTACGCAAACTCCCGCCACGCGCAGGAGATCGTCGACTCGCTCGGTCGGTCGCTCGCGCTCATTACCGCACCCGATCCGGCCCATGAGCCGTGGCTGTTTGCCGAAGCGCGTGCGCTCGGGCATCACAACCATCCGGCGGTGCCCACCACGTACCACTACTGGCAGCAGCATCAGGGGAGCCGGCGCGGCCCCGGATATCTGCGCCGTTGGGTGACGGGCGAAACGGTCGGCACGCGCATTCTTCGGCTCGGCACCGAGACGGTGCAATACATGCTGCGCGTGCTGCGCGCGTCTGGGTCGGCCGTCGCGTATTTGCATGATGCCGGTCAGACGCATGGCGCCATTGGTCCGGACTCGCTGTACGTCACACCCACCGGCCGCGTCTGGATGCTCGGCTGGCAGTGGGCGTTGCCGGTTGCCGACATTCCGCCGGGCGCGCAACCCGCCGCCGTGTCGACACCGCAACCTGGCGAGTGGGGGGCGGGCGAGTGGAAACCCACGGCGGAGTCCGATCAGTGGCAACTCGCGGCGAGCTGTTTCTTTATTCTCACCGGCGAACTGCCTCCGCGCACCGAAATTCCTCCGGTGCGATGGGTGCGCCCGGACTGTCCCACCAATGTCGCGGAGCTGCTCGACCGCGCGCTGGCGGTGAATCCGGCCGATCGGTTCTATTCGGTGGCGTCGTTGCTCCGCGCGGTCGAAAAAATGTCGGGGAGCGGAACGCCCGGCTTGGGCGGTGTCGAAATTGCCTCAGGCGAGTTCCGCGCGGTGAGCGAAGAAGACCGTTTGCGCTGGGCCACGGGTGACGACTACGAAGTCCTGTCGTCGCTCGGGGCTGGTACCTTCGGTTCCGTGTGGCGCGTGCGCGACCTCACGCTCCAGCGCGAAGTCGCGCTCAAGATGTTGCATCCCACGGTCGCTCGGAGCGACGAAGCCGTGGCGCGCTTCCGGCGCGAAGCGCAAATGGCGGCGCGCCTGCAGCACCCGGCGATCGTCCCCGTGTACGACTGGGACCAAAAGGGCGACGTGCACTGGTATTCGATGGAGCTGCAGGACGAAGGGTCCGTGGCCGATCTCGTGCGCCGACTCGGCGCGCGGCCGCTCGCGGAAGTGGCCTCGCATGTGAGCCGTGTGCTCGACGGCCTCAAGGTGGCGCACGAAGCTGGCATTCTGCACCGCGATTTGAAGCCCGAAAATATTCTGATCGATCGCTATCACGAGTGGCGCATTGCCGACTTCGGCATTGCCAACGCGATGGGTGAAGAGTGGGCCGGCTCGAGCGGCACGCCGGCCTTTGCGCCACCAGAACAGCTCCTCGGCGAGCAACAGGGTGTCGGGGCGGATCTGTTTGCGGTGGCCGCAATTGTCTATTTCGCACTGGCGGGGCGCGCGCCGTTCGCTGGACCCGACGGGCGCGCGATTTTGGCGCAGCAGCTTTCGGGTACACTCGACGTCACGCCGTTTCACCCCGCGATCGGCGCGTGGCTCGCGCGCGGGCTCTCTGCCGATCCCGATGCGCGTTTTGCGGACGCCGCGGAGATGCAGGCGCAATGGCAACGCGTGACGCTCGACGTCCTGCATGACGCTTCGCAAGTGCCGTTCGGCACGCGCGTGACGCGCGCCTTCCAGACTTTAATGGGGCGCGGCGGTCAGCCGGACGACGAGTAGGGTCGATCGGTTCGAACATGCGAGCGGCGACACACAGCGGCGCCGCACACGGCGCACCGTTCGCCGTTCGCCGTTCGCCGTTCACTCTTTGGCTGAGCCGCGCACCGTCTTGATGTTTACAAACTCGCGCAGGCCGAGCACGCCCACCTCGCGCCCGTAGCCGCTCGCCTTCACACCGCCGAAGGGAAAGCGCGGGTCACTCGCCACGATCGAGTTGATAAACACCATGCCGGCGTCTATCTCCGTGGCCGCCCGTTCGGCGAGGGCCGCACTCGTGGTCCACACGCTGGCGCCGAGCCCGAAGGGCGTCGCGTTGGCTCGCGCAAGCGCGTCGTCCACATTGCGCGCCCGCACGATGGGCGCGACGGGCCCAAAGATTTCTTCCGTGAGCGCGGGGGAATCGTCGGGGACGCGAACGAGCACGGTGGGCGCGTAAAACCATCCGGCGCCCTCTGGCGTGTGGCCGCCGCACGCGAGGTGTGCGCCGCCTGCTACCGCGCGTGCGACTTGGTCCGCCACTTCGTTACGAATCTGTGCCGTGGCGAGTGGGCCGACGTCGGTCGAGGCCAGCATGGGGTCGCCCACGCGGAGGGCGCGTACCCCGTCAATCATGCGGCGTTCAAATTCATCGGCCACGTCGTCGACGACAATGAATCGTTTGGCGGCGATGCAGCTCTGGCCGTTGTTGATCATGCGCGAGCGAATCGCGGCGGCGACGGCGGCGGGCAGGTCGGCGTCGGCCAGCACCACACACGGATCGCTGCCGCCGAGTTCGAGGACGGTTTTCTTCAGCGCACGGCCGGCGTGCGCGGCCACGTCGCGTCCCGCCGCTTCACTGCCGGTGATGGTGACGCACGCCACGCGCGCGTCAGCGATGAGGGCCGCCACGCGCGAGGATTCCACGAGCAGCGTTTGAAAGACACCCGTCGGCGCGCCGGCCTCGGCGAAGATCGCGTCGAGAGCGAGCGCGCACTGCGGCACGTTCGACGCGTGTTTGAGCAGCACGACATTTCCCGCCGCGATGGCTGGTGCGGCTGCGCGCACCACTTGCCAGAATGGAAAATTCCAGGGCATCACCGCGAGTAGCACGCCGAGGGGGTCGTAGTGCAGCGTGGCACTCGCGCCGTCGATCACCTGCGACTCCGGCGCGATCATCGCCGGCGCATGCGTGGCGTAGTGACGGCATGCGGCGGCGCACTTGGCGACTTCGTCGCGCGCGGACTGCACCGTTTTGCCCATCTCGCCTGTGGCGAGCGTGGCCAGTGATTCGCGGTCACGGTCGAGGAGCTCGGCGAGGCGCGTGAGCACAGCGATGCGGCGCGCCACGGGTTCGCGGCGCCAGCTCGCCGCAGCGGCGTGCGCGGTATCGAGCGCGCGGTGTACATCGGCTGGCGTGTGCGCCGTGAACTCGCGCACCATCACGCCCGTGTTGGGGTTCACGGTGGAAATAGTCATACACGAATGCTAGTGAACCGCAGGCCAGCGTGACTCAGCGGGCGGGACGCGCGCGCGCTGCGTGCCGTGCGTGCGGCACCGGCGCCAGCGAACCTACTCCGCGATCGTCTTGGCGAAGCAGCGCTTGGGAACAATGGCGACGCCGCCGGCCACAAGGCTCTCGTACCGCGCGAGCTTTTCGGGGTAGTCGGCGAGTGCCACGACGGCGTAGCCCATTGAGCTGAAAAAGCGTTCAGCGAGGCTCATCGCGAACACTTGCTCAAAGCCGCGTTGGCGCGCGATCTGCTCCGCGGCGGCGACCACCTGCGTGCCAAGTCCAAGGCCCTGAAAGCCGCGATCCACAGCGACCGACGCCACCTCCGCGATCGACGGCGAGTATTCGTCGAGCGAGGCGCAGGCGAGCACGCGTCCACCGGCATCGACCGCCACCACGTAGTTGTCGAGCGCGAGGGCCACCTGCTCGGTGGAACGGGGCAGGAGCAACTGGTCGGCGGCAAATCCATTCACCAATGCCGCGAGTTGCAGCACGTCCACGAGCTGCGCGCGCCGTACGACGGGCGCGAGCTCGGTCACGAGCGCAGGGCGCGACCGAAACGGGGCGGACTCAGCGGAGGCATTCGATGCCAAATTATGCATGACTAATGCATAAGTTCTCAGCTGTTTGAGCGCAAGTGGGGCTATAAAACACCACTTACTGCATGAATAACCGACTTTCGGAGACTAGGCATTCCGCCAACGCGGGGGGCGCGGCGCGCGCCTCGGCGCGCGCCGCGGCGGCTAGAACCAGTCGTGCAACTGCTGCGCCGTGACGTTACTCCCGCAGAACACGGTGCCCACGTGCTGGTCCCGCAGTCGCGTCGAGTGCTCGAGGAGTGCTGCGACGCCGACGGCGGCTGACGGCTCAGCCACGAGACCGGTGTGCTCGTGGATGAGTTGCATGGCGCGTCGGATGTTCGCTTCACTTACGAGCAGGGCGTCGTCCATGAGATCGCGCAGGTCGTCGAGGGCCTGGGCGATGGGCACGCGCACGCCAATGCCGTCGGCGATGGTATCGATGCGATCATGCGCGATGAGTCGCCCGGCGTTCCACGACTCGACCATGGCCGGCGCGCCAGCCGCCTGCACGGCGATGACGCGTGCTGCGGGGCGCAGCGCCTTCACGACGCGCGCGAATCCACTGAAGAGCGCACCGTTGCCCAGGGGAATGCAGAACAGATCGGGCACCGTGGCGGCCTGCAGCCATTCGAGGGCGATGGTGCCGGCGCCAGCGAGTGTTTCGAGGTCGAGTCCATCTTGTACAAAACGCACGCCGCTGAGCGCGGTGGCCGTGCGCGCGGCCTGCTTGGCGGCGTCAAAATCTTCGCCTTCGAGAATGACGGTGGCGCCGAGGGCGCGCATGCGGTCGATCTTGAGTGTGTTCGCGTTGACGGAGGCGTACACGGTGAGTGTGTGACCGCGCGCACGGGCAGCAAAGGCCATGGCCTGGCCGAAGTTGCCAGCGCTGGCGCACACGAGCGGTTCGCTGGGGCGCGCTTGGGCCACGAGATAGTCGGCGCCGCGCCCTTTGAAGCAGCGGATGGGATTCATCGTCTCGACTTTCACGGAGAGGCGCGTGCCGAGGGCGGCTCCCAGCGGCTCGCATTCAAACTGCGGCGAGTGCAGGAAGAGCGGGTTGATGGTGCGCGCGGCGCGCGCGACGTCGTCGAGCGAGAGGCGGTGGTTGCTGAGCCGGGAAGCGTCGGGAGAGGACATAGGGACGAATATACGACAGGCCGGAGTTGTTGTGCCCTGTTGTGCCCTGTTGTGCCCTGTTGTGCCCTGTTGTGCCCTGTGCTGCCGTGTTGTGCGGCGGTCGTGTCGGGCGTTTAACGTTAGGCCATGAATCGCCGCATCCTGCTCACCATGCTGTGCCTTGCCGCGGCCGAACGCGCGACGGCACAGGCGACGGCTGTCGCGACGACGGATTCCGCCGCGCGTGCTGATGCCCGCGCGCGCGCGGTGGCGGACACGGCGCAGCGACTTGGACGTTCGATCATTACCGTGACGCGCACCCCCGAGGCGGCGAAGCGTGCGCCCTGGGCCGTGGGGGTGGTTGAGAAATCGGGCGTGGTGGGGGCCAGTGCCACGCTTGGGGTTGATGAGGCACTGCCGGCGATTCCCGGCGTGTATATCGCCAATCGGTACAACTATGCGCTCGATCAGCGGCTCAGCATCCGCGGCGCGGGCGCGCGTGCGAACTTTGGACTGCGCGGCGTGAAGGTGTTGCTTGATGGCGTTCCGCAGTCGGCGCCGGACGGACAGAGTCAGCTCACCAACGTGGATCTCGCGGGTGTGTCGCGCGTGGAAGTGCTGCGCGGCTCGGCGTCCACACTCTACGGCAACGGCGCCGGTGGGGTGATTGCGTTTACGAGCGATCTCTCGGCGCCCGATGCGCTCGGGCAGAGCGCGCGGGTGAGCGGCGGGGCGTTCGGGATGCGCAAGGTGCAGCTTCGTACCTCGGGGCGCACGGACAATGTGATAGGCGCGTTCTCGCTTTCGCGCACGACCACCGATGGCACGCGGCAATACAGTCGCGCCGACACGCGCCAGCTCATGGCGGCGGTGGATTGGGCGCGCGATGCACGCACGACCGTGCAGTTCCGTGTGAATGCGGCGGCGACGCCGGAGGCGTTGAATCCCGGTGCGCTCACGGCGGCGGAATACGCGGCGAATCGTGACTCTGCGGCGGCGATCAACAGGGCGCGGGGGGCGCAGCGGAGTTTGTCGCAGACGCAGTTTTCGGTGCGTATGCAGCGCGCGGGCGACAACTTCACCTGGTCGGCGACGACCTATGTCATGCGACGGTTGGTGGATAATCCGTTGGCGACGTCACCGGCGGGGACGATCGCAGCCAATGTGGGCACGGTGGGGTCGTTGGGGCGGTGGATTGAAGGGGTGCGTCTCGATGGGACGTGGTCGCCTGATGGTTCTGCGAGTGGGCGCGCGGATCTTTCTGCTGGGGCGAGTTCGGTGGCGACGGTGTCATGGCCGCGCGTCACGGCGGGCCTTGATCTGCAACGCGCCGATGATCGCCGTCGCAACTGGCGTGGCACCGCTGGACGTCGGACCGCGCCGACCGACACGTTGCTGCTGGACCAGCGGGAGGTGGTGGCGTCGGTGGGTCCATTTGTATTGGCCACGTGGACGCCGGTGCGTGACCTCACCTGGAGCGCTGGCGGGCGATACGACCAACTCGCCTTTGATGTGCACGATCACTTCTTTCGTGATGCCGCCGGCGCCAGCAACGGCGACAATAGCGGCTCACGCACGATGCGCGCCGCGAGTGGGCACGCCGGCGTGGTGTGGGCGTGGCGTTCGTCGTTTGCACCGTATGCCAACTACGCCACGGCATTCGAGACGCCCACCACGACAGAGCTCAACTCGCGCGCCGACGGCGCGGGCGGATTCAATCCCGACCTTGGGCCGCAGACCACGCGCACGATCGAAGCCGGAGCGCGCGGTGTGGTCGGCGGCGTGGTGACCTACTCGGTGTCGCTGTTCCGCTCGAATGTGAACGACGCGATCATCCAATATCTCGAGACCAACGGGCGCGCCTATTTTCGAAATGCCGGGGCCACGCGGCGCGATGGATTAGAGATTGGCGCGGAGGCGCGCGTGGCGCGTTGGCTCACGGCGTCGGTGGCGTGGACCGAGAGCGATTATCGGTTTGTGCATTATCGGGTGCCGAATGGGGCGCGCACCGATACGCTCGACGGCAAGCGGGAGGCGGGGGTGCCCCGTCGCTTTGTGCGGACGGGGCTGCAGGCGCACTGGGCCGGATGGACGCTCGACGCGGACCACAGCACGGCGGGCGCGCTTTTTGGCGATGATCGCAACACGCTGCCGGTGGCGGATTGGGGGCGCGGATTGGTGAATGTGCGCTTCGCGTGGCGGGGCGCAGTTGGGGGGACCCAGTTCCATCCGTTCGTCGCGGTGAACAACTTACTGGATACTCCGTACGTCGCGTCCGTGACGATCAACGGGTCGCAGGGGCGGGTGCTGGAGCCCGCGCCACTGCGCAACTGGTACCTTGGCCTGGATGTGGCATGGCGGCTCGTAAAGTGAAATCGAAGCAATCCACCGGCGAACAGCTGTTTGCGGTGAAGCACTCGAAGATCGCTGGGCGCGGCGGGTTCGCGACGCGCGACATCAAGAAGGGCGAGCGGGTCATCGAGTACCTCGGCGAGCGCGTGTCGCACGCGGTGGCCGACTCCCGCTACGATGATCGTTCCAAGCGTGTGCATCACACCTTTCTGTTTGCGGTCACGCGGCAGACGGTGATCGACGCGGCCGTAGACGGTAACGACGCGCGGTTCCTGAATCACTCCTGCGACGCCAACTGCGAAGCGATCATTGAGCGTTCGCGAGTGTTTATTGAAGCAATCAAGGATATTCGCAAGGGCGACGAAATCACGTACGATTACGCCTATACGCGCGACGGCACCGAGGACGACGAAGAGGAATACACCCTCTACGGCTGCCGCTGCGGCGCCAAGAAGTGCCGTGGGACCATTCTCGCCCCGCTCACGAAGGCGGAGCTCAAGAAGCGCGCGGCTGCTGCGAAGGCGCGGCACCATCCCAAGCACGCCGTAGCGCGCACGGGGCACGAGGCGTAACGGCGCATCGGCGCATCGGCGCATCGGCGCATCGGCGCCTCGACGGTCAGCGTGCCGGAAGCTCGACGGCGTCCACGTCGTCGAGTCGATTGAGGTCGATGGACAGATGCCCTTGGGCGTCGGGCGGATTGAAGATGTTCTGGAACTTCGCGCCCCAGGTGATTTCGTCGGGCTTGTACGATGAGCGCGCGTGTACCTGCGACGAAAATGTTTCGTCGATGCCCGAAATGATGATCAGGAACTCGAAGTTCCGGGCGCGCAGGTCCGCGTCCGAGAGGCCGTAGAGCGGACTCTCCTCGGTAATCGGATGCACAACGGTCCACGCGAGCGGAAAGAACAGCACGCGCTGCCGCTCGAGGGGGAGCTGCTGGAACTTGCGGCCAATGCCGGCCGTGCCACGTTCGACCCAACTCGCGGTGACGCGCGCTTCGAGGTCGATGAGTTGATTGTTGCGCTTGTTGGCAATGCGGAACATCAGCGCGCGGCCCCCGCGAAATGGCGCAACGATGAGCTTGTGACTGACCGCAATCGCGGCGGTGGGGCGGGAGAAGCGAGCGAACAGGAGGCCGGTGATGAGCGCTTGGCTGAGGAGCGCCACCAGACTTTCGATGACCATGACCCAGTGCGGCAGTACGCCGACTGGACTGATCTCGCCGTAGCCGATGGTGGCGAACGTTTCGACAGAGAAGAAGAAGGCGCGCCAAAGTGTGCCGCCCATTTCCGCCGCGCCGCTGCCGACCAGCGCGTCGGGGCCGCACAGCCAGAAGGCCGCGCCGAAGAGCACGTTGAGTCCGAGATACCAGCCGACACAGGCCCAAAGGAAGCGGGGCCAGGTGAGGGTGAGGGCAACGTGATAGAAGCTTTGCGATTCCATCCACCCGATACCGCGCCGTCGGACGTTGAACGTGCCGTCCTTGTTGAGGAGGCGCGTTTGGCTATCGGTGGCGACGATCGAGCCGAAGCCCAGATCGTTCTTATCCTCAACCCGGGGGGCGGCGCCGGGCACCGTGGGGAAGTTGATGGTTTCTGTCATCGCGCCCAAGATAGCGCGAAAGCGTGCCCGCGCGCATCTTCATAGACGGTTCTTCCACTCTCGGCCCCTCTCCATCACATGCTGCCACTTCTGTTCGCCGCGCTGGCGCTCGTTCCGCACGACCCTCCTGCCGGAGGCATCTATAGTGGCATTTTGCGGCAGCTCCAGGTCAAGTTGCCGCGGGTCGAGCAGCAAGTGACGGTGGATGGGCGCCTCGACGAGCCGGTATGGCTCGAGGCGGCCCGACTCACCGGTTTCTCGCAGTATGCGCCGGCCGACGGAGCGCCGGCGGCCGACTCGACGCATGTGCTGGTGTGGTATTCCGCGACCGCCATTCACTTTGGCATTCGCGCCTTTCAGCCCGCGGCGCAGGTGCATGCGACGCTCGCGGACCGTGATCACATCTCGCAGGATGACAACATCTCGATTTTCCTTGGGACGTTCAACGACGGCCGACAGGCGGCAGTGTTCTCGGTGAACCCCCTTGGCGTGCAGGCGGATGGCATGCTGGTGGAACGCGGCAACATCGGCGGCAGCAGCTTCACGAGCAACACGGTCCAGACACGCGAGGCGCCGGATCTCAGTCCGGATTTTGTGTTTGAGTCGAAGGGCCGCGTGACGGAGTGGGGCTACGAAGTCGAAATCCGCATTCCCTTCAAGAGTCTTAAATATCAAAGCGCCGATGTGCAGACGTGGGGATTGAACATCACGCGGACGGTGCAGTACCGCGGGTATGAGTACAGCTGGGCGCCGGCGCAGCGCGCGGCCGCAAGCTTTCTTGGGCAGGGCGGAGCGCTCACGGGGCTCACCGATTTACGGCGCGGGTTGGTGGTGGATATCACGCCCGAGGCCACGCAACGCACCGGTGGCACGCCCGGCAGCGGCGCGGACGCGTGGAGCTATGTCGGGGAGCGGCCCAAGCTCGGCGGGAGCGTCCGGTGGGGGGTGACCAACAACCTTACGCTCAACGCGACGGTCAATCCTGATTTTTCGCAAGTGGAAGCGGACGCTGGGCAGATCTCTTTTGATCCCCGAGCGGCGCTGTTCTTTGCCGAGAAGCGTCCCTTCTTTCTGGAGGGCATTGAGCAGTTCACGGTGCCCAACAATCTGATTTATACCCGCCGCGTGGTACAGCCCGTTGCGGCAGCAAAGATGACGGGTAAAGTGGGCAGTACCGACGTGGCGTTGCTCTCGGCCGTGGATGCGACCTCCTCGTCGTTGAGCGGGCATGACAATCCGGTTTTCAATATTCTGCGCATCCAGCGCGACCTCGGCGCACAGTCGCGCCTCGGCGTGATGTATACCGATCGCGTGGACGGTGCGAACTGGAATCGCGTGCTCGACGTGGATGGTCGCGTCGTGTGGAATAAAATTTGGACGCTCCAGTTTCAAGGAGCGGGCAGCGCCACGATGAAAGGTGGCGTTCAGACCAATGCGCCGCTCTGGGAGACGCGACTGCGGCGGAGCGGACGTTCTTTAAGCTTTAACTCGCTCTTCAGCGGGATCAGCGATCAGTTCACGACGCAGAGCGGATTCATTTCGCGCGTGGGGCAGGTCCATGCGCAGCTGGCGCCGAGCTACACCTGGTTTGGCCAGAAGGACGCGTTGGTTGAGCAGTTCTCGATGGATATGAACATCGACGGCGTGTGGGCCTATCGGAATTTCTTCCATAGCGGCGACGCGCGCGACAAGAAGCTGCACTTCAATGTTCACGAACAACTGCGTGGCGGCTGGCAGTTGGGCGCGTCGTTGCTCCTTGAAGTGTTCGGGTACGATCCGGCGTTTTACAGCGGCCGGTATCGCATTGAGGTGCCGCGCGCGGGGCGGGCCAGTGACACGCTCGCGTTCACGGGGACGGCGCGTCTGCCAAACCGCGACTTCGTGCTCTCCATGAACTCGCCCCAGCTCAAGAACCTGACCTTCAGCGCGCTCTGGCTGTGGGGGCAGGATGAAAACTTTCAGGAGTGGGCGCCGGTCGAAATTCACTATGCCAAGGCGAGCGTGGATCTGCGCGCCAGTGAACAGCTGCGCGTTGGCTTCACGTTTCAGATGCAGGATTTCTTCCGGCCGAGCGACAACAGCCGTGTCGAACGTATTTTGGATCCGCGGTTAAAGGTGGAGTATCAGATTAACCGCGAAGTGTTTGTGCGGCTGATTGGCGAGTACGTGAGCACCTTTACGGACGCACTGCGCGATGACACGCGCACGAACAATCCGCTCCTGATGTTTGACACGGGAAGCCGGCGCTGGGTGCGCACCACGCGCAATACGGTGAACAGCTTCCGCGGCGATTTCCTCTTTGCGTATAAGCCGAATCCGGGCACGGTGTTTTACGCCGGCTATGGGTCGCAGATGACCGAACCCACCGCCTACTGGTTCCACGACCTGAAGCGGACCAGCGACGCGTTCTTCCTCAAGGCCTCTTATCTCTTTCGACTGTAACATGACCGTCGTGCCTGGCAGTTCGTTTGCGGCGCTGGAAACCCCGGCCGCGCTGGTGGATCTCGACCGTTTTGAACGCAACGTCTCGAGCATGGCCGCGTACGCGGCGCAGCATCGTTTGGCGTTGCGCCCGCATATCAAGACGCACAAATCCACCACCGTTGGAGCGGCACAGATTGCCAGCGGCGCGGTTGGGCTGACGGTGGCGACGCCGGCTGAGGCTGCGGTGATGAGCGGGGTCACGCGCGACATTCTGCTCGCGTATCCCGCCATTGGACCAAAGCTCGGCAAGCTCATGGCGCTCCCGCAGGAGACGCGTCTCACGGTGTCGCTTGATTCGGCGCGTGCCGTGAACGAACTGCATGCGGCGGCTCGCGCGGCGGACCGCACCGTGCGCGTCTACGTGGAACTCGATGTTGGAATGCACCGCGTGGGGGTGACCGCGTGGGACGACGCCATTACACTCGCGCGACTCGTGCAGGCGAGTGCGCCGCTGGAGTATGCGGGGATCGCGTTCTACCCTGGGCACATTCGCGATCTGGTCGGTGGACAGGATGCGAAGCTCGAAGCGCTCCGCACCGCACTCGCCAGCGCGACGCTGGCGCTCGATAGCGCCGGCGTGGCTCCGGGGGTGGTGAGTGGCGGGTCGACGCCGACCGTGTGGCGCACGCACGAAATCACTGGTGTCACCGAGTTCCGCCCCGGGACCTACGTCTACAACGACCGAGGCACTGCCGCCATTGGGAGTTGCAGCTGGGATGACTGCGCCTTCACGGTGCTGTCGACGGTCGTGAGCACGAGCGTGCCGAACCAGGCGGTGATTGACGCCGGAACGAAAGCGCTCGGCCGCGAACCGATGCGTGGCGTGGAGGGCGAAGGCTACGGGTCCTTACTCGATCGGCCGGACGTCATCGTGAGCCGTATGAACGAAGAGCACGGGATTCTTGATTTGTCGCACACGGACTGGCGTCCGCAGGTGGGCGATCTCGTGCGTGTCGTGCCCAATCACGTGTGCATTGTGGTGCACCTCAACGATGTGATGTATGGGGTGCGGGGCGATCGGGTGGAGCGGAGCTGGCCGGTGGATGCGCGTGGGCGCTCGCATCCGATGGTGGGAGCGTCCGCGTGACGCCGTGGGTGATGCGGTTCCTCATCGCGAATGCGATTGGGTATTTCTTGCAGCTCACGGTGCCTGGGGCAATGGACGCGCTGGTGTTCGTACCGGCCCTCGTACTCGTGCGGCCGTGGACGATCGTCACCTACGCTTTCTTGCATGGGAGCTTCGGGCACATTCTGTTTAATATGCTCGGCTTGTATTTTTTTGGACCGCGCGTCGAGGCGCGGTTGGGGTCGCGGAGTTTTGCCTGGCTCTACGTGGCGAGTCTGATTTCAGGCGCCTTGCTCTCGTTTGTGCTCGCACCGCATGCGGCCATTCGCGGAGCGTCGGCGGCGGTGTTTGGCGTGATGCTCGCCTTTGCGTGGTTCTGGCCGCACGAGAAGATCTACATCTGGGGTGTGCTGCCGGTGCCGGCGCGCATTCTGGTGCTCGTCACCACGGGGCTCGCGCTCTATAGCGGTCTGGGGGGCTCGGCCGGTGGCGTCGCGGACTTTGCCCACCTCGGCGGCTACGCGGGCGCGTTCATCTTTTTAAAGTGGCGCGACTGGCGGAGCGGTTCCTCACAGTTCCGGCGCGCGGTGGCGTCGGCGCCGCGTGAAGCAGAGGCGCGCATTGGGAACTGGCGCAAGGTGGACCCGCAGGCGGCGCACGAGGTGAATCGCGATGAACTCAACCGCATCCTCGACAAAATCAACGCCACGGGGCTCGAGAGCCTGACGCCGCAGGAGCGAACGTTCCTGATGCACTTTGTGCCGATGGACGATCGGCCCAAGCTCTCCTAGCCGAGGGCGTATACCGGCCCGTGGCCGGGGTACACCCGCGTTGCACCCTTGGACCGAAGTAGCGCCCAGCTCGCATCAACCTGCGCGGCTTTCTGCTCGGTCTCTCCCAATCCGGGACGGGTGAGATCGCCGGTACATACCGCGCCGTTGTCGAGCAAGAGGGAGACGCTGTCGTCGGAGTGACCGGGGGTGTGCACAATCTCGCCGTGTAGACCCATGGTCGCGAGCAACGCACGGCTATCGGCGAGGCGAATCACCGTGTTGTCGTGCGCGGTGATCTCGCTGTAGTGATCGGTGGGCTTCATCCACTGCTTCATCGCGGGGATCGCGCTCACCTGTTCCTCAAGGACGAGCAGCGGCACGCCGTGCGCCTTGAACTCTTGCGCGAGTCCGGCGTGATCCATGTGGTAGTGCGTCGCCAGACCGTAGCGGAGCTCCGTGAGCGGCACATCCATGCGTTCCAAACCCGCCTGCATCGTGCCCCACGTACCGGGCCATCCGAGATCCACAAGTAATCGCGAACGGCCAGCGCTCACCACCCAGAAGTTGGTGGACATGTAGCCGACATTCACAATCGATACATCGGCCACAGCGCTCAAAGTGAAATAGAGCCTTTGCGGAAGTCGGTGAGCCCGATGTGCGCATTGACGATTACCGGAGTGCCCGCGCGAGCGGTATCGCGTGCGGCGCGCAGCGTGGACTCCATCTTGGCGGGATCGTCGAGGAGGAACCCTTTGGCGCCGAGCGCATCGGCCACGCCGTGGAATGCGGTGCGCCCGAGCACGGTGGCCACATCGTCGCCGAGCATCGGCACTTGGTCGCGCATGATCTGCGCCCAGGCGCCGTCGTTGCCTACGACGGCAATCACAGGAATACCGTGGCGCACCATCGTGTCGAACTCAATGACGCTAAAGCCAGCCGCACCGTCGCCGTAGATGAGCCACACATCGGCGGAGGGGCGGTGAAGCTTCGCGCCAATCGCAAAGCCGGCGCCGACGCCGAGTGTGCCGAAGACGCCGGGGTCGAGCCACGAGAGGGGCGCGCGCGGGCGTAGCGTGTAGGCTGCCGTAGCGACAAAATCGCCGCCGTCGGCGACGATCATGCTGTCGTCGCTCAGGAGTCCGTCAATGGCTTTGCAAAGTGCGAGCGGGTTGATTGGCGTGACCACGGCCGCTGCGCGCGTGTCGATTTCCGCTTCGCGTGCGGCGTCGCGTCCCTGCAAGATCTCGAGCCAAGCGCTCCATTCCGCGCGCGGCGCTGATGTGGCGAGCGCGCGCACAAAGAGGTCGGCATCGCCGTGCACGCCGAGTGTCGCGCGACGGTTGCGCTGCAACTCGGAGGCATCGCTGTTGGCCGTGATGATCGTCGTGCCGTGGCGAAAGTGGCGGCCGTAGTCGAGTCGGAAGTCCATGGGCGTGCCCGCGAGCAGCACGACGTCTGCCTCGCGTAAGGCTTCTTTGCGTTGCTGGCGCAGTTGGAGCGGGTGTGTCGCGCCGAGCAACCCCCGCGCCATGCCGGCGAGATACACCGGAACGCCGAGTGCGGTGACCGCCTGTGCGAGCGCGGCGGCTTCTTGTGGGGCTTCCATCGCCTGGCTGCCAATGAGCAACACGGGTTTCTTGGCACCGTCGAGGAGTGCACGGGCTCGTGCAACGGCGCGCGGCGACGGCTTGGTGCGCTTGGGTGCGGACGGCATAGTGGTGTCGTCACGCACCGGCGAGGTGCCGAGTGTTTTGCGCAGATGGCGTTCGAGGTACCAGCGTTCCAGCCGCTGCGAGAGTGGCGCGCCAGCGGGGAGCGGTTTGGCCACGCCGTACATCTCGCGCACGAGGGTGCTGTTGTAGAGCAGGTCCACGGGACACTCCAGGGCGACCGGTCCAGTCGGCCCGGTACGCGCAATCTCCACTGCCTGCGCGAACATGGGAATGAGATCTTCCGCGCGATTCACTTGACCTGCCCACTTGACGTGCGAGCGTACCGCGCTGAGTTGGTCAATGTCCTGCAGAGAGCCGCGCCCGCGCAGCACCGTCGCGGTGGCGCCGCAGAGGAGCACCACGGGAGAACGCGCCATGAGCGCGTTGCGCAGTGGGGTGAGTGTGTTGGTGAGCCCAGGGCCAGCCGTGACCACGGCGACACCGATGTTGCCGGTGAGTCGCGCGGTGGCATCGGCAGCGAACACGGCGTTGGCTTCGTCACGCACGTCAATAATGCGAACGCCGCGCGCCTTGGCACTCACAAAGATCGGCGAAATGTGCCCACCGGGGAGCGTAAACAGCGTGTCGACGCCGTGTCGAACCAAGGCGTCGGCGAGCCGTTCGCCGCCTGTCAATACAGTGGATTCCTGAGTCATTGCGTTGCGCACCGAACGCGCGGGAGGGATGACAAACGTCGCATCAGTGGGCGTTGGCGCCGTCAATCATATCGCGCACGGCGCCGTCATACGCCGCCACGGCTGATCGATCGGTGGTGAACAGCGAGACAATAATACCAATCAAGAACGAGCCTGGGATGGTGACGACCGCAGGATTCTTGAGCGCGAACCAGGCACTCTCATGCTTGAGAATGTCTATCTGAATGACGGGCGATAGATAAATCAGGACGAGCGTTGCGACGGTGCCAAAGAGCATCGAACTCACCGCGCCCTGCGTGGTGCAACGGCGCCAGAAAATGGACAGGACGAGCGCGGGGAAGTTGGCGCTGGCGGCAATCGCGAAGGCGAGGCTCACCATGAAGGCGACATTCTGCCCCTTGAACGTGATGCCGAGTACCACGGCAATAATGCCAAGCACAAAGGTCGCACCGCGCGCGACCCGGAGCTCTTCGCCGGGCTTGGCATGTCCGCCGCGCACGACGCTCGTCCACAAATCGTGGCTCAGTGCCGCGGCGCCGGAGAGGGTGAGGCCGGCCACTACCGCGAGAATCGTAGCGAACGCCACCGCCGCAATGAACCCAAGGAACGGCGTGCCTCCCAAAAACTCGGCGAGCAACGGCGCGGCCATATTGCCGCCCTTGTCGATGGCCTTGATGGCGTCCGGGCCAACGAGCACCATCGCGCCAAAGCCGAGGATGAACGTGAGTAGATAGAAGAAGCCGATGAGCCCTGTGGCGTAGAACACGGAGGTGCGTGCGGCGCGTGCGTCGGGCACCGTATAGAAGCGCATCAGAATGTGCGGCAATCCCGCAGTGCCAAACATGAGCGCCATTCCCAGCGAGATGGTGTCGATGGGGTTCGTCACGAGCTTGCCCGGCGCGAGGACGGCGGCGCCGTACTTATCGCTGGCGGCGGCAAAGAGCTCGAGCGGATTCATGTGAAAGCGGAGCAGCACCATAAAGGCGAGTGCCGCGGCGCCGCCAAGGAGCAGCGCGGCCTTCACGATCTGGACCCACGTGGTGGCGATCATGCCGCCGAACAGCACGTAGGAAATCATCGCGATGCCCACAATGATGACGGCCGTTTCGTACGAAATGCCGAACATCAGTTTGATGAGCGACCCCGCGCCGACCATTTGCGCAATCAAATAGAAGATGACGGTCGAGAGCGTGCCGAGCGCCGCGGCGAGTCGCACGGGGGTGTGCTTGAGGCGTGTGGCGACCACGTCGGCAAAGGTATAGCGTCCGAGGTTGCGGAGCGGTTCGGCCACCAAAAAGAGCACCACGGGCCAGCCGACCAGCCATCCGGTGGAGTAGACGAGTCCGTCAAAGCCGCTGGTGGAGACGAGGCCGGCAATGCCTAAGAAGCTCGCCGCGCTCATGTAGTCGCCGGCGAGCGCGAATCCATTTTGTGCGGCGCTGATGCTGCGTCCGGCGGCGTAGAAGTGTTCGGTGGTGCTGGTGCGTCGTGCCGCCCAATAGGTGATGGCGAGGGTGATGGCGATGAAGAGAAAGAAGAATCCCATCGCGACCGCGTTGGGCTGGCCGATGGCGCTCGCCGACGCCGCACCGGCGGCGCTCGCAACGGGAGCTGCCGTTTGGGCAGTCGAGGCGCTCGCCGCGGCTGCGGCTTGCATGAGTGCGAGCATCACTTGCCCTCCGCTTTGAGCGCGGCCAAAGCGGGGTCGTAGCTGCGGTTCGCCCAGCGGACATACACCCACGTGCTCATCCAACTCACGACGATGACCGCCGCGCCAAAGAGAATCCCCACCGAGAGCCCGGGCGTGACAATGGAGCCCATGAGCGCCTTGCGGTACGCGATCAATAGGATGAATCCGAAATACAGCACGACCACGGCCATCGTGAGCGCGATCGCGATGCGCCAGCGACGGGCGGCCAACGCGTGGTGCGGGGCACTCATTGATGTCTCCATTCCCGTCGAATGCGGGCCGTGATGATGTAGTCGAGCAAGGGGAAGTCCTTGATCAGATATGCGTTCCCTTCCTTCACAATGCGATCCTGCGAGGGGCCTGTGCCGCGCGGCGGGCCCTCGCCGTAGCCCTTGTAGAGCGAATCCACAACCGGCATGCCGTCAACCACTTGCGCGATCACGGCAAACCCGAGCGTGTCGAGCCGGCTGTTGTCTTTGTAGTTGAGAAAGAGCTGCGTAGTGCGTGAGTCTTTTCCGCCCGCTGCAAAACTGACGGTGCCGCGCACGTTACTGCGCTTGACGGGGTCGTCCATAATGCGCTGTGCGCGCCACGCGGCGGTCACCGCCGTATCGCCATTCAGGCCGAACTGTGTGACGAAGTTGTCCACGGTGCGGAAGAACCGGTTGCCATCGTAAAACCGGGCGCGGACCAAGTGATAGAGCCGGTCCACGCCGAGTGGCGCCCAGTCGCGATGCGCGGTGAGGGTAAAGGTGCCCTTGGAGGTCAGGACGTCCACCGTGAAACTGTCGGGAGCGGCAAGGGAAAGCCGCGCGGGCTCGGGGTGGCGCAGTTGGGAGGGCTTGGCGCAGGCGCCGCCCGCGAGGGCGACGAGGGCCAGTAGATGTCGGGCTCGCATGGGCGGTAACGATGGGGGCTGATCTGCTCCTCGGCAAGCGGCAGCACCGACTCTGGCGGCGCTTTTGTCCAACGGGCATCTTTCGACCATGACTCGTGAGGATCGCGCGCTCATCAAGCAGCACAAGGAACGGTCCGTCCCGGAGGCCGCAGTGGCCATTCTCGCGGCAGGGATTGTGGCCCATGTCGGGATTGCCGACGCCAACGGCCCCGTGGTGATCCCCATGACGTATGCGTTCGATGCAGCCGAGCCGGAGCTCCTGCATCTGCACGGGGCGCACAACAGCCGGCTGATGGGCGCACTGCAGGACGGGGCCTCCGTCTGCGTCACGGTCACGCTGACGGACGGGCTCGTGTATTCCAAGACCGGGCTCAATCACTCGGTGAACTATCGCAGTGCCGTGGCGTTTGGCCGCGCGGCGACCGAGCAGCCATCGCCGGAGCGCCAGCACGAACTCCTGGCCCAGATGATCGGCCGCTACTTCCCAGGACGCCAGGAAGGGGTGGATTACGGGGTCATTCCCGAGAAGCACATCGACGCGACGTCGTTTGTGACGATCCACATTGAGGCCGTGAGCGCTAAGCAACGGACGGGGCCGCCGCTGGGGCCAGGGGACAGCGACCCGGCGGTTCCGGGGACGAGTGGGGTGCTGGAACTGCGCCCGGGGCTGTAGCCCCACCGGTACTGGGGAGCACGGAGCTCAGATGGGCGCTGGCAGGAGGCACCGCCTCCTCTCAGACCGGCTGGCAACCGTGTATTTTTCAGCTCTCGCCCCACCCCAACCGTAGGTACGCTCGTGAGTCAGGACACGCCCCGCCGGGATTTTGTGCGGGAAATGGTCGCGGAGGATGTAGCGTCCGGCAAATTCGGCCGCACCATCTGCACGCGCTTTCCGCCAGAACCCAACGGCTACCCGCACATCGGGCATGCCAAATCTATCTGCCTGAACTTCGGTGTCGCCAAGGAGTTCGGCGGCCGCGTGCACCTGCGCTTTGACGACACCAATCCATTCACCGAAGACATCAAATACGTCGAGGCCATCAAGCGCGACGTGGAGTGGCTGGGCTTTACGTGGGACGCGGAATACTACGCGAGCGATTACTTCGAGCAGCTATACGACTTTGCCATTCTCCTGATCAAGAAGGGGACGGCGTATGTGGATAGCGAAACCGAAGAAGAAATCCGCGAGCACCGCGGCACGGTGACGTCGGCGGGGACGCCCAGCACGTTCCGCGATCGCTCGGTGGACGAGAATCTCGACCTGCTGGCGCGGATGAAGGCGGGAGAGTTCCCGGACGGCGCGCATGTGTTGCGCGCCAAGATCGACCTCGCGCATCCCAACATGATCATGCGCGATCCGCTGCTCATTCGGATTCGACACGCCACCCATTACCGTCGTGGCGACGCATGGTGCATCTACCCGCTGTACGATTATGCGCACGGCCTGAGCGATGCCATGGAAGGCATCACGCACTCGCTGTGCACGCTCGAGTTCAAAGACAACAAGGACATCTACGACTGGCTCGTGCGTGAAGCGGGTTTTGAAAAACCGCCCGAGCAGACGGAGTTTGCCCGTCTCGTGCTCGACTACACGGTGGTGAGCAAGCGAAAGCTGCTCAAGCTCGTGAACGACGGTCACGTGACGGGGTGGGACGATCCGCGCCTCCATACGATTGCTGGCATTCGTCGTCGCGGCGTGACACCCGAAGCGATTCGCGATTTCTGTGAATCAATTGGCGTGGCGCGCAAGACGGCGCGCACGGAGCTCGCGACGTACGAACATGCGGTGCGCAACGATCTCAACATGCGTGTGCCGCGCGTGCTCTGCGTGGTGAAGCCACTCAAAGTGGTGATCACGAACTACCCAGAAGGGCAGGTGGAGGAGCTCGACGCGAGCTACTACCCGCACGACGTGCCGCTCACGGGCTCGCGCCAAGTGCCGTTCTCGCGCGAACTGTGGGTGGACCGCGACGACTTCATGGAAGATCCGCCGAAGAAGTTCTATCGGCTCTCCGTGGGGCGCGAAGTGCGCCTCCGCTACGGCTACTTCATCACGTGCCAGGAAGTGATCAAGGACGCCGCCGGCGAGGTCGTGGAGCTCCGCTGCACCTACGACCCGGCCACGCACGGCGGCAATGCGCCCGATGGCCGCAAGGTGCAGGGCACCATCCATTGGGTGTCGGCCGCGCATGCGATTGACTGCGAGCTGCGGCTGTACGACAAGCTGTTCTCCATTGCCGATCCCGAAGATGTGCCCGAGGGGCAGGACTTTACCTCGGTGCTGAATCCCCACTCGCTGACCGTCGTGCAGGGCGCGAAGGTGGAGCCAAGTGTCGGCGCGGACGCGGTGGGGTCGCGCTATCAGTTTGAGCGCACGGGCTACTTTATTTCCGATCCCGATTCCAAACCGGGCGCGCTCGTGTTCAATCGCACAGTGACGCTGCGCGACTCGTGGGCCAAGGAGAGCGGCAAGTCGTGAGTGCGAATAATTTTCACATTGGCCTCATGGGCAATCTCTTCTCCGGGAAGACGACGCTCATGAATGCGCTTGCGAGCGAGCCCTACCGCTCCGAGTTACAAGGGCTGCTCGACGGCGCCGACACGTATTCGTTTACCGAGCGCGTGGAGAAGGGATCGCTCACCGACGAATGTTTGGCGCTGTTTTATCAGGATCGCGTGGCGAATATTTTCCCCACCGAAACGGCGTTTCTGCATATGCGCGTGCTGCAACAACGCGAGATTCGCCATCTGATGACGCGCGAGCAAAAGACCGGCGTGTTGATCCTCGAGGATCGTCCCTTTTTGGACGGCCCCGAAGTATTCGTGAAGCGCATGATCGAAGCCGGTGAGATGCCGGCGGCGCACGCCAAGTTGTACAACACCCTGTTTTATCAGACGCTGCACCACGAGCGCATTCGCCTGCCAGACCTCACGGTGTATTTGCGCACGGAGCCTGACCTGCTCGAGAAGCGCCGGGCGGCACGTGCGGCGGCCGGCGATGCGTACGCGCAGACGATCACCAAAGATTATTTGCGCGAAATCCATGAGTGCTACGAAGCGCTTGTGGCGAACTGGCGCGGCACGTTGCGCAAATATCAGGAACTCACCATCGTGCCGCCGGACAGTGACATTGTGATTCTGCCCGCAGAAATCGACATGCACGATCATCCCGACTACGTGCACGTGGCGGCCGGTACCATTCGGGAAAAGGTGCGCCGGATGCTCGCGGCGCGCCGGCTCACCACATGAGTGACGGCAATATCACGCTCGAGGTGCAGGAAGATCTGACGATCCGCCGGCATGAGATTGCGAACCGGCTCACCAATGTTGAACGTCGGCTGCTGACGTACCTCTCGCGCCATCAGACGCTCATTGCGTGCGTGGGGAATATCGGAGCGGGGAAGAGTTCGCTGGTGAAACTCCTCGCGTACAACACGGGCATGAACGCGCTCTTTGAACTCCCGGACGATGGGTTCGAAGATCACGTCGTCAATAACGCGTCGCTCTTTCCGCTGCTCGCCACGGCGAAGCACTCGGCGAAGCGAACGCTGGGGCGCTACTACGGCGCCATCAACGACTTCATTGCCCATCAGCAGCGCGATGCGGCCGATAGTCCGGCGTTGCGTGCGTCGCGCACGCACCTGGAACAGGCGGCGCTCGACATTCAGCACGCCTATCTTGATCTGCGTAAAATGCAGTTGCAGGCGGTGCCGCACTTGCAGTCCTCCACCTGCATCGATGGCTCGCCTCTCGCCGACCGCTTTGCGTTTTGCGAGGTGTTGCATCGAGACATGGACGTGCCCTATCTCACGGCCGATGCGTTGCAGGTGATTGATGGTCGGCTCGACGCCGAGTTCCGGTCGCTGGTGCGTCCCGGGTTGATCGTGTTGCTCAAGAGCCCCGTGGAGTATCTGCTCCGCAATATCGGGGACCGCCAGCGCGCCGAAGAACAATCGGAGACCGCGGAGATTCCCGAGGGGCTCCTGCGACTCGTGACCGCACTGAACCCGCGATACGACGAGTTTATTACGAACGTGCGGGCCAATGGGTGGTATCGCGGCCCGGTGCTCGAGATTGATGTGTCGAAAATCGACTTCGTGTCGAATGTGCGGCACTTGATCGCCGTGTACGAGGGGATCGAGGCGCTGTTGGTGCCCAAGGAGTTTCGCGGTTAGTCGCGAGTAGGCACGGTGAAACAGTCATGCGCGCCGCGGACTGGCCGGCGCGCATGATGGTGTGGTGCAGGCCGCGCCGGTGCCTTACTCCGGCTTGAGCATCGTTCGGGCCTTAGCGACGGCGGCCGCCACTCGTGCCTGCGACGCGGCAATCGCCGCACGCGTTTCGGCGCTTGCGCCTCCGACTTCGATGTCCTCGGTGGTGGCGAGCGCGCCGCGATAGTAGGTGCCCCACACCTCGAGCACGTGGCGCTCTTTGTCGACGTCCGCACCGCGCGAAATGGAGTCGGCGGAAATCACACGCTCCACTTCTACACGGGCGAGGGCCGCTCGCTCCACTTCACGAATGAGCGCGCGTGCGGTGGGGCCATCCGCGGAGGTGAGTAGCAAACCGCTCATGAGCGCCGTGATGCCAGAGTGACGAAGTTCTTCCGCGGAGACTTTGTCGAGCCGGTCGCCGTCGGTGTGGTAGAACTCGTCGGTAAAGTGCCAGAGGAGCAGCCCCGGCTTGTTGGCGGTGAGGAAGGGGGTGTGGTCGCTCCCTCCTTCGAAGGGATTGGTCTTGACGACCCAGCCGTTGCCGGCCGCTTCGTCCAGCGCGCGACGGAGTACGTAATCGTTGAAATAGTGCGGCTTGAGCTGCGACTCGTTGATGGGGGAGCCGCCCCACTCGCTGTGCTTGTCGTCGCCGCGCGTCCAGATGGCGGAGGGGTCCGGCATCTTCTCAATGAGGAAGGTGCCGCCGGTTTTCTTGGTATCCTCGCCGACCATGTCGAGGCTCATCCCCCAGCGAATGCCACGGGCGCGGGTGGTGTCCTGCTTGATGAAGCGGTCGGTGCTGCGAATTTCTTGGCCCCACAGAAAGGTGAGGGTGCGCTTGGGGTCTTCCTTGCCGCTCTTCACGAGGTCGGCCGCCACGCGGGCCGCTTCGGCGAGCGCGCCCACGCCGCTGGCGTTGTCATTTGCCCCCGGTTCCTGCACGTGCGCACTGTATACAAATCGCGTGTCCGGCTCTTGACTGCCTCGAATTTCTGCGACGACGGTCAACTCGGTGGCTGGCCACACAAAACGCGACGCGGCTTCCACGTGCAACCGCACGGGGCCGCG
>CANIWQ010000014.1 GCA_947471365.1 Gemmatimonadota bacterium | reverse complement strand
GCTGAAGGCCGTGTTGCGCATTCCTGAAGGGCAGGCCAAGGACGTGGCTATCGGCCAGAAGGCGAGCGTGGATACGCGCAATGGCATTGTGGCCGGGCATGTGACGCGCAAAGATCCGTCGGCGCAGAACGGCACCGTGACGGTGGATGTGTCGCTGGACGGTGCATTGCCCAAGGGCGCCGTGCCTGATTTGAGTGTGGACGGCACGATCGTGATCGAGAAACTCACCAACGTCATGTACAGCGGCCGTCCGTCGTTTGGCACGGGCGCTGGCACGGCCTCGCTCTTCAAGTTGGTGGACGGCGGCAGGGCGGCCGTGCGCGTGTCGGTGGAGCTGGGGCGAAGCTCGGTGAACGTTATCGAGATCATTCGCGGGCTCGAGGTGGGAGACAAAATCATCGTGTCCGACATGTCGCAGTACGCGAACGCGGCTCGTCTGCGCCTCAAGTAGTCCTGACCTTCAACGGAACTAGACGATGGCATCGACCCCAGGCTCCACCCTGATTCGCCTTGAGGGAATCCAAAAGGTGTTTCTGACCGACGAACTCGAAACGCATGCGTTGGCGGACGTGAATTTCGAGATTGCGAAGGGAGAATACGTCGCCATCAGCGGGCCGTCTGGTTGCGGCAAGACGACGTTGCTCTCAATCCTCGGCTTGCTCGACACGCCGACGGGCGGCGAGTACACGCTCGCCGGCGAGGGCGTCGCGCGACTGACGCCGCTGGAGCGAGCCCGCGTACGGAATCGGCAGATCGGATTTATTTTTCAGGCGTTCAATTTGATTGGCGATCTCACCGTCGCCGAGAATGTGGAACTGCCGTTGACGTACCGCCAAATGCCCGAGAGCGAACGAAAGGATCGCGTGGCCGCGGCGTTGGCGCGAGTGGAGATGTCGCATCGCGCCAAGCATTTTCCTGGTCAGCTGAGTGGCGGTCAGCAGCAGCGCGTGGCGGTGGCGCGCGCCGTGGCGGGCGACCCGGCCATTTTGCTCGCCGATGAGCCCACCGGGAACTTGGATTCGCGCAATGGCGAGTCGGTGATGACTTTGCTGCGCGAACTGCACGCGAACGGCTCCACCATTTGCATGGTGACGCACGACGTGCGCTATGCCGAGCACGCGGACCGTGAAGTACGGCTGTTTGATGGGCGTGTGGTGGAGAGCGCTACGGTCTGACCGATGCGCTCTCCGCCACCCGCCAGTTGACTGGCCGCGCCTTACGGAACTTTCGGTTCCTTGCCCCCAGCCTTCGGCGGCGGCATCGGCTCATGTCGCGGCACCACGACTTGCCCGCGCTGCACCTGCAGGCGCCCATCGCGAATGACGAGGTCTACATTCGCGATGTCATCCAACACCACATCTGGTCGGCCGGCCACCACGAGCACGTCGGCGAGTTTGCCGCGTTCGAGGGTGCCGAGTTTGTCGCCCATGTCGAGCAACTGCGCGTTCACGCGCGTGGCAATGCCGAGGACTTCGGGGACCGTGTAACCGAGCCGGACGAACTGGCGCATCTCCTCGTGATAGGGCCACGGGAGGTAGCGATACCAGTCGGAGACGAGGTCGGTGCCGATGCCGAGCGTAATGCCCGCGTCCTTCATCTTCTTGACGAGCGCAAAGTTTGCGGAGTCAGAGAATGTGAAGCGGCGGCTGGTGGAGCCGAAGTAGCCACCGCTCAGGCGGAAGATGATCGAGTACGGAATGAGCGTTGGGTCTGAGGCCACTTTGCGCTCTGCCATCAGCTTGATCGTTTCGTCGGTGCGGGGGAGCGGGTGTTCGATCATGTCGACGCCCGCGCGCACGGCCCGCTCGATGTAGAACGTCTCGGCGTCGGCGATGATCTTCACGCCGAGTTCGTGCGCTTCGGTGACGGCGGCGCGGATTTCTTCGTCGGAGAAGTGGCTTGCCACTTTGATGAAATCGGCGCCTTTGCGCACCTGGTCGCGCACGGCGTCGCGCCAGGCATCGGCTCCGGATGCTTCGCGCACGCTCGGGAGGGCACGCGCGCCGTCAATCTCGACTTCGCCGCCGTGGCCGCCGCGGCCGACGATCAGTGAGCCCGCCGCAAAAATGCGCGGGCCTGCGAGCCGCCCTTCGGTGATCCACTGCTTGAGCACAAAGGGGGTTTCGCGATCGGAGCCCGTGTCGCGAATGGTGGTGATGCCCCCTTCGATGTAGTAGCGCAGCCGCTCGACGCCGCGCAGCGCGCCGTCGGCCAAGCTGAATGCTTGCGCATCGGAGTTGCCCGGATTGCGATAATCGATGTGCGTATGGAGGTCGATGAGCCCGGGCATGACGGTCTTGCCAGCGACGTCGATGACGCGCGCGTCCTTGGGCCAGTTGGTGCTACCGGGCGGAAGGATGGCGGCAATCTGGTTGCCGGTGATTACGACCGTCGCATTCCGGGCCGGAGCGCCGGTGCCGTCCCAGAGGCGACCGCCGGTGAGGACGATGCTGCCGCTCGGCGCGTTGTATCCGGGCGGCATCGGAACGCGGCGCGGGTCGTTGCTCGTGGCGGTGCTCGAGTCGAGCCACCGCCAGCGTTCCGTGCGTGGCGTCTGCGCGGAACTCCGTGTGGTGAGCGCGGTGATCGCGAGTAGCGCGAACGCGGTGGGTGAAACGTTGAGGCGACGCATACGACGTGCTCCGGATGAGGGCTGGCGATTCCGCGCAAAAGGTAGCGCACGCACGCCGCGACCGCTACGACCGTCCCGTCTCACGTATCACCGAATCTCTCGACGCGCACGTTCGAGTAGCGCACGGAATGCTGTGAACGCCGACTGCATCGCCGGCACTTTATATGGGTACACGTCGACGGGGTCGGTGGCATGCACCAGCGCGGCGGTGTCCACCTCGAAAATGAGTAAGCGGCCATCGGCGGTCTCGCTGCAGTCCAGCACCACGTAGTCCAGCCGCAGGCGCTGATGCACGGCGCGAAACGCCTCAGCGTGCCGCGCCGCAAAGGTCTCGTGGAACGACGCCATCCATTGCGCTTCTTCGGCGCGCTTCGATGCGCTCTCCTCCATCCTGGCACTCATGTAGCTCACGACCCAGTGATCGGAGATGGCCAGGTGGCAGGCGAACGGTTGGCCGTCGATGAGGACAACGCGATGCTTGCGATACTGCCCGTCGGCGCTCTGGTAGTCGAAATACGCGGCGGCGTAATACTCCTCTTCTGATTCTGCGCTGAGATAGGCGGCGAGCGAGGGCGCATCGTCGATTTTCGCGAGTCGCTTGCCCATGTGCGACCCCACGGGGCGCACAATGATCGGAAAGGGCACCTCGACGGCCGAGGTGATCGTTGCGGCGCCGGCCGCGACCGATTCGAGCGTCGCCCGAGAAACACGCACGGTCAGTGGCATGGCCACGCCGGGGGCGGAGCGCAGGAACGCGCTCGCTCGGTCACGCGCGAGGTTGGAAATATGGCTGGGGCTGTTCACGACGCGGCCGTGGTCGGCGCCGACGCGCTCGTCGATGTGCTGCAGCAACTCGAGATGGTCATCGGACTCGCACACGGCTACGAACAGCACATCGTGTTCCGGCAGCGTGGCCGGCAATGGCAGTTCCGCACCAACAAAGCACAGTTCTAGCGCGACATCCGAACCTTCGAGCAGAAACTCGAGCGGGGTGCTGGCGAGATAGTCTCCCGCGGAGAGCAAGGCCACCAAGCGCAGGCCGACGCGTCTGTTCGGGGCTGGAAGTTTGTACGTCTGCTGCAGCTTCAGCGCGAGCGACTGGGTGGTGACCGCCATCTCAGGCTGCTGGGCGAGCAGGAAAATCCACGAGAGATCCATTAGCGCGTCGGCCGCGCGCTCACCCCGTTTGGCGCGCTCCATGAGGCGCGCAATCAACGGCTGGAGGTCGGCTCCGGACTGGGCGAGCCGTAGCAGTTGGGCGTAACCGATCAATCGATGTTCGTCTTCCACGGCCCCGCTCCAGTTCCAGTCCATGGCACAGTGTGCCCACCACGCTCCGCCCGCTACCTAATAATGTATGAACGCCGAATGTTCGCGGCGGAAAGCCCAACCCAGTACTGTTCATTTAATGGCGACTCCTCAGAAACGCCGCCGGCGCTCCGGCGGTGGCGGCGGCGGAAAACCCCGCATCGAACACACGTCGGTCCCCACGGGGCGCGCGGCCTACGCCGAAACGCGCGAGTGGTTGCTCCACGCGCATGGTCCGGTGTGCGCGTACTGTGGGCGCACCTTTCCTGCCCTGACGCTGACGCTCGACCATGTGACGCCGCGCCGAGGCCAGTCGGCCTACGACCGGCGCGACAACCTCGTGCTCGCGTGCAAGACCTGCAACACCGCCAAGGCCGACAAATCCTTCCTTGCCTGGGTACTCGGCGGGCGCGCGCGCGCGCGGCATCTCTATATGTATGGGCAGCATCTGAGCGATGGCATTCTCGACATTCTCCGGCCGATGGTTGGGGACGAAGTCGTGTTGCCGCCCCCCAAGCCGGCGAAGCGCCCGCGCAAGAAGTCGGCGAAGGAACTCTTTGGTGCGCATCCGCATGACGGCGGGGAATCGCCATACGGGGAGCCCTCTCCCTACAGCGATGCGGAGCCGCAGGCACCACGCAAGCCGATTCGGACTGTTGGCGCGCGTACGCCGGCAAAGCCGGTCGTGAAGACTACCGCTGCCGTGCACCCCGCCAGCGCGGCTCCTGCAAAACGTCGGCGCCGTCGTGGCGGCCGCGGTCGAGGCGGCGCCAAGTAACGAGCCTCGCGCAGTTGGCGGCCTGCCGACTCGTGCGCGAGTGACGTTGGTGTGACGGCAACGTTCAGATTCGGCCAGCGTGTATTCGATGCCGCGCCGCGCCCTTGTTCGCCCTATCCTTCCGTCCGCGCTCGGAATGGGTCTGCGATCCCGCCGAGTGAAACGGGGGGAGGTGCGTAATGTGCGAGCGTGCCGGTGGTCGTGGGGAGTGGCACGTGCAGCGGGAGGTGCGAGAGAGGTTCGGTGTGCGGGCGCCGGTTCTGATTGGTGGCGCGCTGGCGGTGCCGCTGGTGGGAGTGGCTCCGTACATCATTCGATCGCTCGCACCGCAGCTTCATCCTGCGAACTCCGCGACGGAGCAACTGCTGTGCGCCGCTGCATTCGTTGCGGTGGTGCAGACCGCCACATGGGGCGTGCGCAGCAGGGTGGGCCGGCCGGTGCACATGGCCAGCTCCCGCGCGTGGATGCGGGGTGCTGCGCGCTTCGTCCTCGCCGGCGTCCCCCTCGTCGTTCTGCTGTCCGCCCGCACCAGTTCGGCGGCGCCCGTGTTCGACGGCGCGCGTGCCCAATGGCTGGCGCTCACCGCGCTCCTGCCGGCCCTGACCGAGGAGCTCGCATTCCGGGGACTGCTCATGGAGACCGTCAATGCGGCGGTCGCGGAGCTGGTCGGGAGCGTCCGCGTGCGCGCGGGCGTGACGTTGGTGGTTGTGTCGCTGACATTCGCTCTCGCGCACGGGGGCATTACCAGGCCCGCTCTCGGGTGGTCGCTCATTGCCGCGCGGTTCGCGGCGGGGCTCGTCTTCGGTTCGTTGGCACTCGGCGATCGTTCGTTGCTCGCCCCGATGCTCGCGCACGCGATGTACGACGCTGCCGTCGCCCACTGCTGGTAGCAGAGGGGCCGCCACGGGCGGCCTCCATCCAGCTGCAAGGGAGAACCATTGCTATGAATACGAAACGCTTTGCCATTGCCGGAGTCGTTGTCGCCGTGTTGACCGCCGCGACTGTTGTGGCGTGCAGCGATACGCGTTCACCGGCGAGTCCGGTGGGTCCCGCGCCGATGCCTGATCTCTCGTCGATCATTGGTCCGCGCAGTGCCGACGTGGTGGCCAACGCAGATCCCACGGTGTGGCGCCGCATTCCCGCGCGGTCGCGGTGGGTTGGGCAAGAGCACAACCGGTTGTTGAATCTCGCGCTACAGAAGTACGCGGCGGTCAAAGCGTCCGATCCGGTTGCCGCGCAGGCGATGCGCCGTGATTGCAACTGGGTGCTGGCGGTGATCAAGGGCCATCTGGCTGCCACGGCGCAGCACGGCGGCTTTGAATCGTCGCAGGAGCGCGCGTTCCTGATGGCGAGCGACATTGCGCCGCGCACGGCGCAGTGCCGCGCGATCGCGCAGCCGATGGCGCTGTTCGCTGGTGTAGCGACCATTGAACGCGCCGAGAAGGTGGCGACGACGGTCGCGCCGTTCAGCACGGCGACGTTCGACGATGAAGACGCGGCCATCAACATCGTGGAACGGATGGCAGGTGAAATCACCGGCGCGGGATCGCCGGGTGACATTGATGGCGCCATCGATCGCGCCGTGAATTCCGCCGGACCACTCGAGAGCGCCGAGCTCGTGTATGCCGCCGCGTCGGTGGCGGCGGGGAGTTCCGGCTACTGGGGCTCGGTGGGTGGCGATGCACTCGCGATGAATGTGATGGCCGATCCGCGCAGTGACTGGAACCGGTTTGCCCATTTTGTGGGCGCTGACGTCAGTGGCGCCGCGGCTGCGTTGCGGGCAATGCGCGGCCTGCCGATTCCGTGGCAGTTGAAAGGGGCGGTCGCTGCGCTGGTGGCGGTCGGGACCAGTCTGTTTCAGTTTTTTGCGATCTAATTCTCGGAGGACGTGCGATGCCCAAGTTGGCGAAGGTAGCGGAGTATGTGTTTTCGGCGGTCTGGAATTTTCTCGCCGTGTACGGGCTGATGTCGCTCAGTGGAAATCCGCGAATCAGGGACTCCATTGCCGTCATGGTGATCAGCACCAGCGTCTCGTTGGGTGCCGCCTGGCTGTACATGCGGCGCGTGGGCAAGGCGTAGCAGGGTAGGAGGCAGCACGCGGTACGCAGTACGCAGCACGTTGTTGAGCGGAGCAGAGCTGAACCAAGGGGGCAACGGCAGATGCCGTTGCCCCCTTGGTTTATGCTGCCGCACAGTGCGCGGGTTTACTCCAGTGCCCGCACCTGCGCCACGCTCACGCCGTCCACCTCCACCACTTTCGATCGGGAGCTGTCGCCACTCACAATGCGGACTGCGCGCTTCGGCACGCCCAGCGCGTCGGCAATTACTTCGATCACGGCCGCGTTGGCGGCGCCGTCCACGGGTGGCGCATGGACGCGCACTTTCAGCGCGTCGCCGTGCAACCCATCCACGCCCACTCGGCTCGCCTTGGGTTGCACGCGCACGGCAAAGCGCACGGCGTCCCCGCGCGGCGTCACGGTCAGCATGGCCGTGCCCGCGCTACCACAGTCTGAGGAAGAAACTCTGCAGCAGGTTCAGCAGCAGATAGCCAATGATCGGCGTGATGTCCATCATGCCGAGTGGCGGAATGAGGCGGCGCAACGGACGCAGGAGCGGTTCGCTCAGGTTGTAGCTCCAGCGCACGATCCAGTGCCCGGGGCGCACGCGCACCCACGAGAGAATGACGCGCACAATGAGCGCGAGTTGCAGAATCGCAAACGACCAGGCCACCAACACGCGGTAGATGCCACGCGGTCCGCTGTCGATGGAGAACAGCAGAAAGGCGACCTGGTTGCGTACGAACTCGAGCAATGAAATCAGCACGATGCCGGCCAAGATCACGAACACCAGCGCCCACCACGGCGCGGCCTGCGGCACGCCGCCCGCGCGCACCACGCGCGCCTCAATGGGCGCGATGAGTGGATCCACTGTGCCGCGCATGAACCGTGCGAGCGCGCTGAACTGATTTACCTTGCGCGCACGCACGAGCCAGTCGAGCGCGCTCACACCGGCGAGCACGAGTGCCACCACAAAAAATCCGCCGCGAATATATCCGAGCGAGAGGTCGAGAGTTTGCACAACGCCGGACACGATGCGTTCTCCTGTTACAGGGGGCGTCGCGGCGAAAACAACAGCCGGACGACAGCGGGGATAGCGGCGAGGCGTTCGAGGACGCTCTTGCTGTGGGCGAGGCGCACGAAGGCGTCGAGCCCGTCTGCATGCTCACGCGAGTAGCCAAACCACCACGCCTGTCGCCAGCCGGTGAATTGATCGGCTATCACGGCCTTCGGGCGTACGCACTCTTCCAGCCCCGCTATGCCGTGCGTGCGGCCGATGCCACTGGACTTCACGCCGCCGTGCGGGACTTCTACCATACCGGGCGAAACAATCGCGTCGTTGAGCGTCACGCTGCCGGTTTGGATGCGCGCGGCCACGGCGGCGGCATGCGCGGTGTTCCGGCTCCATACGCTGGCGGATAATCCAAAGGTGCTCGCATTGGCTCGCGCCACCGCTTCGTCGTCGTCGCGCACCTTGACCACGGGGAGGAGCGGGCCAAACGTTTCTTCGGTCAGCACCTTGGCGTCGGCCGGCACGTCAACGAGGACCGTGGGGGCGAAGTAGCTGCCCGTGGATCCCACCGGTGCTGCGGCACTCGCGGCAACGCGACCACCGCGCGCGATGGCATCGTCGCGCTGCTCGGTGAGCGTCGTGACCGATGACGGGCGAATGACCGCCACGACGTCGCTGTCCACCGACGATCCGGCCCCCACCCGCAGCGCGCCAACAATTCGCGACATCTCCGATACCAGTTCGTCGTACACGTCGGCGTGTGCAAACACACGCTTTGGCGCCACGCACGTTTGGCCGGCGTTGCTAAAGCGGCCCCAGAGAATGCCGCGCGCGGCGTGCGGCACATTGGCGTCGGCCAGCACGATCGCGGCGTCGCTGCCGCCGAGTTCGAGCGAGCAGGGCACCAGTCGGCTGCCGCAGGCGGATGCCACTTTGCGGCCAGTCGCCACACTTCCGGTAAAGAAAATCTTGTCCACCGGCGCGCCAGACAGTGCGGCGCCAGTGGAGCCGTCACCCTGTAGCACCGTCAGCACGTCGGCCGGCACGCCGGCCTCGGCGAAGAGCGAGCCGATCATCGCGCCGCACGACGGGGTGAACTCGCTCGGCTTGAGGAGCACGGTGTTGCCCGTGACGAGCGCGGGGAAAATTTCGACCGTCGCCAGCATAAACGGATAGTTCCACGGCGAGATGATCCCTACCACGCCGTAGGGGTCGTGTAAAATCTTGACCCGCTTCCGCATCATCCCCATGGTCGCGCCGGTGCGCCACTTGCCGCGGAGGAACCGTGGGGCCTCGGCTGCGTAGAAATTCGCGAAGTCCATCGCGATGGTGATTTCGGTGCTCAGTGCCTCGGCGAGCGGTTTTCCGTTTTCGCGGGTAATGATGTCAGCCACCTCGTGGCGGCGGCGGTAGAGCACGTCGTGAAAGCGCCGCAGCATCCGAATCCGGTCACCCAAGGGGGTGGCCGCCCAGCCCGGCTGGGCCTGTCTGGCCCGGGTGACCGCGGCCTCGACGTCAGCCGCCGAGGTGGTGGGGAAGGACTGCCAGAGCTCGCCGGTGGCAGGGTCGCGGGATTCAACCGGCCGCCCCCCTAACGAAGGGGGGGAAGCCGTGGTCTCACTGGTGCTTAGCGTCGGGGGCAAGGTGGAGGTCATCTGCGTCGCTCGCTCGGCCAAAGGAATATCAGAAAAGTGCCGCAATAGCGCCCCAAAGGCGAGCGGATGGGGCGTTAGTGACGCCGCCCTAGCCCACGGGGTAATAGATAATGAAGTGTGGGGCGTATGGCGCGGGGGGGCTTCGGGTGGCGCCTTGTTCGACGGCTGGGTAACGTCCGGAATGCATTCCAGACCAGGCACAGCGTGAACGAGATCGATCCAGCCGTTCCCCTGCGGGCCAGAGCCGGCGATGAGAAGGCCTTCATCGAGATCGTGGAGTACTACTATCCGCGGTGTCTCCGGTTTGCGCGCAACATGTTGGGGAGTGATCAGGACGCCGAAGAGGCCGTGCAGGATGCGTTCGTGCGGGTGTTCGACAGTTTCCCGCGGTTTCGGGAAGACGCCCGGTTCGATCCTTGGCTTTTTCGCATTTTGGCCAATCGGTGCCGCACGATTCACGCTCGTTCGCGGCGGCATCAGTCATTGATTGAGTACGGCGATCTGCCCGTGTCGGCTGCGGCAGCGCCGGAGGAAGAAGAGTTCGGTGCGGACTGGGCTGAAGAAGTGCGGGTGATTTTGGAAACGCTCCCGGTGGAGCAGAAGGAAGCGTTCCTGCTGCGTCACGTCGAGGATTTGTCATACGAAGATATCGCCGCAGTGACCGGAGTCGGTCTCTCGGCATTACGAATGCGGGTGAAGCGCGCGTGTGATACGCTGCGCGCCCGGCTGACCAAGGTGGAGAAATGATCACGGACGAGCGGGACGAGGTGATTGACAGAGCGGCGCGTTCACTGTCGGCATTGCCGATGGTGAATCCAATGGCCGTGCTCGAAATCACAGCTGCGGCAGCGGTGCACCGGTCCATGCGGCCGGCGCGTGCGCGCGCGGTCTTGGGCTGGTTCCGTCGGCCATCGCTCTCGCTGGCCTCGACGGGGTTGCTGATGGCGGCCGCGCTGGTCGTCGGGTTTGTGACGCGCGCTGCGTTGACGGGCGCCGCGGAAACACTGGGCACGCAGACGTCGGAGCACCCGGTGCTGACGCCGGCCGCCGATGCCGGCGCCGCCTCGCGCGGCGTGCCGGTGCCGATGGTCTACGACGCAAAGAACGCGCGCTCGGTGACCGTCGTCGGTGATTTCAATAGTTGGGATCCCGCGGCTACCCCCATGACGCGTGTGGGAGTGGACGGTCCGTGGGCGGCGACGGTGTTCGCAAAGCCCGGCCGCCATGTATACGCGTTCCTGGTCGACGGCACGACGCTGGTCGCCGACCCGCGCTCCCCTCGGGCGCGCGACAACGATTACGGGGGCGACGCCTCCGTGCTAATGGTGCCGACGCCATGACCACACGCACTTCCTTGCTGACGATTGCCGCGCTGCTGGTAGCTGCGGCGGGCGTTGCGGGCGCACAGGACGCGCGTCTCGCGCTCATTCGCGATAACGCCACGCGCGACGTGGTGAATGCCCAGTTGGTCAGCGCCTCGTCGATGCGTCTGCCGGCGGAGCCCTTTGTGTCCAAGGCGCTCGAGGGCGTGGCCAAAAAGGCAACCCTAAAGAGCATCCGCTCGGCGATGGCCGCGCTCGAAAAGCGCATGAAGACGGCGTACGACCTGCTCGGTCCCTCGGCGACGGTGGATGAACTCGCTGCCGGCGCAGACGCGATTTCGATGGGCGTCTCGGAAAAAACTATCAAGCAGATGCGGGATCGGGCGCCCAACCGCTCGATCGCGATGGAACTCGGTGTGATCACTGAGTTGGTGGCCCGTGGCGTTCCCGCCAAAAAGGCCGCCGCGATGATGCTCGACCTGATGGCGCGGGGCGCGACCGGTGTGCAACTTACGGCACTAGGTCGGGACGTGCAGGGCGATGTGGCTGCCGGGCTGAAGCCCGATGTAGCGCTCGACTTGCGCGGCCGAGGAGTCCTTTCACTCTTGCCGCCGCCGCCAACTGTGTCGAACGTCAATGTTCGCCCTCGGTAAGGCCACACGCATGGCATGAGTCCACGCTTCATTGCGTGGGCTTTCTTGCTGGCGGCTGTTCGCGCCGCCGAGGCCCAATCACCGCAGGAAGTCGAGGTCGGCGTCGGGGTGGCGCGCGTGCAGCAACGCGCGCGCGACGAGCGTCAGGCCGCGGTGGTGAATGCCACGTGGCGTTCCTCCGATCCGCGCTACGCCTTTCTCGTATCGGGCGCACTCACCAACACCGGTGATCGTTCGTCGGCGGCCCAGATTGCGGGCGGCGCGGCGTGGCGCCCAGATCCCGGCTCGTGGTTTGTGATCGAGGGCGGCGCTGGGCTCAATATGTTTGGCGTGTCAGATGTGGGGCGCGGCGGCAACGTGTACGGCGTAGTGCGGCCGCGCGTGCTCTGGGGCCCTGGTGGCGCATGGCTGAGCCTAGCCGATGGGCAGACACTCCGTGATCTCGACTCGAGTCACGGCACGGCCGTCGAGGGCGGTGCGTGGATACAGGGCGGAGGCTTTACGGCCTCCGTGTCGAGTAGCCGGCTTCGCACCGACGATTGGCCGCTGTTCGAAGCCTCTGGAATATTTCTCAATCGCGATGCGTACAGCTACGACGTGGACGACGTCATGGCGTCGCTCCGCTGGGTGAACGGTCCGTTCACGGCGGATGTGCAAAAGACGTGGCGTGTGGGACGGCGCGCCACGAACGCCGCTCAGCAGGCGGTGCTCTGGGGCGCCAGTTGGGCTGTCTCAGACCGCGTGGCGCTGGCGCTGACGGGCGGGCGCGTGCTGGCGGATCCCGTCCGCGGGACGCCTGACGCGACGATCGCATCGGCCACCGTGCGTCTCACGTGGCGGCCCTCGCGCAGCGAGTCCGATGTGCCGGGGGTCAAATCGTACGCGCGCCTCGTTCCGCAACCCGATGGCGCGCTCCTCTTTGTGGCGGTGACCGTGCCCGATGGGGTGTCGGTGGATATTGCCGGCGACTTCAGTGGCTGGGAGCCGGCGCCGCTTCACCGCACGGCCAACGGTTGGGAGCTCGAGGTGCGGCTCCCCTCAGGACGGCATCGCGTGGCGGTTCGATTCGACGGCGGGGCGTGGCGCTCGCCGGGGAACTTGGCGAAGATGAAGGATGAATTCGGTGGTGAATACGGCTTGATCATCGTACCCTGAGGATGCCATGACCGATCGTCGCACGTTCGTGAAGAGCCTGGCCGGCGCGGGTGTCTCGTTGCCGATGATGCGGGACAATGCCTTTGCGCGACTGTTCAAGGCCAACACGATTGCTGGCGAACGGTCGCCGCTCGAGGTGGCGGAAGACGAGACGTACTGGAGTCAGATCCAGCGCGCATTCGACGCCGACCGCACGATGATCAACTTGAACAACGGCGGCATTTCGCCAACGCCGAGCCACGTGCTCGAGCAGTTGTTCCGCGATTTGCGTTTTACCAACGAGCTGCCGGTGGAGCACATGTGGCGTGTGCTCGAGCCGCGCATGGAGAGCACGCGCCGCGATCTCGCCAAGGAATTCGGATGCGACCCCGAAGAAATGGCCGTTGTGCGTAACGCCAGCGAAGCGAACGAGATCATGATTTTCGGTCTCGATCTCAAGCGCGGCGACGAAGTGTTGCTCACCAACCAGAACTATCCGCGCATGATCACCTCGTGGGAGCAGCGCGTGCGCCGCGAGGGGATTGTGCTCAAGCAGATCTCCTTCAAGGTGCCGCCGCCGAGCGACGAGTATATCGTCGAGCAATTCCGGCAGGCCATTACGCCGCGCACCAAGGTGATTGAGGTCACGCACATCACCAACCTCACGGGCCAGATCTTGCCGGTCCGCAAGATTGTGGATATGGCGCGCCCGCTTGGCATTGAAGTATTTGTGGACGGTGCGCACGCCTTCAATCACTTCCCATTCAAGCGCGACGATCTCGACTGCGACTACTACGGCACGAGTCTGCACAAATGGACACTGGCGCCGATCGGTACCGGATTCCTCTATGTGCGTCAGTCGAAGATTGCGAAGCTCTGGTCGTTGATGGGCTCGGTGAGCGCCAATCAGGGGAACATCCGTAAGTACGAAGAGATTGGCACGCACCCGCAGGCCAACTTCAACGCCGTAAGCGCAGCGGTTGCGTTCAGTCGTGGCATTGGCGCCGAGCGCAAGATTGCGCGCTTGCGCTATTTGCGAAACCGTTGGGCCAACCGACTGCTCGCCGAGAGCGATCGCGTGGAAGTGTTGACGCCGCTCACCGGCGAGAAGAGCGGCGCCATCTGCTTGTTCAATGTGAAGGGGATTGAGCCCGGTAAACTTGGCGGGTGGCTCCTCGATAAGTACAAGATTGTAAACACGCCCATTGTGCATCCGGAGTTTCAGGGCATTCGCATCACGCCCAACGTGTACACGATGGTGGAGGAGATTGACACGTTTGCGGATGCGGTCACGAAGGCGATCAAGAAAGGGATTGTTTAAGCGTTGTACTTTTCAGGAGTGAGATGGCAGCGAAAAAGAAGGCGCTGAAGGCGAAAGGCGCGAAGGCAAAAACCGTTGCAGCGGGGAAAGCGGTGAAGCGTGCCGTGTCCGCCGCCAAGGCTCAGCCGGCTGGCGGGCCGTGGGGCGCGGTGTTCTCGCCGCGCGCGAAAGGCGAGCGACGCTATTGGTTGGTGAAAAGCGAGCCCGAAGTGTTTTCGTTCGATGATCTGCTCGCAGCGCCCGCACGCACCACGTGCTGGAACGGCGTGCGCAATTATGCGGCGCGCAACTTCATGCGCGACGGCATGAAGATTGGAGACCGGGCATTCTTCTATCACTCGAATGCCAACCCGCAGGTGATTGCAGGCATCTGCGAAGTGGTGCGCGAGGGCTACGCGGATCACACCGCCACGACGCGCGGCCACGATCACTTTGACCCCGATAGCGACGCGGCGAATCCCACCTGGATGATGGTGGATGTGCGCGCGGTCGCAAAAATTCCGCAGCCAGTGTCGCTCAAGGCCGTCAAGGCGCACGCGGATCTCGCGACGATGGCGCTCATTCGGGTGAGTCGGCTGTCCGTGGTACCAGTGACCGCGGCGGAGTGGCGCACCATCTGCACGATGGGTGGCGTGCGCGGCGAGTAAGCGGTGAATCAACAACACGGGGGCGACGGCACCAGCCGTCGCCCCCGTCTCTTTTTCAGCCCAGTGTCAGGCGCTGCGTTCCGACAGCATCTCGCCCGTGATCCGCCCGACGCCCGCGAGTAGCGTTTCGAAATCGGCCCAGGTGCTGCGATGATTCGAGCAAGCCACGCGAATGATGTAGCGTCCGCCGAGCTGCGACCCGCTCGGCACCGCGACGCCGGCTTCTTGAATGCGAAGGAGCAGTTCCTTGTTAAAGCTGTCGGCTTCGCTGTCGCTCGCGTTGGGCGGTACCGCGCGCCAGCAGACCACGTTGAGCGACACCGGCGCCACAACCACGATGTGCGGAATGCGCGCGAGGCGGTCAGCAAACGCCACGGCCTGCGCCACGTTCTGCTCAATCACGTCGGCAATGCGCGCCACCCCTTCGGCCTTGAACGTCATCCATACTTTGAGCGCTTTGAACCCACGCGTGAGCTCGGGGCCGCGATCGGCAAAGGGCAGTCCGCCGGCAATCACGCCACGGCCTTCGTCGCGCAAATAGGTGGGCGTAACGGCGAACGTTGACCGATGCGCCTCGGCGTCTCGTACAAGAAAGCAGGCAATCTCATAGGGGAGATAGCCCCATTTATGGAGATCAAACGCCACGGAGTCGGCGCGTTCCATGCCGGCGACGCGCGGTTTGAGCGCTGGCGATAGCGCGGCGAGCGCGCCAAAAGCACCGTCCACGTGGAACCAGAGTTTTTCGCTCGCGGCGAGATCGGCGAGTGCGTTGAGATCGTCAATCGCACCACTGTTCACCGTGCCGGCGGAGCCAATCACGCAGATGGGACGCATGCCGGCGGCGCGATCGGCGGCAATCATGGTGCGCATGGCGTCGACATTCACGCGCAGGTCGTCGTTGACCGGCACTCGGCGCAGCGAAGCGTTCCCCATGCCGAACAGTTCGACGGCTTTTTGTGCCCAGCTGTGGATTTCGCTTGAGGTGTATACGGTGAGTCGCGGACGGTTGTGCAGTCCGTCTTCGCGCACGTCAAAGCCACAGGTGGCGTGGCGCGCCACGGCGAGGGCGAGGATGTTTGCCATGGAACCGCCACTGACGAGCAGCCCCGATGAATCTTTGGGGAATCCCATCAACTCGGCGAGCCAGGCAATCACCTGCATCTCCACGAGCTTCGGTGCTTGGTCGAGCCCGGCGAGATGTGCGTTCATGCCAGCGGCCAGCATGTCGGCCATCATGCCGAGTGGTGTGCCGTTGCCTTGGATCCATCCAAAAAAGCGCGGGTGCCGATTGCCGTTGGTGTACGGCAGCACGCGCTCGGCGAACTCCGCGTACACACGTTCGATGCCCTGCGGCCTGTGGGGCACGGGCTCGGTGGTCAGCGCCTGACGTACGGCAGGCGGCAACGGTGTCCACGGAGCGCGCTCGCTGAGTGTGGACATGTGGTCGAGTGCGTCATCGACCATGCGATGGGCGATGGCGCGAAACTCGTCCCAGTTGGCGGGGTCGAGCGTGAGGTCGGATTTGTGGCTGGGCGTCGGCATGGCGGGAACTCTAGCGATGGTTCGGGGAGGAAGCGACTTGCGGTAACGCCGGATCGGGCCGAGCCGGCGTTGGATTTGTCACCGGAACAAAGGTTACGTACTTTATAGACGTTTGTTCGCCGAGTCGGCTGTAACACACCCCCCGTCGGAGGTTTTATGACCGGTCTTCACGCGCTCTGGTTGCCGATTGTGCTGTCGGCTGTGGCGGTGTTCGTGCTGAGTTCGCTGGTGCACATGGTGCTGCCTTGGCACAAAAGCGATTATCGCACGCTGGAGCGGGAAGCGGACGTGATGTCGGCATTGCGCCCATTCAATCTGAGCGCTGGTGACTACATGGCACCGCGGCCCTCGTCGATGGCAGATATGAAGTCGCCGGAGTTTCAGGCGAAAGCCAAGCAGGGGCCACGCTTCATCCTGACGATGTTGCCACCGGGCGACTTTGGCATGGCGAGTCAACTGGCGACGTGGTTTGTGTATTCGCTCGTGATCTGGACCTTGGCCGCGTATGTGGCCGGACGCGCCTTGCCGCCTGGCGCTTCGTACCTAGAGGTGTTTCGCTTTGCCGGCGTGACGACCTTTAGTTGCTACGCCATGGCGCTGCCGCAAACGTCCATCTGGTACGGCAGAGCCTGGCGCATCACGCTCGCGTCGGCGGCGGACGGGTTGCTCTACGCGCTGTTCACCGCCGGGATCTTTGGCTGGCTCTGGCCGAGGTAGCGCACGGCTGGGGCGAGAGGGGCACGGGCGCGAAGCCAACGACTGCGCGCCCGTGCCGCGTTAATGACAATGCCGTACATTCCCTGCCGTTGCTCGACCAGCTGAATAGCCCCTTCCAAGGCAATCTGATGCGTGCTTTCTCGCGTGTGCGTGTGGTGTCTGCGCTCGTTCTCTCGGCGATCGTCGCCGTTCCCGCGCTCGCGCAACGCGGCGGTGGGCGCGGCGGTGGTGGTGGCGCACAGGCGGTGCAGCCGCCGCGCTTCGACTACGTGGGACCCGACAACGGTGGGCGCATCGCCTCGGTGGCGGGTATCCCCGGTGATACCATGACGTACTACTTCGGTGCGGCATCCGGTGGCGTGTGGAAGACCACCGACGGCGCGCGCACGTTTCAGCCCATCTTTGACGATCAATCGTCGCAGGCCATTGGCGCACTCGCGGTGGCACCGTCGAACTCGCGCGTGGTGTGGGCGGGGACCGGCGAAGCGTGGGCCATTCGCGACGCCGACGTCATGGGCGACGGCGTGTACAAGTCCAGCGACGCCGGCGCGACCTGGACGAATATGGGGCTCAAGGAAACGGGGCGCATTGGCAAAATCATTGTGCATCCCACCAACCCCAACATCGTCTACGTCTGCGCACTCGGCCGCGCGACGGGGCCGCAGCAGGAGCGTGGTGTGTATCGCACCACGGACGGAGGCACCAACTGGCAGCGAGTGCTTTTCGTAAATGAAAACACGGGCTGCTCTGGATTATCGATCGACAAGAGCGATCCGAAAAATTTGATTGCCGGCACGTGGGAAGTGGTGATGCACACGTACGCCATGTACAGCGGCGGCGCGGGTAGTGGTGTGTACGTCTCGCACGACAGCGGCTCCACGTGGGCCCGTCAGTCCGACGCGGCGGGGATGCCCAAGTCGCCACTCGGCAAAGTGGATGTGGCCATCGCACCGTCCAACGGCAAGCGCATGTATGCGCTCATTCAAACGCCCACGCAGGGCTCCGTGTGGCGCAGCGACGACGGCGGCAAGAAGTGGAAAGTGGTGAGTTGGGATCGCTCGCTCATTGGGCGCGCGGGCTACTACATCCGTATTGACGTCAATCCGCAGAACGATCTCGAAGTATTGATTGCCAACTCCACCTTCAAACGCTCGTATGACGGCGGCGAAACGTGGCCGCTGAGCGATCGCGGATGCGGTGATTGCCACGACATCTGGATGGATCCGCGCAATCCGTCGCACTGGGTGACCACGGGTGACGGCGGCGCCGGCATCACGCGCAATCACGGCGTGAGCTTCAATCAGTTCTCGCTTCCCGTGGGGCAGATGTACCACGTGGCGATCGACGACCAGATGCCGTATTGGATTTACAGCAACAAACAAGACGACAGCCGTTCTGTACGCGCCTCGAGCGCGGCGCAGATGACGGTGAGCAATGTGCCCGGCTACGGGCGCGGCGGTGCGCGCGGTGCGGGGGCGGGGCGTGGCGGCGCGGCCAGTGCCGCGAGCGGTGACGACGCGGCTGCAGAGTTCGGCGGCTTCGGGGCACGAGGCGGTGGCGTATCGCCATGGCAGGGTCCGCTCGGCGGTTGCGAATCGGGTTTCACGATTCCCACGCCGGGCAACACCGACGTCGTGTGGGCCACCTGCTACGGCAATACGGTCACGCGTTACGATCACAAAATGGGGCAGGTGCGTTCGGTGAGTCCGTGGCGGCACACGCTCGACTTTGAACCGAACAATTCCAAGTATCGTTGCCACTGGACGCCGCCACTCGCCATTGATCCCTTCGATCCGCAGACCGTGTACTACGGCTGTCAGGTGATTTTCAAAACGTCGAATGGCGGACAGAGCTGGAACGTGATCAGTCCCGATTTGTCCACCAACGATCCCACGCGCATCGTCTCGAGCGGCGGCATCATTGGCGACAACCTCGGTCAGTTCTATGGCGAAGTGGTCTTTTCGATTGCGCCAAGTGAGATCAAGCGCGGCTTGGTGTGGGCTGGCACGAACGACGGCAAGATCTGGTACACCGCCGACGGCGGCAAGCAGTGGAACGATGTGAGCAAGAACGTCACGGGGATGGCGCCGTGGGCCACGATTCGTCGCATTGAACCGTCGCGCTTCGATGCCGGCACCGCGTATGTGGTGGCGGATTACCACATGATGGACGACCGCAAGCCGTACATCTTCAAGACCGCCGACTTTGGCAAGACGTGGACGCGCATCAGCGACGGGCTTCCGCAGGATCATCCGCTCGCGTACGCCATGAGCATTGCCGAAAACCCGAATCGCAAAGGCATGCTCTTTGCGAGCACCGGGCACGAAATATTCTATTCGCTCAACGATGGGGCCAAGTGGACGAAGCTCGACGCCGGGCTTCCGGCGGCGCCGGCGTCGTGGATCACCATCAACAAGCACCAGCACGATGTGGTCGTCTCTACGTATGGGCGCGGACTCTGGGTGCTGCGCGACATCACGCTGTTGGAGCAATCGGACAAGCAGGTGGCCGACGCCCCGATTCGTATTTTTGAGCCGCGGCCCGGCCTTCGCACGGCGCGCGGTGGAAGTGCGGATGTCACCTTCACGCTCAAGGACGCGCCGCGCGATTCGCTCGCCATTGAGATTGTGGACTCGACTGGTACGGTCGTGCGCACCCTGCGGACGCTGGCGCGTGCCGGCACCAATCGCGTGACGTGGGATCTGCGCCACGAAGGGCCCAAACAGCCCGAGTTGCGCACGACGCCGCCCGATAACCCACACATTTGGGACGAGCCGCGCTTCAAGAACAAGGACACGCGCATCGTCGATCACTGGGGCATTCAGCAACCGCAGCGCGCGGGTGCCTTGGCGGCGCCAGGGCGGTATTCCGTGAAAATCGTGGCAGGCAACGCCACGGCGACGCAGGCGTTTACCGTGGCGAAGGATCCCTCGTTGCCGAGCAACATCGCGGATTTGCAGGCGGCCACCTCGGCGCAGGTGCGGGCGGTGAGCGCGATCAATGGGACGGTGGATCTCATCAACCGGCTCGAGGTGTTGCGCAAGCAGATTGAAGATCTCACTGTGGCCGATAGCACGAGCGCGGCCACCAAGGGGCGACTCGCCGAGGTGGACGCAAAAGCGCTCGAAGTGGAGCTTCAGTTGCTCTCGCGCACGGAGCTGCACAGCGACGACAAATGGTTTACCGAGCGCCACAAACTCTACCTCGGGCTGATCTGGCTGTCGGCCGAGGTGGGCACGGGCGGCGGCGACGTGGCCGGCGGCGCCGAGTATCGGCCGACGGACGCGCAGGCGGCCACGCTCGGGGAGTTGGAAAAGGATCTGAGCGTGGCGAAGGCCGCATTCACGAAGCTGATGGAGAAGGACGTGAAGGGCTTCAACGCGGCAAAGGGACCCCAGTTGTCCGACATTCTGGCCAAAAAGGCGGTGCCGGTGATCCTGCCGTAGCTGCGGGGGCAAATCAGGGGGATTTTGGGCCTTTTTGAACCCGATTCGGGCCTGATGCGTATATAGTTTAAGGAGCCGCCGGTTCCCCGAGGGGGACCGGCGGCAACCTTTTACCTGCCCGGTGGTTTCTAACAGATCGAAGGAATAATCGGTCGAGAAGCCGAGGAATCCATCGGGCCTTTGCGGGCATATCGAAGCCCCCGCCGTACCCACCCACCTGCCCATCCCTCCGTGTCGTTGCGCCGTCTGCAGTTTCTGCTCTGCGTGTTATTCCTGATTGCCGCCAAGCCGCTCGCCGCCCAAACGGACGTGATCCGCGGCAAGGTGATCAACCAAGATTCGGTCCCGATCGAAGGGGTGCGGGTCACTGTGACGTCGATCTCGGGCGCGGTGAACCGGCAGGCCCGTACCGATAAGGGCGGCCGCTTTACCGTCACTTTCCCGAATGGCGAGGGCGACTATTTCGTCACCTTCAACCAGATCGGCTACGCGCAGAAGCGGTTTGAGGTGAAGCGGACGGCGGATCAGGACATCCTGATCGCCGACGCCAAGTTGAGCCGCTCGCAGGAGCTCGACGCGATGCGCATTACCGGTTCGCGCGACCGCGTGGACCGCAACGATGCGAACAAAGACATCTCTGGCACCGAAAAATCGGTCAACAGCTCCGCGCTCGCTGCCGATCAGTTGGGCAATCTGGCCGCGATGGCGGCGTCCCTCCCAGGGGTGACGCTCATTCCTGGAGCGGATGGCGATCCCTCGGGTTTTTCGGTCCTTGGCCTTTCCGCCGATCAGAGCAGCACGACGTTGAATGGCGCAGCGTTCGGCGGTGGTGACCTGCCGCGCGACGCGGCGCTCTCGAGTTCGCTCAACTCCTCGCAGTGGGACGTGAGCAGTGGCGGGTCGAGCGGTGGTCGGTTCAGCGTGCGCACGAGTGGTGGGTCGAACTTCAAAATTCGCTCGGCGTCACTCAATCTCGACTCGCCCTCGCTGCAGTGGACCGACCGCGCGGCACGCGCGCTGGGGCAGGAATACAGCAATACCTCGCTGAGTGGCCGTTTTTCCGGTCCGGTGAAGCTCGACGAATCGTTCTACACCTTTAGCTATCAGCTTGGGCGGCGGTCGAACGAGCTCAAGACGTTGCTCAACACGGATGCGCTGGGTTTACAGACGAGCGGCATCTCCGCCGACTCCGTGACTCGGCTCACGAATATTCTGAATCAGCTCAAGGTGCCGACCACGCTCGGGGGCATTCCGAGCAACCGTATGAGTGATCAGGGGCTAGTGCTGGGGACGATTGATGTGGCCCCAACAGGTTCACGGAGCGGCACGGCGTGGAACCTGACGTATCAGGGCTCGTGGGGAATGAACACGCCGGTGCTCAACGCCACGAGCGAGTTTCCTTCGCACAGCGGCGACCGCACCAACTGGAACGGCATGGTGCAGGGGCGCCACTCGACGTACTTCGGATTCGGGGTGCTCAGCGAAACACAGCTCTCTTACAGTTCGGCCAAGAACTGGGGGACGCCCTATCTGTCGTTACCGAGCGGAAGTGTGCTCGTCAATTCGACGTTTGCCGACGGCACCAATGGTGTGAAGTTCGTCCAGTTCGGCGGCAGCGCGTTTCTCAATGCATCATCGCGCAATGGGACGGCGCAGTTCTCGAACCTGCTCAGTTGGTTTAGCGAGAACAACAAGCATCGCATTAAGCTCACCACCGAACTGCGCCGCGACGATTACACGCAGGACCAGACCACCAACCTGCTGGGTTCGTTCTCGTTCAACTCACTCGCCGATGTGCAGGCCGGACGCCCCTCCGTGTTCAGTCGCAATCTGTCGCCGCGTCAGCGTGAAGGCGCGCAGTATATCGGTGGCATCGCGCTCGGTGATTCGTACCGCCGCAACAGTGACTTGCAGATTCAGTACGGTCTGCGCGTGGACGGCAATCAGTACGAGGGGATTCCCGTCCGGAATACGAAGCTCGAAGAGACGTTTGGCGTGCGCAACGATTACGTGCCGAACAAAGTCTACCTGAGTCCGCGCGTTGGCTTTTCGTGGACCTACGGCACGGCGCAGCAGATTGGGGGTTTTGAAGGTGCCGTGCGCGGCCCGCGTGCGGTGGTGCGCGGCGGCATTGGCGTATTCCAGAACACCCCGCAGACGCAGTTGGTGGGCAACGCCATCGACAACACCGGTCTGCCGAGTGCGGTGCAGCAGGTGACGTGCATGGGCCCCGCGGCGCCGCTCCCCAACTGGGACGCCTACAGCACGAGCTTGGCGAATATTCCGTCGGCCTGTGTTGACGGATCGGCCGGGACTGTGTTTGCCAACAGTGCGCCTAACGTGACGTTGTTTTCCAAAGATTATGCCGCGCAACGTGCGCTTCGCTCCGTGCTGTCGTGGAGCGGTTCGATTCTCAACAACACGTTCCAGGCCACGTTCCAGGGTACGTACTCGCGCAACATGAACCAGACCGGCGCTGGCGTGGATTTGAATTTTTCGCCCGTGCGGCGTTTTGCGTTGGCCAGCGAGGCCGGACGTCCCGTGTACGTGCAGCCCACCAGCATTGTGCCAACCTCGGGCGCGATTGCCTCGCGCGACGCGCGGGTGACGAGTTTGTACAACCGCGTGTCAGAGATGCGGAGCGATCTCACCTCAGAGAGCCAGCAGTTACAGGCGAGTTTTTCGCCAGTGACGTTCAACACCAGCTGGTCGTGGAACCTCGCGTATGTGTACTCGAACTACCGCGAGCAGTATCGCGGCTTTTCGAGCACGGCCGGGAATCCGCTCGATGTGACGTGGGGGCGGTCGTCGATGGACGCGCATCATCAGGTGACGTACACGGTGGGCTACAACTTCTTTGACGCCGTGCGCGTGTCGTGGAACGGCCGCGTGCAGTCGGGATCACCGTTCACGCCGACGATTGCGGGCGACGTCAACGGCGACGGCTATTCCAACGACCGTGCCTTCATCTACAATCCCGCCACGGCTCCCGATCCGACGGTGGCGAGCGCCATGCAGTCGTTGCTCGCCAAGAGCAGCGCCAATGTGCGCACCTGTCTGCAGGGGCAGCTCGGTCGCATTGCCGACCGCAACAGCTGCGAAGGTCCGTGGACGACCACGGCGAATATGTCGATCTCGTTCAACCCGCTCAAACTCGGGTTGCCGCAGCGCGCCACGCTCAGCTTGGCCATCAACAATCCGCTCGGCGCGGCGGATTTGGTGCTACACGGCGAGAACAATCTGAAGGGATGGGGGCAGCCGGCGACGCCGGATAATCAGCTACTCTATGTCCGCGGCTACGATCCGACGGCGCAGCGCTTCAAGTACGAAGTCAACCAGCGCTTCGGCAACACCAGTCCGGCCACCAACGCCTTCCGCCAACCGGTGGTGGTGACGGCAATGATGCGCTTCGATCTTGGCCCGACGCGCGAAAAGCAGTCGCTGGTGCAGCAACTCAATGCCGGTCGACGCTCGTCGGGGAACAAGATGAGCGAGCAGATCTTGAAAATGGTGTACGCCAATGGCGGCGGGCTGGTGAATCCAATGGCCACGATGCTGCGTCAGGCGGACTCACTGGGGCTCACGCAGAAGCAGGCGGACAGCCTCGCGACGCTCAACCGTTGGTACACGGTGCGCCTCGACTCCATCTGGAGCCCGGCCGCCAAGTTGCTCGCCGCACTTCCGGACAAGTACGACGAAGATGAGGCGTACCGCGTGTACCGTCGCGCACGCGAAGGCACGGTGGACATACTGACCCAGCTCGCCCCAGGCACCAAGGGACTGCTGAGCGCGGAACAGCGGCGCAAGCTGCCAGCCATCGTGGCCAGCTATCTTGAACCGCGGTACCTCGCGGCGATCCGCAGCGGCACGGCGGGCGCCGGCGGCGGTGGGTTCGGCGGCGGTGGCGGTATGGGCATGCCCGTCGGCGTCGGCGGCGAACGCCACGTCATCATCATGCGCTGATGCAATCGCGAAACTACCATTACGACCACCGTTCAACCAACACTGCCATGCCTCTCGCTCGAACGTTCTTTGCCGCCGTCGCCCTCGCGGGCGCCCTCGGGGCCCAACAGCCGGTGCGCGAGCGTCCGCTCGGTCCGGTGACGCACGCGTCCAAGGAACTGCTGGGCGCAGTGTCACAGGCGCGTCAGCTTCCCGATGGCCGCGTCATCATCAACGACCTGAATGGGCGGAAAGTCGTGCTGTTCGACACCACGCTTGCCTCGTATGCGGTGATTGCCGACACGACCAGCGCCACGGCCAACGCGTACAGCTCGCGTGCGGGCGGCCTGATCCCGTGGAAGGGTGACACCACGCTGTTCGTCGACCCGCAGTCGCTCTCCATGCTCGTGCTTGACGGCCAAGGGAAGATTGCCCGCGTCATGAGTGTGCCGCGCGCCAACGAGGCGGGGCTGCTGATCGGTGGGCCCAATGGCACGCCGGGCACCGACCGCGACGGTCGGTTGCTGTTTCGCGGCATGCCGGCGTTTCGCATGTCGATGCCCGCGGCCGGTGGTGATCACAATCACAGTAGTGGTGCCACGGCGCAGCCCTCGATGCCAGATTCGGCGCCACTCATGCGCATGGACCTAGCGACGCGCAAAGTGGACACGCTCGCGTATCTGAAGATTCCGAAGTCAAGCGTGCTGGTGTCGCGCGATGATGCCGGCCGAATGTCAGTGAACGTGACGATGAACCCGCTGCCGACGGTTGACGACTGGGCCATCCTTTCCGACGGATCGGTGGCCGTGTTGCGCGGCCAGGACTACCACATCGAGTGGACGCGTCCAGATGGCACCAAGGCGACGACGCCCAAGGTGCCTTTCGATTGGAAGCGGATGACCGAAGAGGACAAAATCGCTTTTCTCGACTCGGCGCGTGTCGCGATGGAAAAGGTTCGCTCGGCGGCGATGTCGGGCAATACGGGTGCGATGCAGGCGGGTGCCGCGGCAGTGATGGGCGGCGGCGTTGCGGGACTCGGAGGAGGCGGTGGAGGGCAGCAGCTACGTGTGCAGATCGGCGGTGACGGTCCGATGCCGCCGATGCGCGGCGGCGGCGAAGGCGGCCGCGGTGGTTTTGGTGGCGTCAACGTTCCACCCATCAATATGGTCTCACCGAGCGAACTGCCCGACTACGCACCGCCGTTCCAGGCCGGTTCGGCGCGCGGTGATCTCGACGGCAACATGTGGGTCCGCACGACCAAGGTGGTGCAGGGCGGCTCGGTGTACGATGTGATCAACGCGAAAGGTGAGTTGATCGATCGTGTGCTGATGCCCGCGGGTCGCGTGATTGCCGGCTTTGGGCACGGCGTGGTGTACATGGGCGTCCGCGATGGCGCTGGCGTACGTCTCGAAGTGGCGAAGATGAAGTGAGGCGCGCGGCGCGCGCGGCGCGCGCGGCGCCTACGAACCGTCCGACCGCTCGTGGCCGGACGGTTCGTCTTTTCCGGTCAGTGCCGCACTCACGGGGCGGATGAAGTTCGTGACGGTGTCCGCCTTGCCGTGGAGCACCACGCGCGTACGCTGCCCCGGGGGGGCGGCGCAGCGGTTCCTAAAAAGTCAGTGGCTCTCTAGAGAATAGTTTTGCGCGGTCGCTGGTAGATGGGCGGAAGCCCCACGTCTTGGAGCAGTTTATTGAACGCCGCCAGCTCCGCATCCTCAAGCTGCTGCAGGCGCCGCAGTACCGCGCCCACCTTGGCGGACAACTCCACCGACACTTCACCGTGCTGCTTGGTCGGGCCGTAATCGCCAGATTGAATCTGCGCATTGAGCGAGATCAGCATGTTATAGAGGCGAATCGGTTGATCCAGTGTGCACTGGTCCACATGACAACTGACTTCGGTGAGTTCGTCTCGCAGTGCCTCAAAGCGCCCACGCAACGGGGTGGCCGCGTCCGCGACGCGCTTGGCGAATGTCTGATCCTTGCTGTGTTCGAGGCGCGCGTCAATCTGCGCCTGCGTGTCTTCAATGCGTCCCACCGACTCCGCCAGCTCCGTGATCTTGTTGCGCACACGGAGCGCCGCTTGGAACTGCGCGACGAGGTCGGCAGCGGATGTCTTCACCCGCGGATCCGCGACCACGGCAAAAGTGCGCACCAGCGAATCCGCGCCCACAATCAGCCGCACCCGATAGGTGCCCGGCGGCGCCATTGGGCCGTCGAGCGTGCCTTCGTCGAGGACGGTGTTCTTGAGCGCGGTCGCGCCCGGATAGTGCAGGTTCCACGAGAAGCGATTACTGCCCGCGCGCGCACTCACCACGGAATCTGCAGCGTCGAATGCCAACGAATCGCGTCGCGCGGCCAACGAGGCGCGCGTCGCGGAATCGGCCCGTGCGGTGACGGAGTCCACGGGCGGCGTGTCGCTGTCGTACGTGCGAATCACCGTACCGGCGGCGTCGAGAAACTGCAGGTGCACCTTTTCCTTTGGTGCGTCCTTGAGCCAAAAATCAATCGTCGCGCCACCGCGTGGGTTCGCCCCTTCGGTCGCGCTCGCCGCGCCGCCACTGATCCAGCGTAACGCGGGTGCGGGCTGAAAGAGATGCGCGCGTGCCGCCGTCACACTGTCGGCCATTTGCCGGAGCGACGAGATATCGTCGAGAATCCAGAAGGCGCGCCCGTGCGTTGCTGCCACGAGATCGTGGCCGTGCACGGCGAGATCGCGCACGCTGACACGCGGCAGGTTGAGTTGCAGTGGTTCCCAGTGCGCCCCGTCGTCGAGTGACACATACACGCCCGTCTCGGTGCCTGCGTACAACAGGCCCCGTCGCACGGGGTCTTCGCGCACGGTGCGCACGTACGCGCCGTTGGGCAGTCCGGTGCCGATGGCGGTCCAGTTGCGCCCTTCGTCCGTGGTCTTCCAGATGTACGCGTGGAAGTCGTCCTGCTGATACCGGTTGGCCGCGACATATGCCGTGGCGGCGTCGAAGTGCGACGGTTCAATACCCGCCGTGCGCGTAAACGCGCCATAGGCACGTGGCGTGACGTTCGTCCAGTGCGCGCCGGCATCGGTGGAGAGGTGCACGAGGCCGTCGTCACTGCCCGCCCAGAGCACGCCCTTGCGACGCGACGATTCCGCGAACGCATAGATGGTGGCGTACCACTCGGTGCCGGTCATGTCGCCGTGAATCGGGCCACCCGAACGCCCGAGCGTGGCGGCATCGTGGCGCGTGAGGTCGGGCGAGATCTTCTCCCAACTGGCGCCCTCGTTGGTGGAACGGTGCACAAACTGCGAGGTCGCGTAGAGCGTGCTGGGGTCGTGCGCGGAGAGCAAAATCGGGAACGTCCACTGAAAACGATAGGGCACGTCGCGCGCCGCCCATCCGTCGTAGTTGGAGAGCCACACCGACACGTCGCGATCCTGACGCGTCGCACGGTCGTTGCGCGTGAGAATGCCGGTATAGCAGCCGCCGTACGTCACATTCGGGTCGCGCGGATCGACCGCAATCGTCGCATTCTCGCAGCCGGCCACGGAAAAGAAATCGCGGAGCCCGATAGCGCCCTCGTCACTCCGGCTCGCCATCGAGACGGTCGAATTGTCCTGCTGCGCACCGTATACGCGATACGGAAACTGCTGGTCGGTGGTGACGTGATAAAACTGCGCCGTCGGTTGATTCTGCTGCGTGGACCACGACCTGCCGCCATCGTACGAGATGGTCGCGCCGCCGTCGTTGGCGTTGATCATCCGCTTGGGATCCTTCGGGTCAATCCACAGCTGGTGCGTGTCGCCATGCGGTACGTGCACCTGCGAGAACGCGTGTCCACCGTCCACGGAACGCCACACCTGCAGGTTCATGATGTAGACGGTGTTCTCGTCCACCGGGTCGGCGGTCAGCGCGGAGTAATAGAAGGGGCGGACTGACCACTTTTGATCGCCGCTCGTCCGCTCCCACGTGGCGCCGCCGTTGTCAGAGCGGAACACGCCGCCCGCGGAATCCGGCGCTTCGATGCTGGCCCAGATGCGCTGCGGCCGCGTCGGCGAAACCGCGATACCGATTTTGCCGAGCGGCGTGCGCGGGATGCCGGCATTGAAGCTCAGTTCGCTCCACGTGTCGCCACCGTCGAGACTTTTCCAGAGGCCACTGCGTCCGCTGCCGGCGTTCATCCCCCACGGCGTGCGCTGAAACTTCCACATCGACGCATACAGAATGCGCGGATTGCCGGGATCCATGGCGAGGTCAATGGCGCCGGTGGAGTCATTCAGAAATAGCACCTTCGACCAATGACGGCCGCCGTCGGCGCTGCGGAAGATGCCGCGCTCCGCGTTGGGGCCAAACGCATGCCCCATCGCGGCCACGAACACGCGCTCTGGGTCACGCGGATCCACCACGATCTTGGAGATGTGCTGCGTGTCGCCGAGTCCCAGATGCTGCCAGTGTTCACCGCCGTCGGTGGAGCGATACACGCCGGTCCCGTACGTGAGATCTTCGCGGAGCTGCGCCTCGCCGGTTCCAACATAGATGACGTTGTGATCCGACGGCGCGAGCGTGACCGCCCCCACCGACGAAATGTCACTTCGTCCGTCGGTCACGTTGTGCCACGTTTGCCCGCCATTGGCCGTCTTCCAGACGCCTCCGTTCACGGCACCAAACCAGAACACCCGCGCATCCGAGGGATCGCCGGCCACCGCCACAGAACGCCCGCCGCGGAACGGACCCGCGAGACGCCAACGCATGGCCTTCAAGCGCGATGACGTCGCGCTGGGATCGGTGTAGAGCGCGGCCGAGTAGCTGGAGGAGGGCGCGGTGGAAGGGGCGGCAGGAGCCGCCGCTGCTTTCGGACGCTGAGCCAGGGCCATGGTGCTGCTCATGGAGCAGGCGAGGGCTACTGCGGCAATCTGTGTCTGGAGACGGGCATTCATGGGTTCGATTGGTCCGAGGAGCGCGGTCGATTCGGTATAGGAATGTAGGCTTCACACCAATGGGACGCGACGGGACGACGTGGCCCAGAGAGGTTCGGCCGCTGCAGGGGGACACGTGTCGGGGTATTGCCGACAGGTGCGGTCGATCCCCCTAGCCGTGGGGAGCGGTCGGCGCGATGCTATAGGGACGTCGTGCGCGACTTTCCGTCCCACGCCTGTCCGCACCCAGAACCTCTTGCCCCGTCCTCCGATGCTACGTTTGCGCCCGTTCCTCGCCCTCGCGGCGGTCGCGGTGTTCACCCCCGCGCTGTCCGCCCAAACGCGGATGCTGCGCAGTCCCTCTGTGAGCGCCGACCACATTGCCTTTGCCTACGCGCAGAACATCTGGACCGTGCCGCGCGCCGGCGGGCTCGCTCGCCGACTCACCAGTTTTCAGGGCACCACGGAAAATCCCAAGCTGAGCCCCGACGGCAAATGGGTGGCCTTCAGCGGCTCCTACAACGGCAACACCGACGTCTACGTCGTGGCCGTCGATGGCGGCACGCCCAAGCGCCTCACCTGGCACACCGCCGCCGATATCGTGCAGGGGTGGACGCCCGACGGCGCTAAGGTCCTTTTTGCCTCTGCGCGCGAAACCAACGGGCCGACCGCCGCACCGCGCTTCTTCACGGTGAGCGTCGCCGGGGGGCCAGAAGAAGCGCTCCCCATGAATCGCGCCTTCCAAGGGCGCATCTCACCGGACGGCAAGCGCGTCGCCTACCGCATGAACAACTCGTGGGACGAAGAACGCCGCAACTATCGTGGCGGCAAGAACCGTCCCATCTGGATTGTGGACCTCAAATCACTCGAACTTGAGTCGCCGCCCTGGACGGACTCCAAGGACATGGAGCCGGCGTGGGTTGGGGATGTCGTGCACTTCGTCTCGGACCGTGACGGCGTGGCCAACGTGTGGGCCTACGACACCAAAGCCAAGAAGCTGAAGCAGGAAACCGATTTCGCCGACTACGACGTCAAGATGCTCGACGCCGGCGCGGGCGTGGTGGTGTTTGAGCAGGGCGGCTATGTGCACGAGCTCGACCCCAAGACGGGGAAGCAGCACATCGTAAACATCACCGTGAATGGCGATTTCCCGTGGATGATGACCGAGTGGAAAGATCTCTCGTCGCGCATTTCGGCGATGGCCATCTCCCCCACGGGCAAGCGCGCCGCTGTGGAAGCGCGGGGCGAAGTCTTCAGCATTCCCGCGGAGAAGGGGGATGCGCGCAATCTCACGAACTCCAGCGGTTCCGCCGAGCGTGATCCGGCGTGGAGCCCCGACGGCAAGTTCATCTCGTACTTCTCCGACAAGACGGGTGAGTACGAGCTGGTCATTGAGCCGCAGGACGGCATCTCGCCGCCACGCACGATCAAGCTCCCGAACCACAAGCACTACTACACACCAGCGTGGAGCCCCGACGGCAAAAAGCTCCTCTACACCGACACCGACCTCAAGCTCTGGGTGCTCGACGTGGCGTCGGGCCAAGCGAAGATTGTCGGTGAAGATCCGTGGATGGTGCCGTCGCGCACCATGAACCCGGTGTGGAGCCCGGACTCGCGTTGGATTGCGTACGTGAAGCACCTGAACTCGTTGTACAAGGCGGTCGTGGTGGTGAACGCCGAGTCGGGGCAGGCCAAGCAGGTCACGGACGGGCTCGCTGATGCGACGTGGCCGGCGTGGGATGCGAGCGGCAAGTATCTGTGGTTCTTCGCGTCGACCGACTTCGCTCTCAAGTCGCAGTGGCTCGACATGTCGAACTACGATCACGACGAGACCTTTGCGCTCTACGTGACGCTGCTCAAGAAGAACGAAACGACGCCCTTCGGGCCAGAAAGCGACGAAGAAACCGGCGCCCCTGCGGCCGCCGCGGGTGGCGCAGCCGGTGGACGCGGTGGACGCGGCGCCGGTGCGGGCGCCGCAGCACCGGACGCTACCGCTACTGCTACGGAACGTCCGGCCACGCCGCGGAGCGCGGCGGTGACGGTGGACATCGACTTTGACGGCATCAGCAATCGCATTCTCGCCGTACCGGGGATCGCCGAACGTCAATACACTCGCCTCAAGTCCGGTGCTGCCGGCACGGTGTATTTCCTCGAACCGACGCCGGCCGCTGGCACCGCCGGTGGTGGTGGCGGACGTGGCGGTGCAGGCGGGGCGGGGAACACCCTCCACCGGTATCAGCTGCGTGATCGGCGCGCGACGGCGTTCGTGTCCGGCGTTGCCGATTATGACGTGAGTCTCGACGGGCACAAGCTGTTGTATCGCGGCGGTGGCGGCGGCGGTGGCCGCGGTGCCGCTGCCGGCGGGGCGGGGGGCGGTGCCAATCTGTTTATCGTCGACGCCGACCGTACGCCGCCGCAGGCGGGCGCTGGACGTCTCAACGCCTCGCTGCGCGCGCAGATCGATCCCAAGCTCGAGTTTGCGCAAATCTTCAATGAAGGGTGGCGCAACCAGCGCGACTACTTGTACGTGCCGAACATGCACGGCTCCGACTGGCCGCGGATGAAGCAACTCTATGGTCAGCTGTTGCCATTCGTAAACCACCGCGCCGATCTCAATTATCTGCTTGATATGATGGGCTCGGAAATCGCCGTTGGTCACTCGTACGTGCGTGGCGGCGACATGCCCGAAGTGCCGGCTTCCACTGGCGGACAGTTGGGCGCCGATCTCACCATTGAGCAGGGGCGTTACCGCATCAGCAAGATCTTCGATGCCGAAAGCTGGAACCCCGACCTCCGCGCGCCGCTCGGCGAACCGGGGCTCGATGCAAAGGTTGGTGATTACATCGTGGCCGTGAATGGCGAAGAGCTCAAGACGCCGGATAACATCTATCGTCTGCTCGATGGCACGGCGAATCGTCAGGTGGTGCTGAGTCTCAACGACAAGCCGCAGCTCGAGGGTGCGCGTCGCGTCACCGTGGTGCCGATCGCCAACGATCAGGGACTCCGCACCCGCGCGTGGGTGGAACACAATCGTCGCGTGGTGGACTCGCTCTCCAAGGGCCAACTCGCGTATGTCTATCTGCCCAACACCGGTCAGCCGGGCTATACGAGCTTCAATCGCTACTACTTCGCCCAGCAGGATCGCAAAGGCGCGGTGATTGACGAACGCTTCAACGGCGGCGGACAGGCGGCCGATTACATCATCGACGTGCTGCAGCGCGACTTTGACGGCTACTTCAACAACGTGGCCGGCGACCGCATGCCGTTCACGAGTCCGGCCGCCGGCATCTGGGGCCCGAAGGTGATGATCATCAATGAAATGGCGGGCTCCGGCGGCGACCTCATGCCCTGGATGTTCCACAACCGCAAGATCGGCACGCTGGTTGGTAAGCGCACGTGGGGCGGCCTTGTGCACACGGCCGACACACCAGGCTTCATTGACGGCGGCTCGATGATCGCACCGCGTGGCGGCTTCTTCCGCCGCGACGACAAGTGGGACGTCGAGAATGTCGGGCAGGCACCAGATATTGACGTAGAGAACTGGCCCAAGGATATGGCGGCCGGACGTGACCCGCAGCTGGAGCGTGCCATCCAAGAAGCGCTCAAGCAGTTGGCGGCGAAGCCGGTGCAACGCGCCACGAAGGAGCCGGCATCGCCGACGTGGGGCAAGCGGATCAAGCCGCTGCCGTAGTCGCACGGTTTAGAACAAGAACGGGGGCGCCGCACTTCGCGGCGCCCCCGTTCTGCATTCATCATCAACCCATCACGCCGTCTCCGTGATCGTCGATGTCTCACAGCCAGGTGTTGAACTTCTTTAGGTACCACCGCTTCACGATCTGCGTGAGCATCAGATAGCAGCCAAGCACCATGCCGAGGAAGAGAAAGTACAACCCGGGTGGCGGTTCAAAGCCGAGCTTCGCGCCGAGCGGGAGATACGGAATCGCGATCCCCGCCGTCATCACGAGCGCGGTCATCACCAACACCGGCCAACTCGCTCGGCTCTGGAGGAAGGGCACTTTCTCGGTGCGGATCATGTGCACGATCAGCGTCTGCGAGAGCAGCCCTTCAATGAACCACCCCGCCTGGAACAACGACGCGTGCTCGAGGCCGTCCGCGCCGAACACGTACCACAGGCACAGGAACGTGGCGATGTCAAATACCGAACTGATGGGCCCCACAAACAACATGAAGCGCCCAATGTCATCCGCTTTCCATTGGCGCGGGACGTCGAGATACTCCGGGTCGAGGTCATCCCAGGGAATGGCGACCTGCGAAAAATCATAGAGCAGGTTCTGCGTCAGCATCTGCACGGGGAGCATCGGCAGGAACGGGAGGAACGCACTCGCCGCGAGTACGCTAAACACATTTCCGAAGTTCGAACTCGCCGCCATTTTGATGTACTTGATGGTGTTGCCGAATGTTTTGCGCCCTTCGATCACCCCTTCCTCGAGCACCATCAGACTCTTTTCGAGCAGAATGATATCGGCCGATTCTTTGGCAATGTCGACGGCCGTGTCCACGGAAATTCCGACATCGGCCTCGCGCAGTGCGCCGGCATCGTTGATGCCGTCGCCGAGGAATCCCACGGTATGACCGCGTCGCCGCAGCGCTTGCACAATGCGCGTTTTATCCTGCGGCGAGAGCTTGGCAAACACGGTCGTGCGATCGGCGAGCGATTCCAGTTCCGTGTCGCTCGTGGCGCTGACCACGGTGCCGAGCACCACCTCGCCCGCCTCGAGCCCCACGTCGTGGCAGATCTTGACCGTCACCGCATCGTTGTCGCCGGTGAGAATCTTCACGCGCACACCGCTCTTGCGGAGTGCTTCGAGCGCCGGTCGTGCGGATTCCTTCGGCGGGTCGAGAAAGGCAATGAAGCCGGCGAGGATCATGTCGCACTCGTCAGCCACCGTGAACGGATGCTGCCGCGTCGGGAACTCGCGGTACGCCACCGCCACCACGCGAAGGCCGTCTTCATTCAATTCACGCGCCACTTCTTTTGCCGCTTCAATTGCGTCGGCGTCGAGCGGTTCAATGCGGTCTTCGTCTCGTACCTGCGTACAGCATCCAATAATCTCCTCGACGGCGCCCTTGCAGATGAGTTCGTGCACTTCGCGGTTCCGATCCAGCACGACGCTCATCCGCCGGCGCACGAAGTCGAACGGAATCTCGTCCACCTTTTTCCAGACGGTGTCGACGCCGAGGATGTCGTGCAGTTCGCCGTGCTCGAGAATGGCCACGTCGAGCAGGTTGCGGAGGCCGGTTTGGTAATAGCTATTGAGGTAGGCGAGGTCGAGGACGGAGTCATCCTCCTCGCCCACCACGTTGAGGTGCTGCTCGAGGATGATGTGGTCCTGCGTCAGCGTGCCCGTTTTATCGGTACAGAGCACGTCCATCGCGCCAAAGTTCTGAATGGCGTTGAGACGCTTGACGATCGTCTTGCGCTTGGACATCGCCACCGCGCCCTTGGCGAGGTTGGCTGTCACGATCATCGGCAACAGTTCCGGCGTGAGCCCCACCGCCACCGCCATGCCGAACAAAAACGCTTCGAGCCAGTTGCCCTTGGTGAGTCCATTGATCACGAACACAATGGGCACCATCACGGCCATGAACTTGATCAGCAGCCAACTCACCTTGTTGACGCCAATGTCAAAGGCCGTGGTGACGCGCTGCCCCACGAGTCCGCGCGCCATCGACCCAAAGGTGGTGCGCCCGCCGGTATTCACCACCACGGCAACGGCCGCGCCACTGATGACGCTCGTGCCCATCAAGCAGAGCGTGGGAAGCTCCGTGACGGATGCCGCCAGGTCGGCCGCCGGGGGCACGTCGCTCTTTTCGACCGGAAGCGCCTCGCCGGTGAGCGCGGACTGGCTGACGAACACGTCCTTCGCCGTGAGCAACCGCACGTCCGCCGGAATCATGTCACCGGCGGCGAGGTGGACAATGTCGCCGGGGACCAACTCCTCAATCGGCATTTCGACGCGCTTGGATCCCTTGGAGACCCCCTCGTCGTCCACTTCCTCGCGCTCCACGAGGGCGCTCGTGCGCACCATCGCGCGCAATGTGAGCGCAGCCTTGTTGGAGCGATATTCCTGAGCGAAGCGCAGTGTTGTGGCCAGCGCGACCATCGACCCAATGATCAACGCCGCGTCGCGGTCACCGGTCGCCCACGACACTCCGGCGAGTGCCAACAGCACGAGCGTGAACGGCGTGGCCAGGGCATGCCATAACTGCGCAAACCACGAGGGCGGCTTCTCGTGCGCCACTTCGTTGTGGCCGAACTGGGCACGTCGCTGCTCGACTTCCTCCGGCGACAATCCTGCCCGTCGGCTCTCCAGCGCGGCGAGCACGTCATCGGCCGACTGAAACGCAAAAGGCCGCAGCGTATCGCCGGACGGGGCGGCGCTCCGCGAGGGCGCTCCGGGCAGAAGTGACCCCATACTCGTCATCTCGTATTGTACACAGATTGCCTCCGTTCGCGCGCCGCCTGTGTCGCAATCCCGTAACCGTGCTTCCCTCGTGTTCGGCGGATGCGGGGTTAGGTCAAACGGAGCGCCCTGTCGGATGAGGACATCGCTAGGACCGCACCGGCAGCTGGAGCCGAAATCCGTGCCTCGATACCGTCCGTATCGGCCAGTCGCCCATAGGCTTGCCGGTGACCAGCATTCCCCTGACGCCCCCATCGTCGAACCCCTGACCGGCTCCCCTACGCTTCTCCGGATACCACCGCCGCGAGCACGTAGTATCTTTCACGTCCAAGCGGTAACCGCATGAAGCGTTGCGAGTTCCCGACTTGGATCACTCGTAGCATTGGGCATTCGAACCATGGCGGCCATGACTGAATCAGCGACCCAAGGAGCCGCGGGCACCGCGCCCGCAGGCGACCATCTCGAGATCAAAGACTCGCGCACCGGCAAGGTGTACTTCGCGCCGATCACCGACGAGACCATTCGCACGTCGGACCTGAAGCAGATCAAAGTGAATGCCGATGATTTTGGCATCATGGGCTACGACCCGGCGTTCATGAACACCGCGTCGTGCCGGAGTGCCATCACCTTCATCGACGGTGACAAGGGCATTCTCCGCTATCGCGGCTATCCCATTGAACAGCTGGCCGAAAAGGCGAGCTTCCTCGAAGTGGCGTGGTTGCTGCGTCACGGCGAGTTGCCGACGCAGGTCGAATACGACCAGTGGGTGCAGGAAATCACCTACCACACATATGTGCACGAGAATATCAAGCGGTTCCTCGAAGGGTTCCGCTACGATGCGCATCCGATGTCGATGCTCACGGCTGGTGTCGCCGCGCTGTCGTCGTTCTACCCGACCGCCAAGAACATTCATGACAAAACCGAGCGCGACATTGCCTTCACGCGTCTGATCGCCAAGATGCCGACGATCGCCGCGTTCGCGTATCGTCACGTGAAGGGACTGCCCTTCATCTATCCCGACAACTCGCTGCCGTACGCCGAGAACTACCTCTCGATGATCGCGCGCATGTCGGAGCCCAAGTACGAAGCCAATCCGGTCTTCGCCAAGGCCATCGACATTCTCTTCATTCTCCACGCCGACCACGAGCAGAACTGCTCCACCAACGCGGTGCGCGCGGTGGGGTCGTCGCACGTCGACCCGTATTCGGCGATCGCCGCCGGCGTGGCCGCGCTCTATGGCCCGCTGCACGGTGGCGCGAACGAAGCCGTGCTCCGCATGCTCGAGGAGATTGGCGACGTCAAGAACATCCCGGCCTTTATTGAGAACGTGAAGAGCGGCAAGGGCGAGAGTCGCCTCATGGGCTTTGGTCACCGCGTGTACAAGAGCTACGATCCGCGCGCCAAGATCGTGAAGAAGCTCTGCGACGAAGTGCTGAAGGTCACCGGCATGAGCCGCGACATGGAGATCGCGTTGGAACTCGAGCGCATCGCCCTCAGCGACGAGTACTTCATCAAGCGCAAGCTCTACCCGAACGTGGACTTCTACACCGGGCTGATCTATCGGGCCATGCATTTCCCGACCGATTATTTCACGGTGTTGTTCGCCATCGCCCGCACCACGGGCTGGCTGTCGCAGTGGGAAGAACTGCTCCTCGACAAGGAACAGAAGATCGCCCGCCCGCGTCAGATCTATACGGGGTACGCCGAGCGGCCGTACAAGACGGGCCTCGACTACAAGCACAAGATCCTGAAGTAAACGAAGGTCGCGCCAACCGCTCGTCGCGGTTCGCGCCGCCACCGAAATACACGAAGCGGGCCGGCCCCGGGCCGCGCGCGGAGTG
>CANIWQ010000013.1 GCA_947471365.1 Gemmatimonadota bacterium | reverse complement strand
CGGCGAAAGCCGCAGCTGTTTACCGACCTCCTGCGACAGATGCCGGGGATTCACGTCTCCAATCAAGGGCCGGGGCGGACGATCGAGTCCACGCGGGCCGGCGGTTGCGTGAACTTCATTGTCGACAATGCACGGTTCGACGCCTACCAACCGGGCGACATCGACGCGGCCTTCTCGTCCGCGACGGTCGGCGCCGTCGAGAGCTACGGTTCGGCCGCCGAAACGCCCGGTGAGTTTCTGATTCCAGGCAAGAACTGCGCGACCATCGTGATGTGGACTCGGCAACGGCTCTCGCGGCCGTAGCGGACACAAATCTCCCGCGTTGCGGCCGTAGCGGAAACATCTCCCACCTCGCGGCCGTTCCTCCGGTAACCGCCCGCTCATCCGTGCGTGACACCGACTCCCTCCGATGACCAAGATCAAGCCCGAAAACCCCGACCTGCAAAAAGCGCTCTCGCCAATCGAATATCAGGTGACGCAGTGCAGCGCCACCGAGCCGCCGTTTCGCAACGCGTTCTGGGATCACCACGAAGCGGGTATTTACGTCGACATTGTGAGCGGCGAAGCCCTCTTCTCCAGCAGCGACAAGTTCGACTCCGGCACCGGTTGGCCGAGCTTTGTGCGTCCGCTTGAGCCGGCGCATGTGGTGGAAGTGGAAGATCACGCGTATGGCATGCGCCGCGTAGAAGTGCGCTCCGCGAACGCTGACTCACACCTCGGGCATCTCTTTCCCGATGGCCCTGGGCCGGAAGGGCTCCGCTACTGCATCAACTCGGCGTCGCTGCGCTTCATTCCGCTTAATCGCATGGAAGGCGAAGGGTATGCGCGGTACATCGCGCAGGTGCGGCGCGACAATGCGCTCGATGGTTCGGCGTCGTGACGGACGGGAAAGCCCCATTCATCGGTGAGCAGGGGGCGTCTGCCGCTGATGCGCCTCAGGGCACGCCTCAGGGCACGCCTCAGGGCACGCCTCAGGGCACGCCTCAGGGCACGCCTCAGGGCACGCCTCAGGGCACGCCTCAGGGCGCGCGGACCGAGTTGGCGACCCTCGCTGGCGGCTGTTTCTGGTGCCTTGAGGCGGTCTACCTGCAACTCCGTGGTGTGCAGCACGCCCAGAGTGGCTACGCCGGTGGGCGACGGCCGAACCCGACGTACGAGCAGGTGTGCGCTGGGGTGACGGGGCACGCAGAAGTGGTGCAACTCACGTTCGATCCCGCTGTCATCAGCTACGGCGAGCTTCTCGACGTGTTCTTCACCATCCACGACCCGACTACGCTCAATCGCCAGGGGAACGACGTCGGCACGCAGTATCGCTCGGCGATCTATTTTCACTCCGCGGAGCAAGAGCGCGCCGCGCGCGAAACCATCGCGCGTCTCGCGAACGAAGCGCTCTGGGCGGACGCGATGGTCACCGAGGTGGTGCCGCTCGAGCAGTTCTGGCCCGCTGAGGCGTACCACGACAATTATTATGAGCGGAATCCCGGCAACGGTTATTGCGCGGTCGTGGTAGCGCCGAAAGTCGCGAAGGCGCGCAAGAAGTTTTTCGACAAGCTCGCGCGCTAGTTCGTAGTGCCCGCGCGACGGGCACCCGGCGGCGAGGCTGCTGCAATTCGGTTGCTCGCGCTATCGCCTGTTTGCCGCCGCGTGCCACGCCGCGAGCAACGCTGTCAGGACGAGCACCGCGCCTGCTTGATGGGCAACGCCGAGCCACACTGGCACCGAGAGCAGCACGGTGGAAATGCCGAGCGCTGCCTGCACCGATACGGCAATGGCGACCCAGGTCAACCGCCTCGCGGTGAGTGTGCCGGCCGCGGCGCGCGCACCAAACCACCAGGTGGCGAGTCCCGTCACGAGAAGCGTGATGGCGAGCAGTCGGTGATCGAACTGCACGGCCGACGGATTCTCAAAGAGGTTGAGCCACGCTGGCGAGAGCTGCCCGTACTCGGCAGGAATCCAGCGGTCGCCCATCATCGGGAAGGTGTTGTAGATGCGCCCTGCGCGCAGGCCCGCCACGAAGGCACCGCTCACCACCACGCCAAAGGCGAAGGTGGTCAGCGCTCCAAGCGTGTTGCGGAGTCGAGCGGTGATCTGGCGCGTATCGGCGGCTCGGTCTTCCGATGGCGTCAGTAAGTCGAGCGCGGTCCACCAGGTGAGTAAGTAGATCACCAGCGCGAGCGAGAGATGCGCCGCCAGCCGATACTGACTCACATTGACGCGTGCGGTGAGTCCGCTCTTCACCATGTACCAACCCATCGCGCCTTGGAGCCCCATCAACACGAGCAGGGTGAGCAAGCGCGTGCGCACCTGTGCGGGCACGGCGCCACGCATCCAGAACCAGAGGAGCGGGAGCGCAAAGATCACGCCCACAAACCGCGCCCAGAAGCGGTGCATGAACTCCCAGAGGAAAATTCCTTTGAACTGCGAGAGTGTCATTCCCGCGTTCATCTGCGTGTACTGCGGAATCTGTTGGTATTTGACGAACGCGTCGTTCCAGTCGGCCGCCGTGAGCGGCGGGAGGACACCGGTCACCGGTTTCCACTCGGTAATGGAAAGGCCGCTCTCGGTGAGTCGCGTTCCGCCACCGATGAGCACGAGCAGGAAGAGCGAGGCGGCCCAGAGGAGCAGCCACCGGCCGATGCGTTGCGCGTTGTGCCGGGCGTGGGCCGGCGTCGTCACCGTCTGCATGGGTGAAATATGCAGACGCGCTCGGCTATCGTGTAGCGCCGTGTCGGCGTATTTTCAGACATAAGACACCGAATTTTCCTCTGGTATTGAACGCGGGGCCCGGGACTGGGCAGAAGCCCGCACTGGGAGACGTGGCTCAATGAAGACCATTCGTGCCGCCGTGATGCCGGCGCCCAACTTGCCGATTGAATTACGAGACGTGCCGTGGCCCGACCTCGCGCCGGGCGCGGCGATGTTGCGCACGCTCTACTCCGAAGTGTGCGGCACCGACGTGCACCTCCACCACGGCAAACTCTCGGGCGTGCCGTATCCGATCATCCCAGGGCATGTGAGCATCGGGCACCTCGCCGAGATTCGCGGCACGGTTCGCGACATTGACGGCGCACCATTTCGCGAAGGCGATCTCGTCACCTTTCTCGATGTGCACGAAACTTGTGGCGCCTGTCGTGAGTGCTTGGTCACCAAGCAGAGCACGCGCTGCCCGCATCGCAAAGTGTACGGCATTACCTATGGCCTCAACGACGGGCCACTCGGCGGATGGGCCGACCACATTTGGATGAAGCCAGGGGTGAAGCTGCTCCGGATTCCTGAGGGTGTCGATCCGCTGAGCTTTATTGCCGGCGGTTGTGGACTCGTGACGTCGGTGCACGCGGCCGAACGCGCGGAGTTGCGGCTTGGCATGTCGGTGGCGGTCCTTGGCGCAGGTCCGGTGGGGCAGGCCGCCGCCGCGCTCGCGGCGTTGAGTGGTGCACACCCAGTGATCATGATTGGCGCACCGGCCCCGCGGCTCGACTTTGCGCTGACGATGGGCGCCACACATGTGTTGCCGCTCGAGATGCCGCACGCCGAGCGTGTGGAGCAGGTGCACGCGCTCACGGCGGGGCGTGGCGTGGATGTGGTGATTGAGGCAGCCGGCGATCCGCGCGCGGTGGGCGAAGCGCTCGATCTCGTACGCGACGGCGGCCGCGTGGTGGTGGCGGGTCAGTACACCGACGGTGGCGACACGCCTTACAACCCGCACCGGCAGATCAATCGCAAACATGTGGAGATTCGCGGCTGCTGGGGCTGCGACTATTCACACGTGCATCGTGCACTACAGGTGCTCGCGCATCAGGGTGCCAAGCTGCCGTGGGCGAATGCGGTGACGGCGACCTACTCGCTGGAGCGCGCGGCGGAGGGGTTGGCGGCGGTGGAGAGCCGGGCGGTGGTGAAGGCAGTTGTAGAGCCGAACGGAAAACAGACAACGGTTAGCCGTTAACCGTTGTCTGTTTTCCGTTGTCGGTCCTCAGTAGAGGCGACTACCGCTTCGGGAGTGCCTCATCAATAAACTTCCGCAGATCGTCCCTGAGCTTCTTCATCGACACCGCGTCGATGTACATCATGTGTCCCGCCGTGAAGTGATCGGTGTGAATGCGTGACGCTCGCACCTTGGGCTCCACCGTCATGTGGTCCAGCGTGTACTGCACGGCCCAATACGGCGTGGCCATGTCGTAGTAGCCCATCGCCACGAACAGATGCATGTCTGGGTTCTTGGCAAAGGCGCGCTCGAGACTCGGTACCACATTGGGGAATGTGGCTTCCTCGTAGCGCCAGCGGCCGATGCCGCCGCCGAGGATGTAGTAGAGGTTGTCGTTCTTGTAGCCCAACTCGCGGCGCACGTAGTCGTTGAGCACCGGGGTGAACGAGTTGCGGATGCTCGCATCGCTTGGGTCAAAGCTGGTGCGTCCGGCGAGCGGGTCTTGCATATACGATGTGAGGCGGCTGTCGAGGCGGCCGCTCTGTTGCCGCTTGTCGCGCAGTAACTCGGTGGAGAAACGTCCGAGGTCAATACGCAGGTCGGAGTCGGTCACGAATTGTTCACCCACGCCAATGTACCGGGCAATCTTCGCGACAATGGCTTTGCGCTCGGCGGCGGACATCGCCTCGCCCTTCATGAGCGCGGCCGCGTATTCGCCCGAGGCGAACTGTTCCACGCTCTTCGCAAAATCTTCTACGGAGAGTTTCTGTAAGTCGGCAGCGAGCCGCTTGTGGTAATACGCTGTCATCGCGAAGCTTGGGAAGAACCCTACGTACGCGATGTCGTTGCCGCGGCTGGGGCGCGAGTTCTCAAAGTTGAGTACCGCGCTGAGCAACACCACGCCATTGAGGGCAATGCCGTTGTCGGTGAGGTAGCCCGAGAGGTGCGCCGCGCGTGTGGTGCCATAGCTCTCGCCAGCAATGAATTTGGGGCTCAGCCACCGTTCATTGCGCGTGAGGTAAATGCGAATGAACTCAGCAACGGAGCGCATGTCTTCCTCGAGTCCCCAGAACTTGGGTCCGTTGGCCGGTGTGGAGGCGCGGCTATAACCGGTGCCAACCGGATCGAGAAAGACGAGATCCGCTTGGTCGAGGAGCGTGTTGGGATTGTCGCCGTACGTATACGGCGGCGGGGGATTGGTGCCGTCGGCGTTCAATTTCACGACTTTTGGGCCGAAGGCGCCCATGTGCAGCCACACCGTGGCCGACCCGGGGCCGCCGTTGAAGATGAAGGCAATCGGCCGCGTGGCGGGATCGGCGCCGTCCTTCGTATACGCCACGTAGAAGATGCTCCCATCCGTCTCACCGCTCTGTTCGTTCCGAATCGGCATCATCGCGGTGGTCGCGGTGTAGCGGAACTCGGCGTGGCCGCGGAGCGTGTGGTGCGTGATGGACGGTGCGTCCTCTTCGCCGCGGCGCGCAGGTGCAGGTGCCGGTGCCGCCGAGCGAACGGTCGAGTCGGGGCGGGGAGCGGTCGCCGCAGCGTTGGCGCCGGCTCCACGTCCTGCCCCACGTCCGCCCTGCGCGAGCGCCGCGGTCGCGGTCAACAATAAGAGTGCAAAGGCACGCATGTCGTGAAATCCTCGTAGGTGAGTACTGTCGCGCCAGCCCTTCAGCGGGGTCCTGCGGCTGAGGTATTCTACACTAAGTTGCATGACGGGCGCGAACGCGCCGAGGAGGCACGCGATGCGCTTGGGAGTCACCGTCGGATTGTTTTGCTTGTGTGCCACACATGTGGCGCAGGCGCAGCGCGTGCGCGGCACGGTGACGCTGCCGGACAGTGTGACCCCGGCCACTGGCATTATTGTGGTGGCCACCGACTCGCTGCAACGCGTGGCGGGGCGGACACTCTCGGGCGAACGCGGGGACTACACGCTGGCGCTCCCCGCGGGCGGCGTCGTGGTGTTGCGCGCGCTGCGTGTGGGGTACCGCCCCACCGTGCTCCCTCCAATAACGGTTGCCACCGGCGAGGTCGTGGAGCAGCGCATTGTGCTCAGCGCCGAGGCGGTGAACCTCGCCAAGGTGACGGTGCAGAGTCAGAGTGTCTGCCGCATTCGCGAGGATTCGGGGCAGATGGTGGCGCAGCTCTGGGAAGAGGCGCGCAAGGCGCTCACGGCCGCGCAGCTCGCGGTCAATGAACGGCGTCTCACCACGACATGGCTTACGTATGTCCGCACCCTCGACAGTGCGGGGCGGGTGGTGCGCAAGCAGACGGTGGCGGCGCGAAGCGCCAATACGTCGCGCCCCTTTGTGAGCGATTCGCCGGCATCGCTCGATCAGCTTGGCTACGTGATCAATGTGGGGAGCGATATTGTGTTCCGCGCGCCGGATGAACGGGCCCTGTTGTCCGATCAGTTCGCGAGCGCGCATTGTTTTTCGATTGTGCTCCCGTCGAGTGGGCCGCTCGACCGCATCGGTGTTGGATTTCGTCCCTCCGCGTCGCGCAATAACGTGAAAGACATTGAGGGGACGTTCTGGCTGGACCGCGCAACCGCCGAACTACGGTCGCTCGATTTTTCCTACACGGGGCTGGCGCCCGAGTACGCCGACGCGGGGACGGGCGGACGCGTGGAGTTCCGTCGTATCTCCACTGGGCATTGGTTTGTGAATCGATGGTCCATTCGCATGCCGCAGATGACCGTGCGCTCGTCCCCAGCATTTCGTGGGACGCGCCCCGCGTCGTATATGATCCCCGTGGCGATGCAGCACTCCGGCGGCGAAGTGTCGGAGGTGTCGTTTGGCGGTGCGGTACTCTACGCCGGCGGTGGCGCGTTATTCGAACTGCGCCTGATGCAACGCGACTCGTCTTTGGCCGTTGCGGGGACGACAATCGCACTCGAAGGGAGTGACCGCACGCTCACGGCGGACAGCACGGGTCGCGTGCGCCTCGCGCACGTGCTCGAGGGACGGTACACGCTGAAGTGGTCTACGGCCGTCATGCGCGAGGCGGACATTTCTCAGTTCGAACGGCTCGTAGATATTCGCGAGGGCATGCCGGTGGACACGGTCAGTTTGCCCACGGGGGAGGAACTGCTTGCGCGCGCCTGCGGTGCGCCAAAGGGCCGCGGTACCTCGCGAGCGGGGTTGCTGTATGGCACGGTCACGGACGAGACCGGCGCCCCGATAGGCGGCGCTCTCGTGACCCTGTCTTGGTTGGCGAGTATCGACGCGCGCGCGGACGGACGCGTGGCCGTGAAATCGCTCGGGGCCGAAGTGACCGCCGACGCCGCTGGCCGCTGGCGCGTCTGCGGCGTGCCGCGAGAGAGGGTGGTGCAACTGTATGCTGCGCCGGCCGCCGCCGGCGGCACGCACTCGCCGACCGTGCGCGCGCAACTGTTGCCGCCACAGCTCCTCCTCCGCGTGCCGCTCACCGTGCATCGCGCGCCGTAGCGAGAGTCCACACTGAGGCGCTATGTTCGCAGCGACCCTTTCGCGAGGTACGTATGTCCGGGGTGTCGAGTATTGGTCAGATTGCCGTGGTGTGCCACGACGTGCCGCGCGCCACGGCGTTTTATCGTGATGCGGTTGGACTGCCTTTCATATTTGAAACGACCGGCCTCGCCTTTTTTCGGTGCGGCGACACCCGCCTCATGCTCTCCACCACCGAACAGGCGGAACTCGCTCCGCCGGGTTCGGTGCTGTACTTCAAGACTTCTGATCTCGACGCCTCCACCGCGGCGCTCGTTGCGAAGGGGGCGACGGTGGAACGTCAGCCGCACCTCGTAGCGCGCATGCCCGATCACGAGCTCTGGATGAGTTTCTGGCGCGATACCGAAGGCAATCTGATGGCGTTCATGCAGGAAAAACCGTTGGGGTAGGGCGGTACCGATCAGTGTCAGTGAAAACGAACCACCGAAAACGAACCATCGAAAACGAACCGCCGAAGACGAACCACCGAAAACGAACAGCCGAAGACAAACAACCGTACACCGTTTACCGTAGGCCGTTTTCAGTATTCAGTACGCCGTCCACAGTCCTCCTGAATTCACCGAGCCCATGCGCCCACTCCGCACTCTCCTCGCGATTGCCGCTCTCTCCGCGACGCCGGCACTCCACGCCCAAGCCCCCACGGCACCGCCCAACTTCGACGCATACGTCGCCGCCGTGCTCAAAGCATTCCGCGTGCCTGGGGTCGCCGTCGCCATTGTGAAGGACGGCAAAGTCATTGTCGCGCAGGGCTTCGGCGTCCGGAAACTCGGGGAGTCAGGCAAGGTCAACGCCGAAACACGCTTTGGCATCGCATCCAACACCAAGGCCTTCACCGCCACGGCGCTCGCCATTCTTGTAGAACGTGGCAAAGTGGAGTGGGACGCGCCGGTCACGCGCTACCTCCCCGACTTCGCGATGTACGATCCCTTGGTCACACGCGAACTCACCGTGCGCGATCTGCTCGTGCATCGCAGCGGCCTCGGCCTCGGCGCTGGCGATCTGCTCTGGTGGCCCGCATCAACGTACTCGCGCAAGGAAATCTCGCAGCGCCTGCGCTACATCAAACCCGCCACGTCGTTCCGCAGCGCCTACGCGTATGACAACGTGCTCTATCTCGTGGCCGGTGAACTCATCGAGAAGGTGAGCGGCATGACGTGGGAAGCGTTCGTGGCCAAAGAACTCCTCACCCCGCTCGGCATGACGCACAGCACGGTGCGCCACGCCGATGCCGCCGCCGGTGGCAACGTCGCCACGACGCACGCCGAAGTAGGCGGCACGGTAGTCGCCGTACCGCCCATGGTGAGCGACAACACGAATCCCGCCGGCGGCATCAACACCGGCGCCACCGACATCGCCCGCTGGATGATCACGCAGCTCGACTCCGGGCGTACCCCCGACGGCAAACGCCTCTGGTCACCGGCCTCCGCGCGCGAACTCTGGACCGGCGTCACCCCATTGCCCATCGGTAGCGCACCCCCAGGCATGGAGCCGCTTCGAGCCAACTTCGCGCTCTACGCGCTGGGTTTAAGCACGCGCGATTACCGCGGCTACAAAATGCTCAGTCACACCGGCGGACTGCCGGGGTACGTCAGTCAAATCTTGATGATCCCCGACAAACGCCTCGGCGTGGCGGTATTCACTAATCAGGAATCGAGCGCCGCGTTCCAGTCGATTTCGCACCGCGTGCTCGATTACTACCTTGGCGCGCCGACCGTGGATTGGTTGGGTGGTTACAAAAAGATGGATGCGCGCGAAGCCGCAGAACTCGCGAAAACCACAACGAAGGAGACGGCGCGCGACACCACGATTCGCCCGACGCTCCCCCTCGCGCGCTATGCCACCACCTACACCGACGTCTGGTACGGCGACGTGTCGGTCACGCAGGAGGGAGGGCGCCTTGCCATCCGCTTCAGCCATACCCCTGAACTCGCGGGCACCCTGGAACACCAAAAGGGCGATGCCTTTATTGCCCGTTGGAACGATCGTTCGTTACGCGCCGATGCCTTTGTGCAGTTTGTGGTGCAGGAGGGCAAAGTCACGGAAATGAAAATGACCCCCACCCCAGGGGTCGACTTCAGCTTTGACTTTCAGGATCTGGTGCTGCGACCCGCCGCCAAGCCGTAACTCCGGCGGCGCAGCTCAGAAGGGACGCACGATCACCATGGCGACGATCACGAGCAGCAATGTCGTTGGCACGGAATGCAGCCAACGACATTGCGGTGCCGTCAGCACGTAGTCGCCACGCGCAAAGCGCGCAGCCACCCAATGCGCGTAACCGTCGTACAGTAGTAGCACCGCAACAGAACCGAGCTTGAGCTGCATCCAACGCTCGTGCAGTAGCTCGGGATGCACCGTCAGCATCGTTAGCCCCAGGCCCACCGTGGCGAGCGCGCCGGGCAGCATCACAATCCGCAGCAACCGGCGCTCCATCACCACGAGGAGCGCCGCCGCATCGGCGGCGGCGCGTCGCTCGACGTGAAAGCCGAAGAGCCGAAAGATGTACGAGCTCCCCGACATCCAGGTGATGACGGCGAGCAGGTGCGCGGCTTTGAACCAGAGATACGGCATCCGTCAAACGAAGCACACCCCCACGTCGGCGACAAGCCTTGTGCCGCTCGCCGCAACTTCGCATTGTCCTTGCACCCACATCTGGAGCCACGGTGTCCGTCTTTTTAGGCAAAATCGTATGCATCACGGGCGCCGCGTCCGGCATCGGACGCGGCATCGCCGAATCGGTGGCAAAACAGGGCGCCACCGTCATCGCCACGGACCGTGACGGCGCTGGCGCCGAGCTCGTTGCGGCAGCGATTCGTGAACGGGGCGGCAAGGCCTCGGCGTCGGCTCTCGATGTGACTGATGCCGCGGCCATGCAGGCCATGGTGGATGGTGTGATCGCTGAGCACGGACGCATGGACTACTTCTTCAACAACGCCGGCATTGGGTTTCGCGGCGAAGTGCGCGACGCCACGCTCGCGCAGTGGAAGCAGGTGCTCGACGTCAACCTGATGGGCGTCATCTACGGCATTCACGCGGTGTATCCGTACATGGTGCAGCAGCGGAGCGGGCACATTGTGAACACGGCCTCGCTCTCGGGGCTTATTGTGTCGCCAGCACTGGCACCCTATTCGGCGAGTAAACACGCCGTGGTGGGGCTCTCTCGCGCGCTACGAGTGGAGGGCGCCGAGTTGGGGGTCAAGGTGACGGCGCTCTGCCCAGGCTTTCTCGACACCAATATCTATGCGTCCGCCATTCGGGCGGGCCAGACGACCGATACCGTGCGGAACCCCGTGCCGATGGCCATTCATCCCCTCGACGCTGGGGTGGCCGAAATGCTCCTCGGAGTGGAACGGAACGAGGAGCTGGTGGTGCTCCCGCGTGCCGGGCGCATTGCGTACTTCTTGAGCCGCTTCGCGCCGGGTCGCCTCGCGAAAATCGGCCTCAAACAGATGCGCCGGTTCCGACGCTATCGGGTGGAGCCCAAGGCATAACCGTCGGCGCAATTGCGCATCCTGCCGCCGTGTCGCAACGTAAACGGATGACAACCCGCCGCCGTTTTCTCGAATCGGTGTCCGCCGCCGCGGCTCTGGCCGCGCTCCCTCGCGCCCTGCACGCCCTGCCGGGTGCACCGCTCATACGCGAACGCCTCGACCGTTTTGGCGTGCAGCTGTATACGGTTCGCACCGAAATGCAGAAGAGTATCGAGACCACACTCGCGGCGGTGGCCGAGGCGGGGTACCGCGAGGTGGAGTTCGCTGGCTATTTCTCCCGAGAACCGGCCGCCTTGCGCGCTCAACTCGACGCCCTCAAACTCACCGCGCCGAGTGCGCACGTGAGCCTCGATGCGCTCGAGCGCGACTGGCCAAGGCAGGCCGCCGCCGCCAAGGCACTGGGGCACCGATGGCTGATTGTGGCCTCGGTCGATACCAGCAAGCTTCCATCGACCGCCGAGTGGAAGGCGCTCGCTGGCCGCTTTGCGGCCGTGGGGAAGCGCGCCGTGGGTGACGGGCTGCGGTTCGGTTATCACAATCACAATGTGGAGCTCAAGCCCCTCGCCGATGGTGCCCGCCCGCTCGACATCCTCCTCGGCGAAACCGACCCCGCATTGGTCGATTTTGAGATGGATCTCTACTGGGCCATGGCGGCTGGGGCGGAACCGCTCGACTACTTCGCTAAGTACCCCGGGCGCTTCCGCTGCGTGCATGTCAAGGACGGCAGCCCCCGCCCAGAGTTTGCCATGCGAGATGTTGGGTCGGGCATTATCGACTGGGCCCGGATCTTTGCCAAGCACCAACAGGCCGGCATCGAGCACTACTTTGTGGAGCACGATCAGCCTACGGACCCGCTGGCCAGCATTCAGGCGAGCGCCAAGTATCTCAAACAGCTGTCTTTCTAGCCGCCCCGCGCCCAATTTCTTGGCCATGCAAACTGCCCCCAAACGCCTCATGTATGATGTAGCCATCATCGGCTCCGGAGCCGGTGGCGGCATGGCCGCGCACGTCCTCACCAAAGCCGGCGCCAATGTGGTGCTTCTCGAAGCCGGCGGTCCGTGGGACAACACCAAAGATTCCAAGATGCTCACCTGGCCCTGGCAAACGCCGCGGCGTGGCGGCTCTACCAAGGAGCGCCCCTTCGGTGAGTTCGACGCTTGCATTGGCGGTTGGGAGCTGGACGGTGAACCGTACACCAAAGCAGAGGGCACCAAGTTCGATTGGTGGCGCGCGCGGATGGTCGGTGGACGTACGAATCACTGGGGGCGTATTTCGCTCCGTTTTGGTCCCGATGACTTCCGCCACAAAAGCGTGGACGGCTTGGGCGACGACTGGCCTATTTCGTACGATGAGATTGCGCCCTGGTACGATAAAGTCGACAAGTACGTGGGGGTGTTCGGCTCCAACGAAGGGCTACGCAATCATCCCGACGGACACTTTCTGCCGGCACCCAAGGCGAGGTGCCGCGAACTGCTGGTGAAGAAAGCGTCTGACAAGCTCAATGTGACGTGTATTCCCTCGCGCCTTTCCATTCTCACCAAGCCGGTGAATGGGCGCATGGCCTGCCACTACTGCGGCCAGTGCAATCGTGGCTGCGCGGTGAATGCGAACTTTACGTCGACCAACGTATTGATTGCGCCCGCGCTCAAAACAGGGCGCCTGACGTTGCTCACCAATGCGATGGCGCGCGAAATCACCACGGATGACCAGGGGCAGGCCACCGGTGTGAGCTACGTCGACAAGCACACGGGTGAAGATCGGCACGTCAATGCCAAGATCGTGGTGCTCGCGGCGAGCGCCTGCGAGTCAGCACGGTTGTTGCTCAATTCCAAGTCGGCCAAGCATCCCAACGGACTCGCCAACGGAAGCGGCGTGGTGGGCAAATACATCACCGACACCGTCGGCGCCGGCGTGGGTGGCTTTATTCCGAAGATGATGGATTCCCCTGCGCACAACTGCGATGGCGTGGGCGGTATGCACGTGTACATGCCCTGGTGGCTCGACAACAAGAAGCTCGACTTCCCGCGCGGCTATCACATTGAAGTGTGGGGCGGGCGCAGTGTGCCAGGCGCCGGGTTCATGGGTGGCATTCATCGCTATCCCAACGGCGGTGGCTACGGCGCCGACCTCAAGGCCGACTATCGCCACTACTATGGTGCGACCGTCGGCTTTGATGGCCGTGGCGAGATGATCCCGAATGAGAAATCATTCTGCGAAATCGATCCGAGTACAAAGGACCGCTATGGCATTCCGGTACTCAAGTTCCACTGGGAGTGGACGGATTACGAACTGAATCAGGCCAAGCATATGCAGGAAACCTTCCGCGCGCTCATTGCGGAGATGGGGGGCGAGGTGTTTTCCCCGATGCCTGGCAAGGATCGCGGCTACGGCATTGGCAATGGCGGGTCGATCATTCACGAGGTGGGTGGTGTGCGCATGGGCAACGACCCCAAGACGTCGGCGCTCAACGCGAACTGTCAGGCGTGGGAATGCAAGAATCTCTTCGTCACCGACGGCGCGCCCTTCGTGACGCAGGCTGATAAGAACCCCACGTGGACCATTCTCGCGCTGTCCTGGAAAACGTCGGAGTTCATTGCCAAAGCGGTGAAGGAGCGGAGTCTGTGACCACGCGCCGCGATCTCCTCAAGGCGGCCGCTGTCGCGCCGCTGGTGTTCACCCCGATTGCGCCCGCCGACGCCATGCGCGCCGCCGAACACGCCATGCGCGCGCTCGACGACCAAGCCGCCGGTTCCGCGTACGCGCCGCAATGGTTCCACGCCGACGAATGGAAGCAAGTGCGCGTGCTCGTCGACTTAATCATCCCCAAGGACGCCCGCTCGGGGAGCGCCACCGATGCCGGCGTCCCAGAGTTCATGGACTTCATCTGCAAGGACTACGCGCCGTCGTACCACTGGATGCGCGAAGGTTTGCGGTGGATCGACGGCTTTGCCTTCACTACGCATCACAAGAACTTTGTGAAATGCACGCCGGCTGAGCGGCGCGCGCTCCTCGATCAGATTGCCTGGCCACGCAAGGCAACCAAGGAACTCGCCCAAGGGGTGGCGCACTTCAATCGCCTGCGCGACTTCACGGCGAGTGGCTTCTACTCCAGTAAAATGGGAGTGGACGATTTGCAGTACATCGGCAATCAGGCGATTCCCGAATGGCCGGGATGCCCGCAGCCCGCGCTCGATAAGCTGGGCGTCACCTACGATGTGATGAAGTCGCGCGTGCCCGTGCAGGGCGAGTAGCTACCGCGGGCGGCGCAGGCCGCCCGCTTTACGGAGAAGCCTATGATCTCGAACATTCGTGCGTCCGTGCAGCGCGTGCTGTGGTCCGCGTTGCTGGCCCCTCTCGCGCTTACCGCACAGCAGCCCGCGGCGCCACGGCCGGCCGCGCCCGCGTTGGTCTTTTCCAAGGACCGACTCGCGCGCCTCGACGCCGTGCTCGACAACTATGTCACCGAGCGCCGCATCGGAGGTGTGGTGGCCCTTGTGCTCCACGACGGCAACGTGGCGTACGAGCACGCGGTGGGGTGGAGTGATCGGGAAGCCGCCCGCAAAATGACGGCCAACGGCATCTTCCGCATTGCGTCGCAAACCAAAGCCATCACGAGTGTGGCTGCGTTGATTCTGATGGAAGAAGGGAAGCTCACGCTCGAAGATCCGGTGAGCAACTGGATTCCGTCCTTCGCCAAAACCACGGTCGCGGTGCGCACCGACACCGGCCGCGCGATTGTGCCCGCCAAGCGGGCCATCACCATCAAGGATCTGCTCACACACACGTCGGGCGTTTCATACGGCACTGACGCCATCGTCGCGCCGCTCTACGAGGCCAAAGGCCTCGGTCCCGCCGCGGGCTTTGGTTGGTACACGGCCGACAAAAACGAGCCGATCTGCGAGTCCATGGAACGGCTCGGCACCTTGCCCTTCGTGTCGCAGCCTGGCGCCGCGTGGGTCTATGGCTACAACACCGACATCCTCGGCTGCGTGGTAGAGCGTGCGAGTGGCAAGCCGCTCGACGAATTCATTCGCGAGCGCATCACAGGGCCGCTCGGCATGACCGACACCCATTTCTATTTGCCGCCGGCCAAGCGTGACCGACTTGCCGTAGTGTACGGCAGTGACAATGCGGGGCACGCCGTGCGTGCGCCCGAAGGGCCGCGTGGGCAGGGCGACTACGTGGACGGCCCGCGTCGCAGCTTCGCCGGTGGCGCCGGACTCCTCTCCACTGCGCACGACTACGCGCGCTTCTTAGAAATGATCCGCCGTCGAGGCGAACTCGACGGCAAGCGCATTCTCGCGCCGCACACCGTAGGGCTGATGACCACCAATCAGGTGGGCACCCTCGCCGGCGACGGCATGGGATGGGGACTCGGCTTTCAGATCACGGAGCGTTACGGCGCCTCGGGTTCCGCATCGGTCGGCACCTTTGGCTGGGGCGGCGCCTACGGCTCCAACTACAAGGTGGACCCCGCCGAGGGGTTGGTGATCGTGCTGATGGTGAATCAGCTGCCGAATACCTCCGGGATTGCCACCAAGTTCTCGAACCTGCTCTATCAGGCGCTCGTCGGCGGGGTGCGGTAGGCGCATCATCGTTCGGCGGGCACCGCGCGTACATCTATAGAGTGCTCCGTAGTAGCAGCGCGCCCCCCCCCTTGGCGCGTTCACCACACTCCCAAGAGCAAATGAACCTCTCGACGCGATTCTTGCTGGCCGTGGCGCTGGTCCCCGCCGTCAGCGTGGCGCAGGCGCCACCGCGAGCCGTACGCCGCGATGTGCCGATCAGCAACACCATACGCCGCGCCTTGGCCGCTGGTACGCGCGATTCCACCGGACGCCCGGGGCGCAACTACTGGCAGCTCCGCACCGACTACACCATCCGCGCGCGCCTCGACCCCGCCACGTCACGCATCAGCGGCCGCGAGTCCATCACGCTGCAGAACAACAGCCCGGACTCGCTGCGTAGCATTGTCCTCCGGCTCGACATGAACATGTTCTTGTTCAACGTGCCGCGCGCCGCGCCCTGGGTGCCAGCGGAACTCACCGACGGTTTCGCGATTTCGCGCATGAGCGTGGATGGCGAACCGGTGAACCTCAACGCACCGGCGGGCCGCGGTGGACGTGGGGCCGCAGCGCCTGCAGCCACGCAGAACAGCGCGAGCGGACTCAACAGCACGCGCGCCACGATCAATCTGCTCAAGGCGATTCCCGCCCACGGCAAAGCGACCCTCGATATTGAGTGGAGTCACAAAGTGCCGGGCGGTCCGGGACAGTCGCACCGCATGACGCAGCGCTGGGCCGATACGCTCTATCAGCCCACGCAGTGGTATCCGCGTGTTGCTGTGTACGACGATCTCCGTGGCTGGGACCCAGAGCTTTATCTCGGGCCGTCGGAGTTCTACAACAACTTCGGCCGCTTCGACGTGTCGATTGACGTTCCCGCCGGTTGGATTGTGAGCGGCACCGGCATTTTACAAAATCCCAATGAGGTGCTCACCGCCACCGCGCGCGAGCGGCTCTCACACGTGCTCGAGTCCGACGACGTGCGCACGATTGTCGGCGCTGACGAAATAGGCCCGGGCAAAGCCACCGCCGCCGGCGATCGACTCACCTGGCACTTCGTGGCCGACACGGTCAACGACTTTGCGTGGGCCACCGCCAAGAAGTTTGTCTGGAAAGCCACGCGCGCCACCATTCCTACCAAGCGCGCAGTGCCCGTGCATCTGCTCTTCCTGCCCGGTGACTCCGCGCTCTACACCAACGCGGGCCCCATTGCCCGTCACGCGCTGGAGTTCTACTCCAAGCAGTGGTTCCCGTACCAGTTCCCGCAGCTCACGTTGCAGGACGGGCCGAGCGCCGGCATGGAGTACCCGATGGTGATTAACTCCAATCAGGGCGCTGCCGATCACGAAACGGGCCACGAGTGGTGGCCGATGACGGTGAGCAACAACGAAACGTGGTACGGTTGGATGGACGAAGGATTCAATCAGTACATGAACATCCTCTCCAACGCCGACCGCGCCGCGCGCCCGGCCAATCTGGACGGCGTGGGGCAGGGCTACGGCCGCACGAGCGGTGACGAAGCCGAGTCGCCGATGATGTGGAACGCCAACTACGGTGGCCAGCAGTACTACAGCTTCACCACGTATAGCAAAACGCCGATGATGCTCTCGATGCTCGGTGGCGTTGTCGGCGATAGCGCCGTACAGCGTGCGCACGCCGAGTGGGGCAAGGCGTGGATGTTCAAACATCCGTCGCCGTGGGACTATGTGTTCTTCATGAGTAACGCGCTCAAGAACCACGCGACGGAACTCGGCTGGTTCTGGAACAGCTGGTTGTTTACCACGGACGCAGTGGAAGGGAGCATTGAGACGGTGAAGACGAGCGGAGCGACCACCACGGTCACCGTGCATCAGGCTGGGCAGATGCCCGCGCCAGTGGTGCTCAAGGTGCAGTTCGCGCCGACGGGCGCGGCCATCAAGCCCATGAAGAACGCCACGATGCTCGACGATCACACGGCGCTGGTGACCTGGCCGGTGGATGTGTGGTTCGGCGGCAATCGCATTTACAACGCGGTGCTCGACTTTGGCGGCCGCGCCATTGAAAAGATTACGCTCGACCCCTATTGCCGTTTTCCCGACAAGGACGCGTCGGATAACGTCTGGCCGCGCGCACAGAGCGGGTCGCCGGACGTAGCCGCGGGTGGTCGCGGCGGCCGCGGCAGTGCGGTGTGCGGTGGATAAGCGCGTGAAGAACTCTCGTAGCGGCGGCTCGTTCGGCGCCGGAGCGTGGTCACGCACGACGGCCGCCGCGCTCCTGCTCGCGGTGAGCGTGACGTCGGCGTCGTGGCAGGTTGCTGCGGCGCAGACGCCAACGGTGCATCAGCTTCCCGCCACGCCCACGACGGTCGCGTACGGCTACTACTGGGCTGAGGCCAAACCTGCCATTCGCGTGAAGTCGGGCGACATTGTTGAAGTTGAGACGATGCTCACCAACTCGCCCGTGGGGTTGGAGCGGATGGGGGTGAAGCCAGAAGATGTGTCGCAACACCTCCGCGATATTGTGGCGCAGGACACCGGATCGCTCAAAGGCCCTGGTGGGCACATTCTCACCGGCCCCATCTATGTAGAGGGTGCGGACTCCGGCGACGTGCTGGAAGTGCGCGTGCTCTCGATTGGGCTTCCGGTGGCATACGGCTACAACGGCTGCAGCGGCTTTCTAAAAGAACTGTGTGAGCCGCGCGCCACGCGGCTCATCATGATGGATCGGCAGAAGATGACCGCCGAGGTCGCGCCAGGGATTGTGGTTCCGCTGCGACCGTTTTTTGGATCGATTGGTGTGGCGCCGGCGGCCGCGCTCGGGCGCGTGAGCAGCAATCCGCCCGGGCCGCACGCAGGCAACATGGACAACAAGGAACTCGTCGCCGGCACCACGCTGTACGTGCCGGTATTTGTGAAGGGCGCACTGCTTGAGCTCGGCGACGGCCACGCCGCGCAGGGTGATGGCGAGGTAGACCAAACCGCCATCGAAACAAATCTCACCGGCCGCATTCAGGTGACGGTGCGCAAAGACCTCAAGCTCGACTGGCCGCGCATTGAGACCACCACGCATTGGATAGTGATGGGCATGGATAAAGATCTCACGGTGGCCACGCAAGTTGCCGTGAAGCAGATGGTGAAGTTTCTGATGGAAGCCAAAGGCATTACGCAGACGCAGGCCTATCAGGCGGCGTCGATGGCGGCGGATCTGCACATCACGCAGCTCGTGGACGGCAATGTCGGCGTGCACATGATGATTGCTAAGTCGGTACTCGGCAGCACCAAGTAGTTCCGCGTGTGACGTGGGCGCGCTCGCGCCCGAACCCTCGATGCACAATCCGGAGTGGTGATGGCGAACAGCCGTAGAGAGTTCATGGTGCAGGCCCCGCTCGGGCTGTTAGGCGCGCTCGTGGCGTGCGGCGATCGCACGAGCGGTGTCGTCGCTGGTTCCGTGGCGGGTGGGGCGAGTGCCGGCGCCACTGTCGCCAGTGCGACGGTAGCGGGCGCTGCTACGCCACTCCCCGGCGCGACCGCCAACGGCCCGGTACTCAACTGGATTCCGAAGCACGAGGAGCTCGTCTACACCTTTGGCGGCGCCGCGCCACGTCAGCGCATTGTGCCTGGCACGCGCATCATCACCTGGACCGAAGACTGCTTTGACGGGGCCGTGAAGACCGCCGCCGATTTGCCGTCGAAGGTTATGCCGCCGGGGCACGATAATCCGCAGACGGGACCTTTCTTTGTGGAAGGCGCCGAGCCAGGCGACACGCTCGCCATTCACATTGTGAAGCTCGAACCAGCGCGTCCGTACGCCGTGTCGAGCTTCAGCCCGGGATTCGGTGCGATCGTGGGCACCGATCGCACCGCCATGCTCGGCGCCGATCTCCCCGAAATGACGTGGCGCTATGAAGTGGACGCCAAGAAGAATGTGGCGCGCTCGCAGTCGCGCGACGGCAAGTTCACGTGGGAGGTGCCGCTCGCGCCATTCCTTGGCTGCCTCGGACTCGCACCGTCGATGCAGGAGGCACGTTCGACGATTGTGCCTGGCGTGTTTGGTGGCAATATGGATTGCCCCGAAGTACGCGCGGGGAACACGGTGTTCCTCGGTGTGAATGTGACCGGCGCGCTCGTCTCCTTTGGTGACGGGCACTACGCCATGGGCGACGGCGAGATCATGGGCGCCGCCATTGAGGGCGCCATGAATGTGGAAGTCATTATTGACCTCATCAAGAAGAAGGCGACGCCGGTGCCGCGCATCGAAAACGCGAATGAGGTGATGTTCGTGGGTAGCGGGCGACCACTGGAGGATGCGGCGCGCCAGGCCTTCAAGGCGATGGTGGGCTGGGTGCGCGAAACGTCTGGCATGACGGAAATGGACGCCTATCAGTTTGTATCGCAGTCGGCAAAGGCGCCGATCGTGCAGCTCGTAGATCCCGAATACACGGTCATGGTGAGGATCGACAAAGCGCGCGTTCCCAAGCGCGGCGCCTGACGCCCCGCGGTAGTCTCGCCAGCTCACATTCGAGAACTGACTCATATGCAGACCGCTCTCACTCCACTGGAGTTCGCACGGCGCGCCCGCTCGATCTACGGCGACCGCGAGGCCGTGGTCGATGGCGATCAGCGTTGGACCTACGCCCAGTTCTTTGACCGGTGCGACCGATGGTCGAGCGCCCTCCAGCGCTTGGGCGTTGCTCCTGGCGACCGCGTGGCGTACATCGCCCCCAACACGCACGCGCAGCTCGAAGGGTTTTACGGCGTGCCGCAGGTGGGTGCGGTGGTGGTGCCACTCAACTTCCGCCTGCTCCCCGCGGACTGGGTGTACATGGTCAATCACTCGGGAAGCCGCGTGCTCTGTGTGCATGCGGAGTTTCTCGACCTCGTGGACGCCGTGCGGCACGAGATGCCAGCAGTCGAACATTTTGTGGCACTCGAGGGCAACGCCCCCGGTTGGCTCCCGTACGAGCAGCTGCTGACCGAGGCGACCGTTGCGTACGCGCGGCACGACGTCTCCGAGCATGAGTTGCTCACGATCAACTACACCAGCGGTACGACCTCCAAGCCCAAGGGCGTGATGATCACGCATCGCAATGCGTGGATGAACGCGGTGGGGACGCTGGTGCACCACTCGATGACCTGCGACGACCGGTATTTGTGGACGTTGCCGATGTTTCACGCCAATGGGTGGACGTTCGTGTGGATTGCGACGGCGGCGGGCGCCGCGCACATCTGCGTACGCAAGGTGGACGCGCCCACCGTGTACCATCTCATGAAGGCGGAGCGCACGACGATGCTCTGTGCGGCGCCCACCGTATTGATCATGATTGCGAGCGCTCCCGATGCGTTGCGCGCGAGCGCGCCGCGAGGGGTTCGCGTCCTGACGGCCGGCGCGCCTCCTGCGGCGCACACGATTGAGCGCATTGAAGAAGAGCTGGGATGGACCATCACGCACGTGTATGGCCTCACCGAAACCGCGCCGTTAATCAGCGTGTGCGAGCCGCGGGCAGCGCACGCGTTGTTACCGGTAGCGGAGCGCGCGAAGATCAAAGCGCGGCAGGGGGTGGAGTTGATTACCTCCGGGGAGCTACGCGTGGTGGACGAAGAAGGGCGCGATGTGCCTCGCGACGGTGTCACCGTCGGCGAGATCGTTGTGCGCGGGAACGTCGTGATGGAGGGTTACTACCGCGACCCCGACGCAACGGCGCGGGCCTTTGCGGGTGGCTTCTTCCACTCTGGCGACGCCGCCGTGGTGCACCCAGACGGCTACATGGACATCCGCGACCGGCTCAAGGACGTCATTATCAGCGGCGGCGAGAATATTTCGTCGGTGGAAGTCGAAGGCGTACTCCTGCGGCATAGCGCCATTCAGGAAGTGGCCGTGGTCGGGCTCCCGCACGACAAATGGGGGGAGGCGCCGCACGCCTTCGTCGTGCTCAAGCCTGATGCCACGCTCACCGAGGAGGAGCTGCGCACCTTCGCGCGCGAGCGCCTTGCGGGCTTCAAAGTGCCAAAAGGGATGACAATCGTGGCGGAGTTGCCCAAAACGGCAACGGGAAAAATTCAGAAGTACGTGTTGCGCGGCGGTCGATCGGGCATCACCGCGCAGTGAAGCGGTGTTTATGCAAAAAGGTCCTCCGTCTCGTCCATTGAGTTAAGTTTGAGGTGAGACTGCTCGCCTGTTGGGCGAACCGTTCCATTCGCGAAATAGTCGTTCGACCGTGGTGAACAACCCAATCCTTTTCCTCAACACCTTCACCGTATGGCCTCCCCGCGACTCGGCGTTGGATTCATTGGTTCCGGTTTCAATGCGCGCTTCCATATGCAGGGATGGCGCGGCGTGCGCGACGCCGACATCCTCGGCGTCTGGAGCCCGAATGCCAAGAACGCGGCCTCGGCCGCGGCGCTCAGCCGCTCGCTCGGTGTTGGCGAAGCCAAAGCCTACAAGTCCATCACGGCGATGGTCGCGGACCCGACCATCGACGCGCTCTGGCTTACGGGGCCCAATCAGGCGCGGGTCGAGAATGTCGAAGAGATTGTGCACGCCGTAAAATCGGGGAAGGGAACGCTCCGCGGCATCGCCTGCGAAAAACCACTCGCGCGCAATGTGGCCGAAGCCAAGTACATCCATCAACTCGTGAAGGGCGTCGGAATCGCCACCGGGTATCTCGAGAATCAACTGTTCGCACCGCACATCGAAACGGGGCGCGCGTTGCTCTGGGCGCGCGGTGCTGCCACTACAGGACGTCCGTATCTTGCACGGGCCGCCGAAGAACACAGCGGACCGCACATGCCCTGGTTTTGGAATGGCGCCTTGCAAGGCGGCGGCGTGCTCAACGACATGATGTGCCATTCCGTACTCGTGGTGCGACACCTGCTCACCAAGCCGGGTGATGCGCTCTCCACCGTCAAGCCGGTGCGCGTCACGGGGCACATCGCCTCGCTTAAGTGGTCACAACCCAAGTACGCCAAGCGTCTCAAGCAGACGATGCAGGCGGATTACACCAAACGGCCCTCCGAAGATTTTGCCAGCGTCACCATCGAGTTCGAAACGCCCAGCGGCATTGCGATCGGCGAGGCGAGCACGAGTTGGAGCTACGTCGGCGCGGGGCTCCGCCTCTCCGCCGAACTGCTTGGCCCGGAATACTCCATGAAGTGGAATTCGCTCGACAGCGGCCTGCAGCTCTTTTTCAGTCGCGAAGTCACCGGACGCGCCGGCGAGGATCTCGTGGAAAAGCAGAACGCCGAACAGGGCGTGATGCCGGTGGTGCCGGAAGAATACGCGGCCTACGGCTACACAAATGAGGACCGCCACTTTGTGAACGTGTTTCTCGACCGCGAACAGCCGCTGCTCACGTGGGACGACGGTGTAGAAGTTGTGCAGGTCTTGATGGCGGCGTATCAGAGCGCCGAAGAAGGAAAAACACTTACCTTTCCGCCGCGCGGCAACGACTCGTTCGTGCCGCAGGTGGCCAAGGGAACCTGGAAACCATAACATGGGAATCGTTAGAAACCTCCTGCTCCGTGCATCCAAGAGCCCGTTCCTCAATCATCAGGCGTCGCATCGCGCGTTCGTGAAGCGCGCGGTCAAGCGCTTCATGCCGGGCGAGTCGCCCGAGGAAGCGCTCGACGCCGCGCTGCGCCTTGCGGCCGAAGGACGTGGCACCGTCTTCACCAAGCTCGGCGAGAACCTCACGTCACTCGCCGACGCCGACGTTGTGCGTGATCACTATCTCTGGTTCTTTGATCAACTGGCGGCGCGCGGTGTGCCAGCGCATGTCTCAGTCAAACCCACGCAGCTCGGACTCGACCTCTCAGAGTCGGCATGTGCGGCTTCGCTCGAGGTGCTCGCCGCCAAAGCGGAATCCATTGGCACCACCTTCTGGCTCGACATGGAAGACTCCAGTTATGTGGACCGCACGTTGGCGCTGTATCGCGGGCTGCGTGCCAAACACGAGAAGGTCGGTATCTGCTTACAGGCCTACCTGCGTCGCACGCCTGCGGATCTCGAAGCGCTCATTCCCATTTCGCCAACCATCCGGCTCGTGAAGGGCGCATACGCCGAGCCGGATGAACTCGCGTTCCCCGCCAAGGCAGATACCGATCAGGCGTTCTTCGATTTGTCGGTGCGCATGCTCGAGGCCGCGGGGCGCGATGAGTGCCGCCCGATTCTCGGTACTCATGACATTCCATTGCTCAACCGCATCATCGAACGTGCGCGCGATCTGGCGGTGACCGACGGAGCCTATGAGATTCACATGCTCTACGGCATTCGTGATGGCGATCAGCAGCGGTTGCGCAAAGATGGTCGCACGGTGCGCACGCTCATCAGTTACGGCGCGAGCTGGTTTCCGTGGTACATGCGTCGGTTGGCAGAGCGTCCGGCCAACGTCTGGTTTGTGATGAAGTCGATGGTGGGCTAAGGCGCCATGGTCCGTGCGGTCGCTCTGATCACGTTCGTTCCGGCTGGAGCGGAGGGCGATCGCACGGACGATACATCTTGGTCAATTGTCGCGATGTATCCCCCGTACGATTCCGTTCGCTCGAAGTTGGGGTTCTGCCAAACGTTCGCGAACGTGAACCCTGATGCCGTCGGGCTTTTGGTAAGCGCAAAGCCCGAGCCAGAGCCCACGAGCCAGAAGCGTGGCGTGTCGGTTCTCCGCAACTCCGCGTACGACGCCTGCACCACACTCTGAATGGCCGCGGCGTTCGCCGTGTGGCAGTAGATGCCTGGCCGGTACTGCGTTGGCGCGCGCAACACCCGCTCCACCCACGCTTTGTAATAATCCTGCATGACGGCGGGGATGGTCGTCATGTGTTCGAGGTCAAGGAATATCGTGGACCCCGCGGGGAATCCTTCTTGCTGCGTGCTGGCAATCGCCTCATCGGCGTCCAGCGCGCCCTGTGCGGCGCTCAACAATCCGTTGGTGCAGCTCGTGGTGGAAACGATGGACGCGCTCCGCTTGAGCAAGGCGGAGCCGCGCACGTCGGCGCTCGTCCAGTACTGTTGCCCCACGTAGATCACGGCGAGCCCCCAGCCCATCCCCTCGAGCGTGGCGCGTTTGCCGAGCCACGACGTCTGCGGCTTGTGGCACGGCGCGGAGAGGTAGTACGACGACCAATAGTACGGTGACGCGGGCTGCTTCCACGCGTTCATCAGCGCGTCGCCCGGATACACGGAGATGTCAAAGCCCGGATACACCGACGGTGTGGTGGGGGGCGTTGTGTCCTTCGTTGCGGTCGGTGCGCTGCTGTGGCAGGCCATCATGAGCACCAGCGCGGACAGCGCGAGCGTCGCATGACGTCGGCCGAGTCGGAGCAGCGCGTGGCGAATCATCGGTGAGTCCGGGCGGGGGAGCGAGTGACTACGCGTTACCCAACGCCTGCGGCAGTCCGCGAAACGCCCGCCCGTGCACAATCTTTACGCCGGTCGCCTGCACCAGAGCCGGTGCATTGGCCGGGGTGATGGAACCGCCCGCCATCACGCAGATGCGGTCCCCGGCACGCTCCACGAGCGACTTGAGGCGCGCCGCGCCCTCAGCCGCTGTCGCGCCCTTGCCACTCGTCAGAATGTGGTCCACCTGTAGCGCGACGAGCAGTTCGAGCGCTTCGTCCTGATCGCGCACCTGGTCGAACGCGCGGTGAAAACCCACGCGCATCGGGCTGGCCACGGCGATCAGCTCCGCGAGCCGCTCGGAGTCCACGTCACCTTCGGGCGTCAGCGCACCGATCACGACGCCGTCCACGCCGAATTCTTTCGCGACCACGATGTCGCGTGCCATCACCGCGATTTCGTCGTCGGTATACACAAAGTTCCCGACGCGCGGTCGTACCAGCACATGCACACTCACCAGCAAGCGGTCTGAGCACCGCGCAATCAACCCAGCGCTCGGCGTCGTGCCGCCGTCATGCAGCGGACCGCACAGTTCGATGCGGTGGCACCCCTCACCCTGGGCCGCGAGCGCATCGGCAAAGGTGTCGACGGCGGCCTCGACGAGAATCGCCATCAGCTACTCGCCAGTGCGGCAGCTTTGGGACGGAACAGCACGAGGAAGATCAGACAGACCACCAACGCCATATACGCCGGTACTGGCCAGATCTTGGTCCAGTCGTGGACGGTCATGGTGCCGTTGTTTGTGGCATAGGCATTCACCACGCGCCCACTAATCGCAGCGCCCACGAAGTAGCCGAGTCCATTGGTGACAAGGTTAATGAATCCTTGTGCCGCACCGCGCACCTTGGGGCCCGCCGTTTCGTCGGTGTAGATCTGCCCGGCCACAAAGAAGAAGTCGTAGCACACACCGTGCAGCAGGATGCCGGCATAAATGAGCCACATCCCCGTGGTGGCGTTGCCGTTGCCAAAGGCGAAGTATCGCGCCCCCCACGCCGCCATCCCCACGAGCATGATGGTTTTGATGCCAAAACGCCGCAGGAAAAATGGCAGCAGCAACATGAAGCCAATCTCCGACATCTGTCCGAACGTCTGAATGAACGCCGGTTCTGGCGCCTTGATTTCGTTCAGGAAGGGATTGGCGAAGGTGTAATAGAACTGCAGCGGCACGCAGAGCAGAAACGACCCAAGCACAAAGATCAGAAAGTCACGGCTCTTGAGCAGTTGCAGTGCGTCGAGTCCCAGGGCGTCACGCACGCTGAACGGCGCACCGGCCGCCTTGGGGGGCGTGTTGGGGAGCGTCAGCGAAAACAACCCAAGCACCACGGAAGCGCCTGCCGCGAGTTGCATCGGCAACGCGAGGGCGTCGGCGTGCAGCACTTTGCCCACGGTGATGCCAGCGACAATCCATCCGATGGTACCGAGCACACGAATGAGGGGAAAGTCCTTGGCCGGATCTTTGATCTGGTGAAAGGAGATGGAGTTGGTGAGCGAGAGCGTCGGCATGTAGCAGAGCGCGTACATAATGAGCAGTGGGTAGAAGTTGGCCCACTGTGTTTGCCGGCTCACAAACCACAGAATGAGTCCGCCCACCACGTGCAAGAAGGCGAGCAGCTTTTCGCTCGCAAAGAACCGGTCGGCGATAATCCCCATGAAGAACGGCGACACAATGGCGGCGATTGCCATCGCGCCGTAGGCGTCGCCAATCTGCGTGTCGGCAAAGTGACGCGTCTGCCCGAGGTACGTTCCCATGGTGACGAACCAACTCCCCCACACGAAATACTGGAGGAACATCATCACCGAGAGCTTCGCTTTGACCGCGTTCATTGGGGCTCCTTCAGCGTGAGTGCACGAATGCGAATGTTGCGCAGCGCAAGCACGCCGGTGTGGTCGCCCTGAAACGCGACGTGGCCCTTGGTGGCTTTGCCATAGATCGGGTGATCGTTGAACTTGCTCGCCTTCACCTTGGCGGTCCAATCGGGGCTCCCGTAGTCGTATTCCACCACCTTCTGCCCATTGAGCCAGTGTTCCGCGTGCGTGCCGCGCACCACGATGCGCGTGCTGTTCCATTCGTCCGCGGCTTTCACCACGCCGCGCGGCGGCGCATACAGCCCGTAGTTCGACGCGGCCGAGGTCAGAGCATTCTTGCCGTCCGCATGGCCGGCGTCGTCGAGCAGCTGATACTCGGTGGCGCTCCAGTAGACCTTGGTTTCTTCTTCCGTGGCGCGGTAGAACACCCCGCTGTTGCCGCCCTTGCCAAGCTTCCACTCGAACTCGAGTTCGAAGTTGCCGAACTCCTCTTTGCTCACAATGTCTTCCACCGGTTTGCTCTTGGTGAGCGTGCCGTCGGCAATGCGCCACCCTTCGGGCAGCTTGTCCATTTTGAAGCCGCGCCAGGCGTCGGTGCTGGTGCCGTTAAACAGCGACTTCCAATCACTTTGAGCCGCGGCCTTGGCTCCTGGCACACGCTTGCCAGCGGGCTTGGCGGCGGCTTGCCCGCCCGCAGCAGACATGGCGAAAGACATCAGCAGGGCGAGTGGCGCGAGGCGGTAGCGGCTCGAAAACATCGATGCTCCGTAGAGGGCGGGGTTGGGATCCCTAAGAAATTGCCGCTTGCCACGGCCGAGCGAAAGGCGAACTTTGTAGATATGTCACCCAATCAGCCACAGGCGCCCACCCTCTCGGTGGAGCCATCGGCCTCCCCAGCGGACCTTCAGTCGGTTTTCACTGGTTTGAGAGCCTACAACGTTGCCGAAATCGGGGATCCGCAGGAGCAGGCAGTCAACGTGTTTCTGCGGGACGGGGCGGGAACCATCGTCGGCGGCTTGGTCGGCCACATCAAGTGGAAGTGGTTGTACGTGGCCAAGTTGTGGGTTAGCGAGCCCTATCGCGGCGGCGGGTCGGGGAGCCGGCTCATGGCCTCCGCCGAGGCCTTCGCCCGTGAGCACGGAGCAACGGACGCCTACCTCGACACCTTCGGCTATCAGGCGCGTCCCTTCTATGAAAAGATCGGCTATCACCTGTTTGGCACGCTCGAGGGCTTCCCGCCTGGGTCCCGGCAGTACTTTCTTACCAAGTCACTTCGCGCATCCCGCTAATCGGCCCCGCCATGTCCGTTGCCTCCTACTTCGCCCGCGGTATCCCGATGCTTCCCGTCGCTAACGTGCGGGCCGCCATCGATTTCTACGTGGATACGCTGGACTTCAAGTTCGGTTTCAACGCGGGCTCCTACGGCGGGGTGCGCCGGGATGCGATCGAAGTGCATTTCTTTACCCCCGAGTCGCCCGACGCGCTCATCCCCGCGATCTGCCGCATCGAAGTCACGGAAATTCGGAATCTCTACAGCGCATACCGCGAACGCTCGCTCATCACACCTGATCATGATGTGGCCGCGAAGCCGTGGGGCACCACCGAATTTTCTGTGATGGACATCGACGGTAACGAAATCACCTTCGTCGAAGTCTTCGGACTCGGCTCCTAAACTCGGGGCGGCTCAGGCCGTCAGCGCGCGCCGGATCGTTCGCCACACCGATCGCACCGCGAAGAGGAGCGCGACCATCAGCGCGACGGCCACCGCGAAGGTCACGAACGGGTGCGTCCAAAGGAAGAGCACAATCCCGGCGACCATCCCGAGCTCGGCGACCGACGCACCAAAATTCGTGACCGGCTCTGGTGAGGTATCGATCGCCACACGCACGCCGAGCTTGGTGGCGTGCGTTGCCAGCCCAACGGCGCCGCCGAGCAACCCTGCGGTGAGTACGAGCGTGGCGTCACCGTGCCAGGCGAGCAACACCGCGAGGGCCGCAGCGGCGGGCGGACGAATGAGACTGTGCACCGCTTCCCACGCCGACGCGATTCCAGGGACTAACGTCGCCCCGAACTCGACCACGGCGAGCGTGAACGCCACGCCAATCACCCACGGCGACCGTGCGGCGGCGAGTGGGCCATCCACCGCGGCAATCCACCCCCAGCGCTCAAAGATGCCGAGCAGCGCGACCGTCGCATACAGACTGATGCCGCCAGCGTAGGCGAGACCGAGTGACTGCGCGAGTGCGATGAGCGACCCCATACCGCGAAGCTACGCTACCACGGGCCGCTCCACAACAGCGCGTCCGAAGACTGTCCACAAACGGTCCATCCTGTGAATCCAGGCTTGGCGGCCCCGAGCGCGTTCCCCCCCCCTTGCTCCCGCAACGTCCTCTCGCGATGCTATGCTCGGCACTTCCCCCCACTCGAAAACAGGCGGACACAATGCTCAAGGAATTCACGAATTTTCTGAAGCACTACGGCGTGGTCGGTCTCGCGATTGCGGTGATCATTGGCGGTAAGCTCAACGATCTGGTCACCGCCGTGGTGAGCGGCGTGCTGATGCCAATCGTCGGGCGCGCGAGCTCAGCGGCTGGCGGTGACTGGCGCGAGTGGAAGCCGGAGCTGGTGGGTATCAAATTCGAAATGGGCAAAGTGCTCGGCGCGACCGTGGATTTTCTGATCGTTGCCTTCCTCGTGTGGGCCATCGCCAAGTTCCTGTTGCGCGAAGAGCAGGTCGCCAAGAAGTAGCGACGGCCGCTACTTCCAGCGGAACTCGCGGAACAGATCGAAGCCCACCTGATACGTACGCGAGAAGCGCCCGACGCCGCTGCACGGGCTCGAGCCGGGCTCCATGCTGGCGGCCGCGCCGAGTCCGAGGCGCGGCCGATATTCGGCGGCCACGCCAAACCACCCCGACGGGCTCTGGGTAGACGCGAGCCGACTCCCTCGGCAGACGCCGCCTGACAGATTCAGGAATGCGTCGGTGCCAATCTGCCGGCCGCCGGTGATCGCGAAACTATTGAGCAAGCCATCGAGCGGGCTCGTTACAATGTTTTGCGGTCCACTGCCGGCTACGGTTGTCACTTGCAGGCTGCTGAAGAACGGGAATACCGTGCCGAGCACGCCCTCGAGCAGACCGCCGAGTGAGGGCACGAGTGCCGCCGTTGCAGTCTTAACCGCGTTGCTCTGCTGACCGTCGAGCGCGAAGCTCGGACTGCCGAACACCAGATAGCTGATGATCTCGCTTTGCGCCACCGCGTTGCCGAGGTCGCTCGAGAGGTCGAGTCGCGGCGCCGACGAGAGCCCCGAGAGATGCGCGGTGATATGCACATCGCGCGCATCGTTTTCGTCGTTGGAGCGCACGAGGTACGACGTCCAAATATTGAGCGCGGCCGGCTGGTCCTTCGTGCCGGCAATGCGCACGAGTCCGCTGTCCACGCGGAAGGTACGCTTGAGGATCGAGAGGTCGAGTCGGTAGGTGCCGCGGCTCGCGTCAATCTCACCGAGGATGTACGGATTGTTGGCCTGCCCCGCCAACTCCACCGTGCCGCTCAGTTGCACGTTCGCCTCGCGCGACTTGAGCCGCACGTCATTGCCGAGTTGCACGCGCAATCCTGACATGATCGGCATGCCGACGGCGAGCTCGGCGTCTTCGCTGGCTGCAGTGTTCACCACGCGGGCGCGCCGCTGATTGTCTATAAAAAACAACGCGTGGGGGAGTGAGACACTGCCGCCAAGCGTCGGTTCGCGCACCGGCCCACTGAGCGAGAGCGTCCAGTTGGCGACCGCTGTGGCGAGGCGCGGGTCGTCCACGACGGTGAAGTTGCTCGCGGTACTCGTGGCGCGCACCATCCACCGGTCATTGCGACGCACCAGCGTTCCCTCGGCGTTGATGGTGTTGCGGCCATCATCGTCGTCGGCAAACTGCAGGCGGCGGAGGGTGATGCTGTCGGGCTGCAACTCCGCGTCGAGCGAGAGGCGGCGCGCGACAAACCCCACACGGGGGAGGTCGAAGGCCCCGTTCTCAATGCGGAGCGGACCGACGGCGTTGAGTTGCTTCCAGGTGCCGCGGAGTTCGACGTTGGTGCGGAGCACGCCGCCCAACCCGCTGGCGCGCGGCACGAGCCCCTCAAAGTCGGCGAGGGTCAGGGAGTCGGCACGCACGCGGAGCGAAAATGGGTCGTTGGGACGCCGGTCGTCCACGGCGCGCAGGGAGAGATTGACGGGCACGGTGCCGTCAATCGTGAGCGCATTGTGTGCGGCGGTGCTCGCGTTGACCGACACGCGCGCCATCCGATCGGCGTACCGCACGGTCGCGCGAATAGACGGAGCGGTGTGCTCGTTCACGGAGATCGAATCGAGTGACGCCACCAACTCCATAATGGGCGCATCGCGCGTGCCGCGGAGTTGCAGCGATCCGCGCACCATCCCTGCCAAGTCCGGTACAATTAGCCCCGTGAAGGCGAGTTCCGACAGTCCCACTCCGGCGAGCTGCAGCGATCCTGCCACCTCGCCGGCGTCTGGGAGGTGGAGGGTGCCGCGTACATGTGCCCCCGCGGTGCTCGCGAGCGCGACGGAGTCCAAAGCAAAGAGCGATGGCGTCACCGTGCCGTGCACCGCGCGCTCGAGCGTCCAGCGGCCGTCACCGAGCCCGAGCGCGAGCGAGTCGAGGGTGAAGCGGGCGTCGTCGCCATCTCGGACGCCGGTGCCGCGCACGGCGAGGGAGAGGGTGTCGCCGGAGCGTGCATGCGCTGCAAAGGCCGCGGTGCGTCCGTCAGTAATGGTTGTGGTAACTCCCACGTCGTTGGTCGCAAAGCCGCCAATAGTGACGACATCCGCGAGCAGCGATACGGCGCCCGTGGCATTCGAGGGGAGTCGGTCGAGCGAGACGCGCCCAATCAGATTGCGCACGCCCACGTCACCGCGCCGCGCGTCACGCACGCCAATCGTCCCGCGCGCGCGAAAACTTTCCATCGAGCCCACGAGCGCTCCGTCCGCCGTGAGTGCGCCATGGAGTGAGTCCAGAACCGCGCGGCCAAGGCTGTCGAGCAGGAGTGAGCGCAGGGAATCGGCGGCGGCAAACTGCAGACGTAGCGTCATGCTGTCCGCGCTCTCGCCGCGTCTCGCGAGATGGCCGCGTGCACTCAGCTGCCAATCGGCAGCGTGGAGTTCGGCGGTGTCCACGTGAAAACCGGTCGAGTCGAACCCGGCGCGCACGGTGCCCATGCGGACGCGAGAGGCGCCAATGATGCTCGTGGTGTCGAGGTGGAGCAGGATGTGGGCATCGGGCATCGTCGCCGGCCCGTCCACGTTCACAGCGGCGGAGCCGTCGAGGCGCAGGGCGGGGATGTCGCGTCGAGCAAACAAGACGCGCGGATCTACGTTCGAGAGCTGTGCGCTGCCGGTGATGATCAACTGCGTGCTGTCGAGTACGGTGCGCCCGGTGAATCGCGCGCGTCCATTTCCGGCGCGCAACGCACTCTCTAAGTGCACCGTGTCGCCCGTGGCGCGCACGTCGAGCGTACCCGTGAGCACGCCGCGGAGCGGAACCTCGGTGCGTCCGCGGAGAAGCGTTGCCGGCGCGATCGTGTCGAGGCTCAGCGTGGCTTCGAGCCACGGCGTCGTGACGTCCGACGCAATGCGTCCCGCACCACTCACGCGCGACGGCTGCAAAAGGCCATCGGTGTGCCACGCCACGAGATCGTGAAAGCGCAGATTGTTCGTCGGTCCCTCGAGCACCAACGAGCCGCGCAGCGTGCCGTGCAGCGAATCCGCCGCTGGCGTCACCGCACCGGCGACGCGCGTGTCCATGTCAGTAAAGCGCACCGCAAAATCATGGAGCACCGTCTGGGGCCCCGATGCATCCACCACGCCGCTGATCGTCAAGCGTGCCATGGCGCCCTTGGCGTGCCGATCATGCCAAGTGAGGGCGATCGTGTCGAACACCATCGCGCGGAGAGGGCCGCCGCTGGCGCGCACCGTGCCTTCCACAAAACCATCCCACGGCTTCTTCGGCAGCGACTCGCCAAACAGTTCGTGCAACAGCGCCACGTCAAACGGCTGCGCCGTGAGCGCGAGATCGCGAATGCTCACGGTGCGTCCCACGACGGCGGTGAGCGCGCCGGTGAGGCGCGACTGCGACGCGCGAAGGTCGAGCTTCGTGAGTTCGTAGGCGAGCGCGCCTCGTTCGGCAGCATTCCGCACACGCAGTTCCGTGCTCCCGGTGCCGGACTTTGGTAACAGCGGCGACATCCAGGCGAGTTCCTTCACCGCGATCGTGTCGAGCGTCGCCTGCAGGTCAATGCGCGCCTCGCCTTTAGCCGCCCACGACACACGTCCGGTCATTCGGCCATGCGTAACACCAAGCCGCAACTCAGGGAGGTCGAGCGCGAGAGAGTCCTTCCACCAGCGCACGCGCCCAGCGACGAGCGGGAGCGTCACGGGCGGGGCGTCGATGACCACCGCCAATCGTTTGAGGAGCGCATCCCCACCCGCGACGGCAGGGTCCATGATGCGCGTGCTCCCAAGCGCTACGGAGAGCCCGCTGAACACACGGTGCGTGTCACGCTTGGTGCCGCTGTCGGGCTGCACCAGTTCCAACCGCCCCTCGCGCACTTCGGCGCTGTCGAGCGTCACGCGCATGGCAGAGGGACTCGTGCTCGCGGGTCGCCCTGACGCGAAGATGCGGTCAATATTCCAGCGCCCGTCACGGTCCTGCACGAGCCGAGCCTCGGGGTGATCAATCAGCAGCCAGCGAATGCGCGCGTCTCCGCGCACGGCGCGCCACAGATCCACGTCCACCGTGATGCGCGCCGCCTTCATCGCCAGCGCGCCCTTCGCATCGAGCAGCGTCAGCGAGTCGGCCACCACCGGACTGCCGAACCCACCGTCGAGATGGGCCAGTCGCAGGGTGCCACGCCCCTGAAGCGATGCATTGACCTGCGCGACCAACGTGCGCCGTAGCCAATCACGCCCGGTCGTGGTGCGCACCACGAACAGTGGAATCGCAACAGCCAACGCGACCACGCATGCAGCCGTAGCGAACCCAATCTTCAGGAATCGCGCGCGGCGTGTCAAAACGCATTCCCAATGCTGAAGTGGAACGCGAGGCGCGGGAGCAGTCCGCCGCGCTTGAGCGGCGTGTAACTCACGGGGCAACTCAGCGCGGCCGCATGCGTACTGCCGGGGAGCGGATCGGCGGTGCCGGGGCTCACGCAAGTGACCGTGCCCAGCACTCCGTTCGCGAGATCACCACCCACCACGTAAAACGCTGGCCCAGACGCCAGCGGATACGGATTGTATCCCACGTCCACGCGGAATGGCCCGATGGGCGTGACGAGTCGCACGCCGAGTCCTGGTGTGACGCGCGGCTTCGCATTGAGCACGCTGAACACATCATTGGAATTCCAGACCTGCCCAGCGTCCACGAACGCGGCCCAATGCAACAAGTCGGCCGGCCAGCCGCGCCGTGTGCGTAGTTCAATATTCGCCACCCACATGGCGTTGCCGCCGCTGGGGGCAATGCGCAACACCGAACTTGCTGCACCAGCCTCACCCACGACCGTGCCATCGGCGAGCGTGCGCGTCACATACGAATCAACGATGTATGAACCGGGGCCAAGTTGATTCTGCCCGAAGCCGCGCACCGTGTTCTGCCCGCCGGCATAAAACCGCTCCTGTGGCGGCAACAATACCGAACGATCACTCGGCGCAAAGACAAACCCAGCCTGTACGCGAGTGGCCAGCACGAGATTGTCGCCGAGGGCTCGGTATGACGCGGCCTCGCCCTGAATGTGCGCAAAGTCGAGGGGAAGGATGCGCGAAATCTGCGTGTGCCCGTAGCGCAGCTCCACTTGCCAGCGATACCCGTGGTCGGGGTCGCTCGTGGGTAACAACGGATTTCGCGCGAGTGAGCCGCCAATCGTATGCACGGGACTCGGGAGCACAAAGCTCGTGAGATCTTCGAGACGGCAGAACCCGAAGGTCGTGCAGCTCACCGACCGGTCCGCCACCGTTTTGCCGTCCACGTACTGGTACTGCGCTGTGCCAACGAGCCGCGTGCCGAGTTCGCGCGCCACAGCAGCAATCACACCGACGTCTGTCTGCTGCTGATACGCAAAGGGTTCGGAGCGCCGTTCAGTGAACAGCGTGAGGCTCGGGCGCAACTGTGCGCCCAGTACGCCGCGCAGATTCAGCGTCGCACCGGCGTAGTAGTTCAGGTTGCGGCTGAATGGGTCGTCGCGCGTTTCCGACGCGCACAATCCGGAGAATCCGCCAAACGGATGCGCCATACCGATCTTCGACAGCTTCGCCGTGACTTCGAGACGGTTTCCCGTGTTGGCGAGATTCTGCTCCACCAATCGCGCCGAGGCGCGAAAACAATCGAGGGTGGCCCATCCCACCGTGGTGCGCAGGCGACGGCGGTCACCCTCGGCTAACTGCACTACGAGCGAATCGTGCGTACTGTCGACCGGCACGTTGTCGATGCGCACCGTGCGGTACAACTCCGTGGCGTAGAGGTCGCGCTGACTCGTGGCGACTTCACGCGAGTCGAGGCGATCGCCACTATGTAGCCGCAGCAACGCGCGCACCGCGTCTGCCGAGAGCGCAGGGGGCCGCGTGGAATCGGAGAAGCGAATGGCAATCGCTCCAATGCGCGTCACCGGCCCAGGCCGGAACACAAAGTGCACCGTGCCGCGGTGCGCCGTGGTATCGCGTCGGCTCGAGTCGAGCGGCTCTCGTGCATGCGCAAAGCCCGCTTCCTTCACCAACTGCTGTACCGAGTCGCGCACAAACTTCAGCACGGAATCGTCGTACACCGTCCGCAGCAACCGTTGCTGAATCGCGCGGGCATCGGCCGCCTCAGCCGGCAGCCCCGCCACGACGACAGAGTTAATGCGAACTGCATTCCCCTCGCGCACCACAAAGGTCACCTGCGCGCGTTTATCGCCGCGTCGGGTGACGGTGCTCTGTACCCGAGTGCCCGCGTAGCCGCGCGAATCGTAGAACGCGGCAATGTTCGTCGCATCGGAGCGCAACTCGATGGTGTCGAGGCAGGTGAGGGTGCCGGTGTTCCATCCAAACCAGCGCCGCCAAAGCCCCGTACGCTCCGTGCGGATGACCGGCTCAAGGTCGCTCGTCGAAACGCGCGCATTGCCGGTGATGGCCACCGCGTCCACCATGGGATGGCGCGCGGTGCAGGCAATCCGCTGCGCGCGCACCGTCTGCGGCCATGCGCTGGCGAGCAGCATCGCTGCCAATACGAGGCGGAGCCGGGGGGGCGCGAATACCATAGAGTGAAAATACCCCACCACGCGCTCCGCCGACACGCCTCCAACACGGCTCCCGCACCGTTGCGGCACCGATCCAGCACGGTTCCGAACGGGCGCCGGTTTTGCGGCGCGCCAACGAGCGAAACGGCGGCCGTTACCGCGGTTTGGCGCGCTTCGTCGGCTCGGCCTGCAGCGGGTCGTCGGGCCAATAGTGCCGCGGGTACCGCCCCCGCATATCCTTCCGTACCTCGAAATACGAACCGCGCCAAAACCCAGCGAGATCCCGCGTTACCTGCACCGGCCGATGGGCCGGGGAAAGCAGATGGAGCGTGACGGCCACTCGCTCGCCCCCGACACGCGGCGTGTCCGACGCCCCAAACATTTCCTGCAATCGCACAGACAGGGCAGGGCTCTCCGGATTGGCGTAATCCACCGGAATCCGCGACCCGCTCGGCACCGTGAGATGCGTGGGCGCCAGCGAATCGAGCGCGGCCCGTTGCTTCCAGTCGAGGAGATCGAGCAGAAAGCTGCCGAGGTCGAGCTTGGCGAGGTCAGCGCGCTTGCGCACGCCGCTGAGGTGCGCGCCGAGCCACTGGTCGAGGTCGGCGAGCAGCGAGTCGTCGGAGACGTCTGGCCAATCCGCATGGATCGTACGCACGAAGGCCATGCGCTCGCGCGTGCGTCGCGCACCGTCGCTCCACGGCAACGCGGCCACGCCAGCGCGGCGCACCGCGTCCAGCATGGCGCGGCGCATCGCATCGGCATTCGGTTCGCGTTGCGGGCGTTCGCGCAGCACAAGGGCGCCAAGGCGCTCGCGCGTGATGGCCCGCACGGCACCCGTGGCGTCGTCAATCTCCACCACCTCTTCGCGCTCGATGTCTGAGGCAAAGAGCGTCTCAAGTTGCTCGCGCGTCAACGGCACCGCGCGGTACACCTTGGCTTCGCCGCCATCGCCGTCGGTGTCGCCAATGGCCAAGCAAGGAGAGCCCGCGAGGGGTGAGGCATCGTCCACCTTGGCGCCGCGGCCATTGCGCATCACAAACCGTGTGCGCCCGCCGCGCGAGAGCGCCACGCGGTCCGGGTACGCCAGCGCCACGAGGTCTCCGCACCGTGCGTCGCGATCCACATCCTCTGCGTCGCCGCGTACGCCGAGTTCGCCGCGCAGTCGCCGCGCTTCGTCTCGAATCTGAAAGAGTCGGCCACGGTCCACGCGCGCGTCGTGCTCCGCGCCGGGCGCGCGGAGCAGTTCCACTCGCGTGCGTAAGTCTGAATCACCGCGCGCCGCGTCGCCCCGCAACAGATCGCGTTCGGCGAGCAGGGCCGCGACGTCGCACGCGAGGGCACCGCACTGCATCTCGATGCCGCGAATCACGAGATGCGCCAGCCGCGGATGAATCCCTACACCCGCCATGCGCCGCCCGTGCGGCGTGATGCGCAACTCGGCATTGAGCGCGCCGAGCGACGCGAGGAGCGCGCGGGCCTGCGCGTACGTGCCCGCCGGCGGCGCATCGATCCACGCGAGGGTGGCGGGATCGTCGATACCAGCCGCCGCCAGCTCCAGCGCGAGTGGGGCGAGGTCCGCTTCGAGAATTTCCGGCGGGCGCCGCTCGGGCAACGAGGCATGCTCCCCTTCGCTCCACAGACGATAGCAGAAGCCCGCCGCCACGCGTCCGGCTCGACCGCGCCGCTGTTCTGCCGCGTCCTGCGAAACGCGCACCGTCTCGAGTCGTTGCATGCCCGACCGCGCCGAAAACCGTGGCACGCGCGCGAGTCCGCTATCCACCACCACGCGGACACCCTCGATGGTCAAACTCGTTTCCGCCACCGACGTGGCGAGCACGACTTTGCGGCAGCCCGGTGGGCTCGGCGCAATCGCGCGGTCCTGTTCCTCGAGGGGCAGGGTGCCGTGGAGCGTATAGATGCTCGTGCGCGGGGGGAGGTCGCGCCCGGCGAGCGCGCTTGCCGTGCGCCGAATTTCCGCAGCACCCGGAAGAAAGACGAGCACATCGCCCTCGTGATCCGCAAGCGCACGTTCCACTACGGTCGCAATGGTTGGCTCAATCCACACATCCGCGCGCCGCGGCACATACACCGTTTCCACGGGATAGGCACGCCCCTGGCTCGTAATCATCGGCGCCCCGCCCAGCAGGCGCGCCACCGCCTCGCCGTCGAGCGTGGCCGACATGGCGAGCAACCGCAGGTCGGGGCGCAACAACTCCGCGGATTGTAACGCGAGCGCCAACCCAAGATCCGCCACGAGATTCCGCTCGTGAAACTCATCGAACACCACGAGCCCAATCCCCTCGAGCGACGGGTCGTCCTGAATCAGCCGCGTGAGCACCCCCTCCG
>CANIWQ010000012.1 GCA_947471365.1 Gemmatimonadota bacterium | reverse complement strand
GCGTTCGTTGATCACGGTGTCGCCCACCGTAAAGCGACGATGCGTGACATCGACGCTGATGTCCTTGCACCCCACAACGGCAACCTTTCCCATTCCGCGGCACACCACCGCCGCGTGACTGGTCATCCCCCCGCGTTCGGTGAGTACGGCACGCGCCGCAACAATGCCATGGAAATCTTCTGGCGTCGTTTCTTCGCGCACCAAAATCACCGCGTCGCCGCGAGACGCGCGGCGCTCGGCTTCGTCGGCGTCGAACACGGCTTGACCGCTGGCCGCGCCTGGGCTTGCCGGCAGTCCGACGGCCAGCACCGTTGAGCTCGTGCGCGGATCCAGCACCGGATGCAACAGTTGATCGAGTTGGCTTGGGCGCACACGCTTCACGGCGTCCGCTTTGGTGATCAGTCCCTCGGCCACCATCTCGTGCGCAATGCGCAGTGCCGCCGCCACCGTGCGTTTGCCGGTGCGTGTCTGCAACATATAGAGCGTCTTGCGCTCCACCGTGAACTCGAGATCCTGCATGTCATGAAAGTGTTTCTCGAGAGTATCCTGCACTTTCATGAGCGCGGCGTATGCGTCAGGAAATGCGTCCGCCATGGCCGTGATGGGAAGTGGCGTGCGAATGCCAGCGACGACGTCCTCGCCCTGTGCATTCACTAAGAACTCACCGTAAAAGCGCCGTTCGCCGGTGGAGGGGTCGCGCGTGAAGGCCACGCCAGTGCCGGAGTCGTCGCCCAGATTGCCGAACACCATCGCCATCACGTTCACGGCGGTGCCGGGCGCGTCGGGAGTATTGTTCACGCGACGGTAGTCCACCGCCTTCTTGAGAGTCCACGAACGCCACACGGCCTCAACGGAGCCCCAGAGCTGTTCTTGCGGGTCCATGGGAAGGGAGCGGCCGAGTGTGTGCTGCACGAGTGCCTTGTACTCGCCGACGAGCACCTTGAGGACGTCGGCTGGAATCTCCGCGTCGGTGTGCGCGCCGGACAACATGCGCTTGGCGCCGAGCAGCTGTTCGAACTTTTGACTCGGTACACCCATCACGACGTCGCCGTACATCTGGAGGAAACGCCGGTACGAATCCCAGGCAAACCGAGCGTTGCCGCTCTGACGTGCGAGGGCCTCTACGGTTTCGTCATTGAGGCCGAGGTTCAGAATCGTTTCCATCATTCCGGGCATGGAGACGCGCGCGCCAGATCGCACGGACACGAGCAGCGGGTCGTTGAGGTCTCCGAGCTTTCGGCCGACGGCCGCCTCAAGGCGCGCGAGCGCGCTGGCCACTTCGGCGCGGAGGTTGGGCGGAGTGGAGCCATCGGCGAGATATTCGTCGCAGACCGCGCAGCTAATTGTGAATCCCGGCGGCACGGGAATCCCGAGATTCGTCATCTCGTGAAGATTCGCTCCTTTGCCGCCGAGCAGATCACGCCATTCGCGGGTGCCCTCGGCTTTGCCGCTACCGAAGAAGAAGACGTTCTGTGCCATGCGCGCTCCCGGAAGTTGTCGCCTTTCTTTATAGTACGCTGCGCGGGATCCCCAGTCCGTCAGGTATTTGCCTGTGGGGGTTCGGGGAAAATGGACGCCCCTTTGCGCGGCACGCCGCCGCGTGGCATCCTTCCGCGCATGACAACACTCCTGCTCTCGCACCTCGACGTGGCCCGGTTCCTCCCCGTGCCCGACTGTATTGACGTGATGGCCGACGCACTGCGCAGCGTGGCAGAGGGGAAGGCACAACTACCCCTGCGCACGGTGTTGCGCCTTGAGGGCACGCCGAACGCCTTTGGGACTATGCCCGCGATTGTGGGAGAGGGCTCGCAGGCGGCGATCGGCGCCAAGGTGATTACGGTGTTCCCGGGCAACGAGGCGACGCCCTTTGACTCGCACATTGGCGTGGTGCTGCTCTTTGACGCGGCACACGGAACGCTCCTCGCGATTGCGGACGCCTCGTCGATCACCGCCATTCGGACGGCGGCGGTGTCAGGGCTCGCCACGCGCCTGCTGGCCAATGACGACGCGAGCGAGTTGGCGCTGCTGGGGGCTGGGGTGTTGGCGCTCCCGCACTTGCAGGCGGTGTGCGCGGTGCGTCCCATACGCAAAGTGCGCGTATGGAGTCGGTCGGGTGCTCGAGCGGAGGCCTTTGCCGAGCGCGCTCGTCGGCATTCGTCCGCTGAGATCGTGGTGTCGTCGACCGCGCGCGAGGCGGTGGCCGGCGCGGACGTGGTCTGCACCATCACCGGTGCGCGCACGCCGATCCTAGAGGGGGCGTGGCTGGCACCGGGCACGCATGTGAATGCCGTGGGTGCGTCGCTCCCGGTGGCACGTGAGCTGGATGCCTCCGCCGTGGCTCGCGCGCGCATGTTTGTGGATCGGCGCGAGTCCACGCTCAAGGAATCGGGTGATTTTCTGTTTGCGCGCGACGAGGGGGCGATTGACGACTCGCACATCCGAGGTGAGCTCGGCGACGTGCTGCTCAAGCGCGTGGCGGGTCGCAAGGAGCGCGGCGACATCACGTTGTTTAAGTCGCTCGGGCTGGCCGTGGAGGACGTGGCGGCGCTTCGCCACATCTATACGCAAGCGTTGGCGGCGGGGGCTGGGACGGCGGTTTCGCTGGGCGGGCTACGCTCGGAGTAACATGCAAACAGGGTCGGCACCGTTTGGTGCCGACCCTGTCGCTGTTCGTGCTTTCCGTGTGACTGCGGCAACGCTACCGAGCGGTGTCAACGTACCGATCGTTAGTGCCCGCCCAGACGGTTTTTCTTGAGGATGGTCGGCGGACGGGTGGGGTATTCACCGCTGAAACAGGCGTGGCAGAAACCATCTGGACCGCCTGGAACCGCTTCGAGCATCCCATCTCGCGAGATGTAGCCAAGAGTATCGACACCGAATTCCTTGGCGATATCGCTCAGTTGCAGGCGCGCGGCAATGAGTTGGTCGCGCTCGGGCGTGTCGATGCCGTACCAGCACGGGTGCGTGATGGGCGGCGAGGCCACGCGCATGTGCACCTCGCGGGCACCGGCGGCCCGCACGAGCGCCACGAGACCGCGAGTCGTGGTGCCGCGCACGATGGAGTCGTCCACCATCACCACGCTTTTGCCTTGCAAGACGTCGCGCACGGCGTTGTACTTGACGCGCACTTTGGCGTCGCGACCCGCCTGCGTGGGCTGAATGAAGGTGCGCCCGACGTAGTGATTGCGAATGAGCGCATGCTCCAGACGAAGCCCGGAGCCTTCCGCAAAACCAAGAGCCGCCGCGTTGGAGGAATCCGGAACGGCAAAAACAAAGTCAGCGCCGGGGGCCGGATGTTCCTGCGCGAGCCGGCGCCCGAGTGCGCGGCGGGCACGATCCACCGAGCCACCGAACACCTGGCTGTCGGGGCGCGCAAAATATACATATTCGAACACGCACCGATGTAGCTGCTTGGACGGCGGCAGTTGCAGCGAGCGAACGCCGGTGGCATCAACGGCCACGATTTCGCCGGGGAGGATCTCGCGCTCAATGGTTGCACCGACGATATCCAGCGCACACGTCTCCGACGCGAACACCACGGCATCGCCGAGGCGCCCCATCACCAGCGGACGCCAGCCGTGCGGATCACGCGCCGCGAGCAACGTTTCATTGATCAGCACGAGGAGCGAATACGCACCCTCAACACCCTGCAGCGCCTCGGCGAGTTGATCTTCAGGCTGTGTGGCCATCGAACGGGCGAGCCGGTGCACAATCACTTCACTGTCCATCGTGGAGCTGAAAATGGACCCGTGCGCCTCGAGCTTCTCGCGAATCTCCGTGGCGTTGGTGAGGTTTCCGTTATGCGCGAGCGCGATGTGTCCGCTCTTGAAGTTCACCAACGCGGGCTGCGCGTTCTCAATCGTGGAACTGCCCGCAGTAGAGTAGCGCGTGTGGCCGATGGCGGTGCTCCCTGGGAGTTGGGCCACGCGTTCGGCATCGAACTGCTCGCCCACGAGCCCCATGGCGCGATAGCCATGCGCATCACCATTGCCGACCGCGACGATACCGGCAGACTCTTGTCCGCGGTGTTGCAGCGAGTAGAGGCCGAGGTTCGTGAGGCTTGCTGCGGCGGGGTTTCCCGCCACTCCAAAAATGCCACACATTAGTTCGTCGCTCCCGCCGCTACGGCGCTCGATACGGTTTCGGCAGGGGCGCGCCGCATGGCGCGCGGGATTGCTTCATGGAAAGCGTCGGCCAACGGCGCCAGCGGTGCAGAGACCGTGCGCGTGCCAATAGTAATGCAAAGGCCGCTCGTGGCCGGTTGTACCGTGCCAATGCGCGTGGCCGGAACACCGAAGCGCTTGGCCACCGCGATCACCGCGTCGGCATTCGCCGTCGAAATCACGACGCGTCCCTGTGCCTCACCAAAGAGCAGCGCGCGCAGCGGCAACGCGGCCCACGGGGTCAAGTTCACTTCGGCGCCCATCATCGCGTCGGTATCGGCCATGGCGCACTCGGCAAGCGCCACGGCGAGCCCGCCTTCACTGCAGTCGTGCGCCGAGCGCACGTGGCCGGCCGCGATGCTCTCGAGCAGCGCATCGATCAGCGCCCGTTCCTGCGTGAGATTACACGCCGGTGGGGCACCGGCCACCACCCCGTGAATCCAGGAGAGGTACTCACTCGCTCCGAGTTCGTTGGTCGGCTCGCCGAGGAGCACAATGGCGTCGCCCACCTCCGTGAAGCGGAGGCGCGTGATATGCGCAACGTTGTCGATGACTCCCACCATGCCGATGGTCGGCGTGGGGTACACCGCGCCGAGGGGGCTCTCGTTGTAGAGCGACACGTTACCGCCAGTCACCGGGGTGTCGAGTGCACGGCAGGCATCGCCCATGCCGCCGACGGCTTCGCGGAACTGGAAGAAGATGTCGGGACGCTTGGGGTTTCCGAAGTTGAGGCAGTTGGTCACGGCGCGCGGGCGCGCACCGACGCACGCCACGTTGCGGGCCGCTTCGGCCACTGCAATCTGCCCGCCGACTCGCGGATCGAGATACACATACCGGCCGTTGCAGTCGGTCTTGACGGCGAGCGCCTTAGTCGTGCCACGGATGCGCAGCACGGCCGCATCGCCACCACCGGGGCCAATCACGGTGTTGGTGCGAACCGTTGAATCGTACTGACGATAGATCCAGCGCTTGCTGGCAATCGTCGGCGAGGAGAGCAGTTGCTGCAGTGTCCAGAACGGATCGGCTTCTTCGGGGCGTTCGGCGATCGCGTGTACGTCGCGCGCTCGCAGGGCTATGATGGCCTCGCTCTCACGCGCTTCCGGATGATACTGCGGGCAATCGGTGACGAGTCGCGTGCCGGGGAACTCGGCGACGACGCGATCGCCCTCCACGACACGGTACACCGGCTCGGCGATCACCTCGCCGATGACCGCCGCGTGAAGGTCCCATTTGGTGAGAATGTCGCGGACTGTTTGCTCGCGTCCTTTCTTTACCACCACGAGCATCCGCTCCTGCGATTCCGAGAGCAGAATCTCGTACGGCGTCATGCCGGTCTCGCGCGCGGGCACTTTGCTCGTGTCGATCACAATTCCGACGTCGCCACGCTCTGCCATTTCCGCGCTGCTCGACGTGAGCCCCGCGGCTCCCATGTCTTGAATGGCCACGCAGTCGCCACTGGCAATGAGTTCGAGCGTCGCTTCGAGGAGCAACTTCTCCGTGAAGGGATCGCCCACCTGCACGCGTGGTCGCTTGGCGTCGTTCTCATGCGACAGGTCTTCCGAAGCAAAGCTCGCGCCGTGAATACCGTCGCGGCCGGTACGGGCGCCCACCGCCATAATCGTATTGCCCACCCCTTCTGCCTTGGCGCGGATGAGTTCGTCCTCACGGAGAATCCCCACACACATCGCGTTGACGAGCGGATTGCCTTCGTACGCGGCATCGAACATCACGTCTCCGGCGACGGTCGGCACGCCCATGCAGTTGCCATAGTCGCCGATGCCTTTGACTACGCCACCCACAAGGTAGCGGACCCGCGGCGTATCGAGTGATCCGAAGCGCAACGAGTTGAGCATGGCGATCGGTCGCGCGCCCATGGTAAAGACGTCACGGAGGATTCCGCCAACACCTGTTGCGGCTCCTTGGTACGGCTCTACCGCGCTCGGATGATTGTGCGATTCAATCTTGAAGGCCACCGCCAGCCCATCACCAATGCTGATGACACCCGCGTTCTCCCCCGGGCCCTGCAACACCCACGGTGCCGTGGTCGGCAGCGTCTTGAGGACTGGGCGCGAGTGCTTGTAGGAGCAGTGTTCGCTCCAGAGCGCGCTGACCACACCCAGTTCGGTAAAGGTGGGAGTGCGGCCCAGCATGTTGATCAGGCGTTCGTACTCGTCCGGCGTGAGCCCATGCTCGGCTACGAGAGCCGGAGTGATAACGGGATCGCCAGGGCGGGAGACGGCAGTCACAGAAGTGTTGCTCGCGAAATGAGTGTGGTGGCGGTCAGGGCTTTTTTGCGGGCGGCGCCTTGGTAGCTGGCACAACCTTTTTTGGAGCGGGGCTCGCTTTGGGATCAACCGGTGGTGCGGCCGTCGGCGCATCCTTGCGGGCGGCTGGTGGTATCGGCCTCGCTACTTCGACCTGCTGGATGTCTTCCGCGGGGAGCACCCCTGGCTTCTTTGCGGGAGCGGCGACCTTCGGTGCGGCAGGGGCAGCCGACGAACTACTGTCGCGGATAGTGCGCGCTTTTCGTCCCTCAGCCCGTGCAGCGGCCGCCGTGACTTCAACGGGAGACGAGCTCTTCCCAGAGTACGTTCGGCTGGGGGCGCGAAACACCGCATCGACAACCTTGTCCGACTCGAGAACAACGAGATCGTTCATCCCAACGCGCTTCTCGACGCCGTTCTTGTAAAAGAGGAAGGTCTGCGTGCCGGACGTGCGCTCGGCTAGGGGCTTGCCGAGCGCCGTGACAACGTCCGCGCGTGTCATTCCAGGATTGATCACGGTCTGCGCGCCAAGCGAGGCGGCGAGCAGAACGCATGGAAGATAGAGGAGACGGTGCATGGGGGACTCCGATCAGGCGTGAGCGGCGACGAGCATGGATTCCATCAACACTCGGCCGTCGGCCGAGCCAAGCAGCGCGTCGACTGCGCGCTCGGGGTGGGGCATTAGGCCGACGACGTTGCCAGCGTCGTTCGCGACGCCAGCAATGTTGTGAAGAGAGCCGTTGGGGTTTGCCGCCGAGACCGCTTCGCCCGTTGCATCCACGTAGCGAAAGACCACGCGCCCTTCACCCTCAAGTCGTGCGATGGTCGCGTCGTCGGCGGTGTAGCGGCCGTCGCCATGGGCAATGGGCATCGTTAACAACTGGCCCTTGGTCGCGGCGCGCGTCAAACAGCTGTTTGTTTGCTCGACGCGGATTGTCACCTGCATGGAGCGAAACTGGAGACTGTCGTTGCGGAGCAGGGCACCTGGGAGGAGTCCCGCCTCGCAGGCAATCTGGAAGCCGTTGCAGATGCCAATCACCGGTCCACCGCGCTTGGCGTGCGCCACCACTTCCTGCATGATCGGGCTGAACCGAGCAATGGCCCCAGAGCGGAGGTAGTCGCCGTAGCTGAACCCGCCGGGGAGGATGATGAGATCCGACCCCTGCAGGTCGTGATCTTTATGCCAGAGCAACACGGCTTCTTCGTGCAACTGTTCCACAACGGCGAGCACGGCGTCTTCGTCGCAGTTGGAGCCGGGGAATCGAACGACGCCGACTTTCACGCGCCCTCCGCCGTGCGGACACTGGCGATCTCGTAGTCTTCGGTGACGGGATTGGCTAACAACTTGTCGCACATCGCTCGCACGGATGCTTCAGCGGCCGCGGCATCCGCAGCGTCGGACTCAATCACGATGTGACGCCCCACGTGCACGTCAGTGACCGCGCTGAATCCGAGCGTGTGTAGCGCATCGGCGACGGCTTTCCCCTGTGGATCGAGCAACCCGCGGCGCGGGACGATGTGAACAGCAACGCGATAGCGGGTCATTCCGGTGAACCCTCGGATTGGTCTTTGTCAGGGGAGGAGCCAGGGCCGCGACGACCGCGGCGGCGACGGCGGCGGCGACGGCTCTGCTCGCTGTCGCGCGCGGCCACCGCATTGCCGGGAACTACGTCATCATCAGTGTCCGCATCATCCGCTTCATCTTCAGGCAGTTCATAGGCCTCGATCCCCTCGACCTCGTGCTCAGCCGTGCGCTGGATCTGCTTTTCCAATAATCCGCCGACCACCGCAGCCAGCACACCCGTCACGACGTACAGCAAGCCGACGGGGAAGAAGAACTGCTTCGGGAGAAACACGAGCCCCACGCCGAGTCCCACGAATACGAGGAGTCCCATCACCCCGCGCCAGCTTCGGAGATTGAAGGTAGGCCACGCGAGATACGGCACGTTGCTGATCATGAGGAACGACAGCGTGGCCATCAGGATGCGCACGTACGTATGCCACGGCAGGTCGCCGATGGACGTCTGCTGAAACAGCGACGTTTGGCTGAACCAGTAGTACGACGCCAGTACTCCGCCTGCTGCCGGGCTCGGCAGTCCGCGGAAATACCGCTTCGATTGGCCGGCTTGCTCCACATTGAAACGCGCCAGCCGCATCACAGCGCAGGCGGCGAACCAGAACACAAAGAGCCAGTCCCAGTTATCGCGGCGCAGGACCGCAAAGTACATAATGAGCGCTGGCGCGAGGCCAAAGGAAATGGCATCGACGAGTGAGTCCAGTTCTTCGCCAAAGCGACTTCCGGTATTGGTGGCACGCGCTACGCGACCATCCAGCGCATCGCAGACGCCGCCGACGAGAATACACGTGACGGCGAGATTCAGCTCGCCTCGTGTGGCACTGACGATGGCAAATACGCCGCAGAAGAGATTGCCGAGGGTGAAACCGTTCGGCAACATGACCATCGAGGGGCGCGGGAGCCGAGGCCGCTTCATTTACGGTAGCTCCGCCAGCACGGTCGTTCCGGACGCGGTGGTTTCCCCAATCTTGACGCGAATCTTCGCGTTCGTCGGGACGAACACGTCGACCCGTGAGCCGAAGCGAATCAGGCCAAAGCGTTCGCCCTGACGCACCGCATCTCCAACCTTGCTGTACGTGACGATCCGCCGCGCAATGAGGCCGGCAATCTGGCGTACGAGAATCTTCCGGGGGCCTGAGGTGATGCCCACCGACATCTGTTCATTCTCAAGGCTCGATTTTTCAACGGCCGCGTTGAGGAACTTGCCGGGATTGTAGTGCACGTAGTCCACTGTGCCGTTCACCGGATATCGGTTGACGTGCACATTGAACACGTTCATGAAGATCGAAATGCGGAGTGCCTTGCCGTGAATGAATGAGGGTTCGTCCACTTCGGTTAGGTGCACGATCCGACCGTCGGCCGGAGCAATCACCAGCGTATCACCCCGCTCGCCCGTGCGTTCGGGATCGCGAAAGAAATACGCCACCCAGAGCGCAATGAGCAGGAGCAGAAACGCCAGGAGCCAGAGCGGCCAGGAGCGCTTCGTCACCGCGAGCAAGAATGCCCCCGACGCAATCGCGACCGCAATGACAATGAACGGAATGCCTTCTCTAGCGACGTTCACGAAATCCTCGGGAGGTCTAGGGCGGAACCAGTGAGGCGCGAGAACGCATTGAGGTAACGCGCGCTCGTTTCGGCGACCACGGCCGCTGGCAGGGTGGGAGGGGGCGCATTGCCATCCCAACGTCCTGCGCGGCGCTCGACATCGAGCCAGTCGCGCAGCGGTTGCTTGTCGAAACTCGGTTGACTGCGTCCTGGCGTGTACTGGTCCGCAGGCCAGAAGCGCGAACTGTCGGGAGTGAGCACTTCGTCAATCAGGATGATGCGACCATCCACCAAGCCAAACTCAAACTTCGTGTCGGCAATGATGATACCTCGGGTCGCGGCAAGGTCACGGCCACGCTCGTAGATGCGGCGGGCCATGTGCTCGAGCGCTGCGGTGGTGGTTTCGCCCAACTGCGCGCGCATCACCGCAATCGTGATATTCTCGTCGTGACCCGTCTCCGCTTTCGTGGCGGGGCTAAACACCGGGGGAGAAAAGTGACTGCTTTCCACGAGGCCAGCCGCGAGTGGCTCGCCGGCGAGGGTGCCGGTGGCTTGGTATTCCTTCCACGCCGAACCCGAGAGGTAGCCGCGAACCACGCACTCGATCGGGAAGACCTCGGTGCGACGGCAGAGCATCGAACGGCCGGCCAACGTTTCGCGGTGCGGGGCCAGCGCGGGGACGAGTTGTATAATCTCGTCAGCATCAGCACTGAGCATGTGATGTGGAATCTCGTCCTCAAACTGCCGGAGCCACCACGCGGTGATTTGCGTGAGGACCGCTCCCTTATAGGGCACGAGTTCCCGCATCACGACGTCAAACGCGCTCACGCGGTCGCTCGCGACCAGCAGGAGTCGGTCATCGCCCACGGCGTAGACATCGCGCACTTTGCCTCGGCGAACGCGCGGAAGCGGCAGATCGGTGGTGCCAACTGTACGTGTCATACCCGGACGTCCTCCGTGGGAACCGCGCCAGCGCCATGCTGTGCGAGTAACGGCGCAATGACTTCCGCGAGAAAATCGTCCACCTGTTGCGGCGATCGCCCGATGTATCGGTGCGGGTCAGCTGCGGCGCGCACCGCGTCGATGTTCACGCCAAACGCGGGGTCTGCCGCGAGCCGCGTGAGCATGTCATTCGCCACGCCATCATCCTTCATGGCGCGCGCGGCCGCAATGGAGTGTCGACGAATCACTTCGTGCGCCTCCTGCCGGTCGCCACCCGCTTCAACGGCGCGCACGATGAGTTCCTCGGTGGCCATGAACGGCAACTCTTCCATCACGCGTGCCCGGATGCGCGCCGGATGCACCTCGAGGCCGCTCGCGATGTTCTCGAGGAGAATAAGAATCGCGTCAACCGTCAAGAACGCATCAGGGATCGCGAGACGTCGGTTGGCGCTATCATCGAGCGTGCGCTCAAAGTATTGCACCGAGTGCGTTTGGTTCGCGTTCGTCTCAAGCGACAGCACAAAGCGCGCGAGGGCGTTGATGCGCTCGGCGCGCATCGGATTGCGCTTGTACGCCATCGCGCTCGAGCCAATCTGTTCCTTCTCGAACGGCTCTTCTATTTCCCCAAAGGCCTGCAACATCCGCATGTCGCTGGCAAACTTGGCCGCACTCGCGGCGATGCCGGAGAGCACACCCATCAACTGCGCGTCCAGCTTACGCGTGTAGGTCTGCCCCGACACGGGGATCGATGCGGAAAAGCCCATCGCCGCGCATACGCGACGATCGAGGTCGCGCACTTTGTCGTGATCCCCGTGGAACAATTCGAGGAAGCTCGCCTGCGTTCCGGTCGTTCCCTTGACTCCACGCATCGGCAGATTGGCAATGCGGTGGTCGAGGTCCGAGAGGTCGAGTACGAGATCCTGCAACCACAGCGTGGCGCGTTTACCGACTGTGGTGAGCTGCGCCGGCTGCAAGTGCGTGTACCCGAGGGTCGGCTCTGCGCGCCATTGACGGGCGAAGGTCGACATCGTGCCGATCACCGCAATCACCCGCGCTCGAAGCAACTCGAGGCCACGGCGCATTTGAATCAAGTCACCGTTGTCGGTCACAAACGCGCTGGTGGCTCCGAGGTGAATCACGCCACGCGCCAGCGGTGCGGCCTCGCCAAAGGCGTGCACGTGTGCCATGACGTCATGCCGAAAGCGCTTCTCGTACTCCGCGACCTTCGGGAAGTCGATATCGTCGAGGTGCGCGCGCATTTCGTTCACGGCGGCCTCGGAAATGTCGATGCCCAGTGCGCGCTCGGATTCGGCGAGTGCCAGCCAAAGACGGCGCCAGAGCCCGTGGCGGGTTTGCGGCGACCACAGCTCGAGCATCGCCTTGGAGGCGTAGCGTTCGCTGAGTGGGGAACTGTAACGCGAGTGTGCGTTCATCGACCAATCTGGAAGACGGAATAGTAGGTGGTGCCGTTGCGTTCAAAGAACATTTGCATCTGGCCGCGCCCGGCGAGGCTCTCGAGGACCGTCTTGGCCTGCTGCGCGTCCGTGAGATCGACGTAGCCGATGGTCGGGTTGCCAATGCGGGTGATCACGTCACCCGCTTGAATCCCGAGGTCGTCGGCGACCTTCTGCGCGATATTCGTAATGAGCGCGCCGCGCGTGGTGCGCACGTTGCGTTCGCCGCGGATCGCCGGCGTGAGCGTGACGAGTTCCAGATCCTTGAGCACCGCCACACGCTCCGCGCTCACTTCTGGTAGATCGGCAATCTTCACCGTGGCCTGAAACTCACGGCCGCCGCGCTTGACGACGAGCGGCTCATTGTCGCCCACGCGGAGCTCAAGCAGCTCCGCTTCCCAATCATACGCGTTGCGCAACGCGCGCTCCCGTGATCGCACGAGGACGTCACCCGGTTGCAAACCGGCGGCGGCGGCGGGGGAGCCTGGGACCACGCTCTTGACCGTCGCGCCACTCGCGAACTGCTGACGCGCGGAGGCGCCCGCTGCCGTCGGCATTTCCATCTTCACGCCAATCCACGGGCGACGCGCCTTGCCGTGCGCGAGCAGATCTTCCGCCACACGACGTGCGCGATCGATGGGAATCGCAAAACCCAAGCCGATCGAACCGCCCGACGGTGAATAGATCGAACTGTTCACGCCGATGACTTCACCCACCGCGTCCACGAGCGGTCCGCCCGAGTTGCCCGGATTGATCGACGCATCGGTTTGAATCATGTCCACGTACAGGCCGTTGCCCTCGGCGCGCGCCGTCAGGTTACGTCCGGTGGCGCTGATCACTCCGGCGGTCACGCTCGGCTCGGTGTTGCCGAGGATGAAGCCGTAGGGATTCCCAATAGCGATCGCCCATTCGCCAATGAGCAAGCCGCGCGAGGTGCCAAGGGTGGCGACGGGTAACTTCTTCGCGTCGATCTTGAGGACGGCGAGATCGTTGAGCTCGTCGATGCCCTTGAGCGTCGCGGGGTAGGTGGTGCCGTCGCGCAGCGCCACGCTGATTTTACTCGCCCCATTCACCACGTGCGCGTTGGTGATGATGATGCCGTCGTCGCGAATGATGAAACCGGAACCGATACCCGACTGTATCTGTTGTTCCGGCTGTCGCCCAAAGAATGCGTCGAACGGTGAGACCTGCGTGCGTTGCACCGCTTCCGTTTGCACGGTGACGACCGCTGGAGCCACTTTGGCGACGGCCTCGGTGATGGCGGTGCGGCGCTGGCTATTGATGCTCGCCGCTGGCTCCGGCAGTCGCGTGTTCTGCGCGATAGACGGCGACGGTGCCGCCCCGCCGCAGGCAATCGCGATGATCGCGCTGATCGGGAGGACCGACCGCATGGTCAACGCGCCCGCCGTGGCTTCGGACGGCGCGCGATGGCGCCGAGGAAGCGGTCGAGTCCGCGGTCGGTCAACGGATGTTGCAGGAAGGCGTGCAACGCGCCCGGCGTGACAATGGTGACGTCGGCGCCGGCGGCGGCGCAGGCCGCGAACGTGGCTGCGCTCGACGGCCCCGCCGCGGCGATGTCGCATTCGGTGTGGTGGCCAAACGCCGCACGCAGTTCCCGTATCACCGCGACGCCGTCCTGCCCGACGGCGTCCAGCGCGTCGATCGCGATCGTGACCATCGTCGCCCCCGCCTTGGCCGCGAGTATCCCCTGCGCGGCCGAATAGACGAGGGTGGCCGCCACGCGCACGCCGTCGGCCGACAGCTTGTTGATGGCGGGCACCGAGTCTTCGATAAATGGGATCGCGATGATCACATGATCGCTGAGCTTGGCGAGGTCGCGCGCGCCCTTAATGATGTCGGCCGCGCCGATGGCCGGCACACTCGCGCAGAGAGGCAGGCGCGTGGCACGGGCGATTTCGGTAATCACCTCGCGCACGTCAGCGCCGGGCAATTCCGAGGTGACCACGGTCGGTGTCGCCACGACACCGTCAATGAGGCCGGCCTCAGTAGCCCAGCGGATTTCGTCGAGCGACGCAGTTGCAAGAAAGAGGCGCATCGATGACTCAGGCGGAAAGGTAGAGGGCATCGGGATACGTAACGTGCTCCAGGCACAACCCTTCACTCGGCGCAGGGGGCGACACCTCGTCGTTGTCCGTTGCCACGAGAAGCGACGTGAGCTCCCCGCGCTGCCGCTTGCCGCTTGCCACGTCGAGCATGGTGCCCACGAGAAACCGAACCATGTGATGCAAGAACCGGTTCGCTTCGATGTCGAGCACGATGCCTGTTGCGGTGTCACGCCACCGGCAGATCCGCACATCGCTTTGATGCCCATCGGTCGCCGGTGCGGTCCCTCGCACGGCGAATCCGTAGAAACAATGCAACCCTACGACCTGCTCCGCACACCAGTGCAGCGTGTCGCGGTCGAGGGCCCGGGAAAAGGTGTATTCCCAGCGTCGCCGAAAGGGCGAGCGGGACCCCTCGTCGAGCCCCACCGTGTAGCTGTAGCGCCGGCCAGTCGCGCTATACCGAGCGTGAAAGCCAGGTGCCATGCCGCACACCCGAGCCACCCAGAGATCGTGCGGCAGCATGCTGTTCATGGCTTTGCGCAGCCGGTCGTCCGTCCAATGTTCCGGGATCTCCACACTCGCGACCTGACCGCGCGCATGAACTCCGGCATCTGTCCGACCAGCGCCTGCCACGCGCACCGGTTTGTCGCACAGGCGGGAGAGCACCGATTCGAGTTCACCTTGCACCGTACGCTGCGCCGGTTGGACCTGCCAACCGGCGAAGTCATGTCCGTCGTAGTGCAACACGAGCTGAAGAATGCGCCCCGCCATCGTGCCGAAAAATACCCCCGCGCACGGCGCGCATCAAGGAACAATTGAACGCGCTTTAAGTTGACAATGTCCTAGCGGTCGGCGAACCTTCGATCTGCGCTCGGCGTTCCATCACCGGGGGCTCCTCGTTCCCCGATTATGACCACCCGAACACTCGCTTCGCTCGCGCATGCGCTCAGTGCCGCGACCGACCTCGACGCCGCGCTCGTCGCGCTCGCGGAGGGGCTCGCCGATACCGATCGGGACGCATCGGTCGCGCTCCTAAGGCTCGACGCGCGTCAGGGGCTTTTTCGTGAGCGGTCGCTGGCGAGCGGGGGACGGGTCGAACGGGCCCCGCTCGAAACGGCGCTGGAGCAGCTCTCCGAGGACGTGATCCGCGCACTCCGCGCGGGCGGTCGTCTCGTCGACCTGGGCGAGCAGTCCCCGGCGTTTTCACGGTTACTCGCGCTGCCGATCCCCTCGGGCGGGTTCGTGTCGCTGCTTGGGCTTCGGGAAGACGGGGAACTCGCCGCCGTGCTCGCGCTCACCGAGCCGCGCAACGTGTTCAATACGCGCGCCAGCGAGCGCCTCGCGCCGATGGCGGCGCTCTTCGAGCTGGCCTATTTGCGCTTCGCGGAACGGGAAACACGGCGCGAAGCCGTGCAAACCCTCGAGGACGTGGTGCAGAAGGTGCATACCGAGTACGTCCAGCGACTGGGATCCCTCGAACATCAGCTTGCGGAGGTGCGGCGCACCCCCACGGCGGTGGATCCCATACTGCTCGAAATGGAGGAGGCAAAGCTCGCGGAGGCCACGCGACGGTCGACCCGCAAACTCGCGGCCCTCGAGCAGCAGCTGACCGCGGCCATCGGTCAGCTGGAACAGGCCCACATCGAGCTCCACCGACGGAGCGAGGCGCTGCGTCAGCGGACCCGCACCTTGTACCTGATTGAGCGCGTCCTCACGCTCGCCGCCGCGTGGGAATCACCGCATCGCCTCTCCGAGGCGCTACTCGCGCTCGTTGGCGACGATATGCAAGCGCTCCGCTGTTCGCTCTTCCTCGTGGTGCCAGGGGATCCGCGCACCCTGTATCTGGCGGCAGGGCGCGGGCTCGCGCCGCATGTCACGCTCGGAGCGCGCATCAAACTCGGCGAAGGGGTCGCGGGCAAGGTTGCGGCGACGCGAGAACCGCTCCTCGTGGTGGATGCCTCCGATGCGGCCGCACAACCGCTCCTCGGCGACGAATACCTGACCACCGGCTCGTTTATCAGTTTTCCGTTACTGCTGCGCGAGGAGCTCGTGGGTGTGGTGAATCTCACCAATCGTGCGCAACGCGGACTCTTCGTTGAGGAAGACGTCGAACGGGTGCGTCTCCTTGGATTGGTGATTTCACTGCTCGCCAGTGAGGCGCGTCTTCCCGAGCGACTGATGGGGGCGATGCGGGGTGCATAACCCAATGAATGCGCTACAGTCTGCCGTGAAAGCGCTTGCGCTGGGCGAGTCATTGGCGGGGCCTCAAGCACAGGCCGCTTTTGAGGTGGTGATGGCGGGGGAGGGCACACCGTCGCAGATCTCCGCGCTCTTGATGGGTCTCCGCGTCAAAGGGGAAACTCCGAGCGAGGTGGCCGGTGCTGCGGCTGCCCTGCGCAGTGCGATGACCGTCCTCAATGTTGCCGACGCTGACGCGCTCGTGGACACCTGCGGCACGGGCGGTGGCACGATTTCCACCTTCAATATTTCGACGGCGGCTGCCCTTGTCGCCGCTGGCGCCGGCGCGCGCGTAGCCAAACACGGCAATCGCTCGTTCACCTCGCGCTCTGGTAGCGCGGATGTCATCGAGGCGCTGGGGGTGGCCATCGATGTCCCCGTGTCGCAGATGGCACAAGTGCTCAGCGAGGCGGGGATTGTTTTTATGTTTGCGCCCACCATGCACCCGGCCATGCGCCACGTGGGCCCGGTACGGCGCGAGATCGCGATTCCCACCGTCATGAACCTCGTCGGCCCGCTCGCGAATCCGGCCCGGGCGGGACGTCAGGTCATTGGCGTGGCAGATCCAAACCGCCTGGAGCTCATTGCCGGCGCACTCGCCACACTCGGAACACGCCACTCGTTGGTCGTGCACGGCGAACCGGGGCTCGATGAGATTTCGCCGATGGGTCGGACGACGATCATCGAGATTTCACGCGGCGAGCAGCAGCGGTGGACGCTCGACCCTACTGATGTGGGACTGACGCTCGCGAGCGCGGAGTCACTCGCAGGTGGATCGCCGGAAGACAATGCCGCGCTTATCGAGCAGGTTCTGCGCGGTGGCGGCAGCCTAGAAGCGCGTTCCGCGGTGGCGTTGAACGCGGCCGGTGCCATCTATGTTGGTGGTCTCGCGGCGGATTATGCGGGGGCTCTCGCGCTGGCGCAGTCGGTATTACAGGGTGGCGCCGGTTTTGACGCGCTCGAACGTCTCCGCAAAGCGGCGCCGCGCCGCTAGGAAGTCCCAGCGGCGCGGTGTTTGTGTAGCACGGAAAGCGGGCGGTTTTAGAAGCGCCGCATCACGCCCACCACCACACCCCGCACCCGCATTTGATGCTCCTGCAGGTAGATCGGCGCCATGGTGTCGTTGGCCGGCTGCAGACGGATGCGCCCGTCGCGCTCACGATAGTAGCGCTTGACGGTCGCGGACTGGTCGTCGAGCATCGCAATCACCATGTCGCCATTGTCGGCGTTCTGCCGGTCGTGCACCACCACGAGGTCGCCATCGGTGATGTGATCGTCCACCATCGAGTTGCCGCGCACGCGAAGGGCGTAATGGTTGCCGGCGCGCCGCACGAAATCTTCTGGAACCGAGATTGTTTCGTCCGTCGCGCTCGCTTCGAGCGGAAGACCGGCCGCGACGGCGCCGAGCAGGGGAATCTCCACCGCCCGTGGGAGCACGTCGTTCGGAAGGATTTCGATGGCGCGGCTCTCGTTGTAGCTGCGCTTGATGTATCCCTTTCGCTCAAGGTTGCTGAGGTGTTCGTGAACCGTCGCCAGCGAGTTATAGTTGAACTGCGCCGCGATTTCCTCGAAACTCGGCGCATAGCCGTTTTCGTTGGTGTAGTTATTGAGGTAATCGAGGATCTGGCGCTGGCGCTTGGTGAGCGGCATGGCGGCGGTCCCTGCTAGAGTGAACGGCAACAACGGAAGTGGGAGCGTGTCTCAGGAGACGCCCGAACAGCACCCGAAGTAACGGTAGCCGAACATTGACCGAAGCGCAACAGTCAAATCTGCCATGGCCCCCCCCCGCCGGCCCGCTGGGGGAGCTGACCGCCGCATCCCTCGTGCGGGCGGGGGCTGCGGCGTCCAACCGCGCGGCGTTGGAACGCGCCGTGGCGGAGGCTCCCCAGCCCGCCGGCTTTGCCGCTGCGCTTCGGCGCGACACGGTGCAGGTCATCGCAGAGATCAAGCGGCGAAGCCCGAGCAAGGGCACCATCAACGCCGAAATCGTCGCAGCGGAGCGCGCGCTGTTATATGCGGACGCTGGCGCCGCCGCGCTGTCCGTGCTGACGGAGCCCTCGCGTTTTGGCGGCTCGCTCGATGATTTGCAGTCGGCAGGTCGCGCGGTGTCCATTCCGCTGCTACGGAAGGATTTCATTGTGGATGAGGTGCAGTTGCTCGAGGCGCGCGCCTACGGCGCATCGGCGGTTTTACTGATCGCGCGTGGCTTAGCGCCCGCCCGGTTTACGCAACTGGCGAGGTTCGCTGCGGGGATAGGGCTTGAGCTACTGCTCGAAGTGCGCAGCGAGCAGGAGCTCGAGCGCGCACTGGCTGTTCCGGCCGGCGTGATTGGTGTGAACAATCGCAATCTCGAAACACTCGTCATCGATGACGAGGTGAGTGCGCGGTTGGTGCCGCTCGTGCCGAGCGACCGGATAGCGGTCTATGAGAGTGGAGTGGCAGACCGGCTTGGCGTGGAGCGCGCCGCTGCCCTCGGCGCGGATGCGGTGCTGGTGGGGTCGGCGCTGTCGCGTTCCGCCGACGGAGCGCGCGGTGTCGCCGCGCTGCTCGGCGTACGTCGGCGGGCGCGTGGCTGAGGTTCAGGTCAAGTTCTGCGGCATGACGCGCAGCGAAGATGCCCTCGCCGCGATTGCGCTGGGCGCTTCGTACATCGGGACGGTGTTTGCCGGTGGGCCGCGTCACCTCACGACCGAGCGCGCTGCGGAGCTGTGGGCAGGGATCCCCGCGGACATTCCGCGCGTTGGTGTCTTCGGTGCGGATGCGCTGGAGCAGTTGAGCATGACGGCGCGGACCGTCGGGCTCGCCGTGGTGCAGCTGCACGGCGATCCGCGCGCGGCGGATATTCGGGCTGCGCGGGCTCGTTTTGGTGGACAAATTTGGGCGGTGGCACGAGCCGATGGTTCGTTGCTCCCCGACTGGACCGAGGAGTTGTTTCGTGAGGCCGACGCGGTGTTGCTCGACGCGCGGGTGCCGGGGAGTTTGGGAGGCACCGGTGTGACGCTGGAGTGGGAAGCCTTGGCCCGCACGCTGGAGTCGGTGCGCGGCACCACACCCGTCGTGCTGGCCGGTGGGCTTCGGCCGGAGAATGTGGCAACGGCCATCCGGTTACTATCGCCAGATGTGGTAGATGTGTCTTCCGGTGTCGAGCGGGTACCGGGGGAGAAAGATCACTCAAGAATGCGCGCGTTCATGGACGCGGTGCGTGGGAGCAGGACGTGACATCGGAGACAGCCGGCGGCGATCGTTTTGGCGCGTTTGGTGGACGCTACGTACCTGAGACCCTCATTCCGGCGCTCGACGAACTCGAGGCGGCGTTCGCCGCGGCTTGGGCCGATCCGGCTTTCCATGTTGAACTCGATTCCGCGCTCCGGCACTATGTGGGCCGTCCGTCGCCGCTGTCTGACGCGCCGCGCCTGTCGGCGTTGGTTGGCGCGCCGGTGTGGCTGAAGCGCGAAGACCTCAACCACACCGGCGCGCACAAGATCAACAATGCGATGGCGCAGGCGATCCTCGCCAAGCGGATGGGGAAGCAGCGCATCATCGCTGAGACGGGAGCCGGGCAGCACGGGGTGGCCACGGCCACGGTGTGTGCGCGGCTCGGACTCTCGTGCGTGGTGTACATGGGAGAAGAAGACATGCGGCGTCAAAGCCTGAATGTTTTTCGGATGAAGCTCCTCGGGGCCACGGTGGTGCCGGTCACCACGGGCACGCGCACGCTCAAGGATGCCACGAGCGAAGCGATCCGCGAGTGGGTGACCACCTGCGACCACTCGCACTATATCATTGGGTCCGTGGTTGGCCCCGCGCCGTACCCGCGCATGGTGCGCGATTTTCAGGCTGTGATCGGGCGCGAGGCGCGTGAGCAGATGCTCGAGCGGGCTGGGCGGCTGCCCAAGAGCGTGGTGGCGTGCGTGGGGGGCGGATCGAACGCGATGGGGATTTTTCACGCGTTCGTGCCAGATGCAGGCGTCGAGTTGATCGGGGTGGAGGCGGCCGGACACGGTCTTGATTCCGACCAACATTCGGCCTCGCTCACCAAGGGGCGCCCAGGGGTGCTGCATGGCGCGTTGAGCTACCTCCTGCAGGATGCGCACGGGCAGGTTCACCCGGCCCACTCCATCTCCGCAGGGCTGGATTACCCCGGTGTCGGTCCGGAGCACGCGTTTTTTAAGGATTCGGGGCGCGCCTCGTACGTGTCCGTGACGGATGATGTGGCGCTCGCGGCGTTCAGCCGGTTCAGCCAGCTCGAGGGGATTATCCCCGCGCTGGAGACAGCGCACGCGGCGGCCTGGATCATGGCGAATGCGGGACGCTGGGCGGCCGACGAGCCGGTGCTCCTCTGCGTGAGCGGACGAGGGGATAAGGATGTGGCGCAGGTCGCGGAAATGGGTATCTTCACTGCGTGACCCCTCCCCGCGCGACAGTGTCCAGCTTTGATACGGAGAAGCCGGAGCCGCCCTTTGCTCCGGCCCTCGTTGAGGAAATGCTTCGTCAATTGGACAGGACCGTTCGCGCGCATCAGTTGTATCTGCACAACAATCCCACGTACCTCAAGGCCGTCGAAAACTTACGGGCATCGTTCGCGCCGATTTGGGCGGAGACGGCCAGCATATCGCTGCACGTGAGTGACACGCAGTTCCTGTGGAGCGGCTGCGTTGTTCGCGAGGAGCAGGAGAAGGCATCCGACTCCCTGCCGTGGACGTTCTTTAAAGATGGTGTGCGCGAGTTGACGCTCACCGCTGGCTTTGAAGGCGCGGAACTCGAGTGGTTGCTCGATATCATCCCGAAAGTGCGGAAGGCGCAGGATCAGGATGACGACTTGCTCACGCTTCTGTGGGAGCAAGAGTTTGCATTTCTCACGTACCGCTACGTGGACGTGTCGAATGAGTCGGGGTTGCCACTTGACTCCAATGCGGCAGACGGCCGTTGGCCCGTGACGCCGGGCGAGGAAGTCGAAGACCTGCGTCAGGCGATCGCCGACGCGCGCACGGAAGTGGCAGCCGATGCGGAGCAGAACGGGACGCCGGCACAAGGCAGTCAGTCGGTAGTCAAAGACTCTCCCAAGCCGGCCGGTATCGTGCGGATGGAAGATTTCGATTCGACCCTGTATTTCCTCGACGCGGGCGAAGTGGAGTACCTGCGCGACGAGGCGAAACGCGAGTACGCGGCGGATCATCGCGCGACGGTTTTGAATGCACTCCTCGACATCTTTGAGCTGCAGACCGCGCCGCTGGTCCGGCAGGAAGTGTCGCAGAACATTGAAACCCTCACGCTCCACTTGCTCGCTGGGCGCCGCTTTCAGAATGTCGCGCAGTTGCTGCGCGAGGTGGACGTGGTGCTCGAGCGCGCGCGTGATCTGCCCGTCGATATCCGGCAGCGTTTTGCCCAGCTTCCGGACCGGCTGAGTCATCCGGATGCGCTGTCGCAACTGCTCGAGGCCATGGACGAGGCGGCCACGCTTCCGAGCGCTGAGGAGCTCGAAGGACTGTTCCTCCAGTTGCGTCCGATGGCGCTCGCGACCGTCTTTGCGTGGATCGGGCAGAGCACCAACGCCAAGCTCAAGCCGCTGTTGCAGCGCGCGGCGGAACGGTTGGCCGTGTCGAATACTGGTGAACTCACCAAATTGATTCTGCACGAGGCGCCCGCGGTGGCACTCGAAGCCATTCGCCGTTCGGGCGCCCTCAAGACAGCCGCCGCCGTGCCGCCGCTCTCCAAAGTGCTCACCGATGGGGATCGCGAACTTCGGCTGGCGGCCGTCGCGGCGCTGGTGGAAATCGGAACGGCCGGTGCGGTGCAGGGGTTGGAAAGATCTCTGGACGACACCGACCGTGACGTGCGGCTTGGCGCCATCAGGGCGCTCACCGCCAAGTCGTACCGCCCAGCCCTCGCGCGAGTGACGACGATGGTGAAGTCCAAGGAAGTGCGCGAGTTGGCCGATCGGACCGAGCGCGTGGCGGTCTTCGAGTTATTCGGCGCACTCTGTGGTGACGGCGGTGTGCCGTTTCTTGATGAGATCTTGAATCCCAAAACCGGACTATTCTCGCGCAAGGAAGACCCTGAGCTTCGCGCCTGCGCCGCGCTGGCGCTGGGGCGGATTGGAACGCCCAAGGCGCAACAGGCGCTGCAAAAATCGGTGGGGGAAAAGGACATTGTGGTGCGCACGGCGGTGAACCGCGGTATGAAAGGCGGTGCGGCATGAACCGGCCGTCGGGTCGCCTCTCGTCCGCGCTGTCCGCACTCCCCGACAAGGGCGGGGAAGGTTATGTGCGCGCCGTGGGTCGCTCGCTCATTCTCGCCTTGTATGGCGCGTTGCGCAGCACGCGCATGTATCCCGTGGACAACCCCGTGGTGCAGAGCGCGCTCGACGACCTCACCGGCATTGCCGAAGAATTGCGGGCCTCCGAGGGCGAAACGGAGTTTCGGGTGTCGGGTGAGTTTATTTTCGTCAACGGCACGCGACTGCGCCTCGACCTCGACAACTACACGACCTTCAGCTACTTGCTCTCGCAGTTTCGCGGGAGCGGTGTGGGCGTGCTGCGCATCAATAGCCGCCCGGCCGCGCGTGACTGGATGGTGTTGCTCTCGTTCCTGCTCAAGCCGCAAGGCGAGACGCCGGCGGACCGGTTTGAGTTACTGCAGCAACGGTTGGAGTCCACGGGGATCACGGTGTTTGAGATTGCGCCGCCCGTGGAGTCCGAAGACGATGAAAAACATCGCGCTGAGTCCAAGGACGCGGCCAAGCGGACCTACGCGCAGTCGGTGTCTGCGACCAAGGACGTCATGAACTCGGTTCGGATGGGGCAGAGTCCGAACCTCAAAAAGGTGAAACGCGTGGTGCAGGGGATTGTCGATCAAATCCTCGGCGACGAAACCTCGTTGATCGGCCTCACCACGATTCGCGATTACGATGATTACACGTTCACGCACTCGGTCAATGTGTGCATCTTTGCCGTGGCGCTTGGCCGCCGACTGGGGCTCACCCGTTTGCAGCTCTACGATCTTGGCCTCGCCGCGCTGTTCCACGACATCGGCAAGTCTCGCGTGCCGATCGACGTTACGAACAAGCCGGACCTCCTCACCGACGACGAGTGGCAACTGATCGCCTCGCATCCATGGATGGGAGTGCTCGCCTTATTCCAGGTGAAGGAACAAAACGAATTCCCGTATCGCGCGATGGCGGTGGCGTACGAGCATCATATGAAGCGCGATGTCACCGGCTACCCGCGTTCCTTGCGCACCAAGGCGATTGGCTTCTACAGCAAGATCGTGGCCGTGGCCGACGGCTTCGATGCTGCGACGACGCGCCGGTCGTATCAGACGGAACCGATGAACCCCGCCTCGGTGCTCGCCGAGATGCGCGACAATGCGCGTCGTGGTATGGAGCCGGTGATCGTCAAAGCGTTTGTGAATCTGCTCGGCATCTATCCCGTGGGGACGTTCGTGGTGCTCGACACGTTCGACTTGGCGATCGTGCACTCGAATAACCCGAATCCCGATCAGGTGTCGCGCCCCATGGTTCTCATTGTCAGCGATGACTTGGGGAATGTGCGATACCCCGGCGATCTCGTGGACCTCGCGGAACACGACGAGGCGGGCAACTTCCGTCGCACCATTATTAAGACGGCGAACCCCGATAAGTACGGCGTCCGCGTCGGCGACTACTTTCTCTAGCATGATCACTCAACGTTTCGACGCGCTCCGCGCCGCTGGGCGCCGCGCGCTCGTCTGCTACGCCACGGCCGGCCATCCGGATCGCGCACGCAGTATCGCGCTGCTGCAGGGGCTGGCTGATGCCGGCGCCGACGTGCTCGAGGTGGGCGTTCCCTTTTCAGATCCCGTGGCGGACGGCCCGATCATTCAGCGCAGCTCGCAACTGGCACTCGCCGGTGGCATGACGCTCGATGGTGCGCTCTCGCTCATTGCGGACGCCAAGTTGTCCATTCCGGTGGTGTTGTTCTCGTATCTCAATCCGCTGATGTCGGCCGGTGCGGACGTGTTGCAGCGCGCACGCGACGCTGGCGCGCATGGTGTCCTCGTGACCGATCTACCGGTCGGCTCCGATGCGGAGCGCGAGACGTGGTTTGGCACGGGGCCGCTCGATTTCGTTCGGCTCGTGGCTCCCACGACACCGGCGAGTCGCATGGCCGAGATTGCGCGCCATGGAAAGGGGTTCGTGTATTTGATTAGCCGGCTTGGTGTGACCGGGGTGCGCGATTCGATGCCCGATTCGCTGCCGGCCACGGTGGCACAGTTGCGCGCCGTGTGCTCGCTCCCCATTTGCGTCGGCTTCGGTGTGTCCACGCCAGCGCATGCGCGCACCGTGGGCGCTGTGGCCGACGGTGTGGTTGTTGGCAGTGCGATCGTGCAGGCCGCGGAGCGCAGTGTGGATGATGCCGTGGATCTGGTGCGCTCCCTGAGGCTCGCGCTCGACGAAGGACCGGCCCGGTGATCGAGCGGTTGCTCGTCCTGCAGGCGCGATTGGTGCCGATTGCTGGCACGATCGCGCTGGTGGTCGCTGCCTGGATCGATACCTCGTGGGCGTCGCATCTGGTGCCGTTCGCGGCGCTCATCATCCTGTCGGGGGAACTGCGGCGCAGTCAGTTGCCGGTTACCAAGTACGGCGCGCTCAACTTGTTGATGATCGTGGCCGTGGGCGGATCGCTGGTGGTGGGACCCTCCACTGCGGCGTTTGCGCTCTTTGTGGGCCTGTTGCTTTCAGACTGGTTGTTGCTTCACAAGCTGTTCGAAACGGCGTGGATCAACGCGGGACGTGAGACGCTCGCGCTGTTCGTGTCGTACGGGTTCTTCGCGTGGATTGCGCATTCGTTCGGCTTGCCCGAAGGAGCCTCCGCCGGCGCGGATTTCATTCCGGCGATGGTGCTCTACCTGCTCATGCATTTCTTGGTGAGCCGTGGCCTCCTGTATTTTTCGCTCTTGCTCCGCGGCAAGCTGCTGCCGGAAGAGCGCAATCTCATTCTCCGGTATGAGGTACTGACCTACGGTGCCGGCGCGACGGTCGTCGCGGTGCTCGTCACGGCACTCCAGATCCTCGGCTGGATGGGGACGGCCATTGTGGCCATGGTCCTGCTGTTTGCGGGTTTGTTGTTGCGCCGCATTATTGAAGAGTCTATTGCGGCGGAGGAGTTGAATACGATTCTCGCAATGGAGCAGGTGGTGGCCAGCGATCGCGGTCTCGCGGACGCGATCCGTCGCATAGAAGCGCTGGCGCATCGGCTCGTGGACTGGACCTCCTTGCGCATTAGTCGCGTGGTTGAGGGCCGTGTGCTCGTGGCGTACCGCGGTGGCATTGGATTGCTCGAGGTGCCGGAACCTGCGGCGCACGATGGCGAGCGCCTGCGCGCGCTCGCTGTGGAGGCCGGGGCGCCGGTCATCGTGCATGATGCCACACGGGATTCACGCGTGGAGCGGCCCAGACCGGAAGCGCGCTCGGCGTTAGCGGTGCCGCTGCGGTTCGGCGAGCGCACGGTGGGCATCCTCGAGCTGGAGCATCACAAACCGGCCGCCTATGGAGCCAAGGAAGCGATGCTGGTGCGTCGCTTTGCCAATCAGTTGGCGACCACGCTCCACATCTACGATCTGCGCGGACCGCTGCTCGACACCGTCTCTCGGTTGCAGGTCGAGCTGGAGACGCTCACCGAATCGGCGCAGACGTTGCGCATCGGCGGCGAGTACGTGGCGGAAACTGTCGCCGGCATTTCGCGCGGCATCGCGGAGGAGTCGCAGCAGGTGCGTTCGAGTCTCGAGATGTCGCAGCACATGCTCGAGGCCACGGGTCGGGTGGTCACCGACGCGCGCGATGCGTCGGAGGCGAGTCGCAGCGCCACCGACACGGCGTCGCGAAGCGAGGCGCAAATCGGAACCGCGATTGAGCGACTGGTGGGCGCCAAGAACTTCGTGGGTGAAAGTGCGCGGCAGATTGGGGCGCTCGCTTCCACCACGACGCGCATTACCGAGTTTATTGCGGTCATCTCGCAGATCGCCGATCAAACCAACCTGCTGGCGCTCAATGCCGCTATCGAAGCGGCCCGCGCGGGCGCCGAAGGACGCGGGTTTGCCGTGGTCGCCGAGGAAGTGCGCGCGCTGGCGGAGGAGAGTCGTCGCGCGAGCGACGAAGCCGCGGATTTGTTGACGCACTTCGGAAAGCAGATGCGCGTCGTGGGCGAGCAGATGGTGCACGGCGAACTGCTCGTCGCGGACGTCGAGCAACTTTCGGCGGGCTCCAGTCGCGCGCTCAAGGGAATCGTCTCAGGAACCGAGCATAGCGCGGCCCGCGCGCAGCGCATCGTCGTGACCGCCGAAGACCAGCAGCGGGAGTTTGCGGTGTTGCTGGATCGCGTCGCGCGCGTCTCGGAGATCTCTGATCGCAATCGAGTGGGCGCCGAACAGGTGAACGCGTCGGCCGCTGAGCAGGCGTCTGCGCTGCGGGAGCTGGCCGGTGCGATTCGTGGGCTCCGCGAGGTGGTCACGAACCTCAATGATCTGGCGCAGCGCATCACGACGGTCGTCTGATGCCCGATTCTCCTCTCGTGCTTCCCGCGTGGGCGCAGGTCGGCGATAAACGCCGCGCACACATCGCGCGTGTGACCGCTCTGCTCGACTCGTGGGCCGGCGCGATGACGCTCGACGCGGACGAAGCACAGCGCTGGCACGACGCCGGCGCGTGGCACGACGCGTTGCGCGACGCGCCCGACGCCGAACTCCGCGCGCTCGCGTCGACCAGTGCCTTTGCGGACGCGCCGGTCAATCTGCTCCACGGGCCTGCCGCAGCGGCGCTGTTGCGCCAAGCGGGGGAAACGCGCGGGGAGCTGTTGATGGCCATTGAATGGCACACGGTGGGCAATCCCGCGTGGGGTCGCGCGGGACGCGCGCTCTTTATGGCCGATTTTCTTGAGCCGGGCCGCGGGTTCATGCGGGCCGATCGCGCCTTTCTCGCCACGCTCTTGCCGCGCGACTTTGACGGGGTGTTTCGGCAGGTGGTGCGGATGCGAATGGAGTGGACGTTGCGCGAAGGGAACTCGCTCTTTCCCGAGACGGTGGCACTGTGGAACTCGATTCGCTAGGCGCGGCGCCATCCGGCCGACGCCCGCGTCGGATGGGCCGCTGGATTCTGCTCGCGCTGCTCGTTGGGGGGGCGGGGTACTACGCTTGGCGCCGCAGTGCGCACGCCGCCATCGCGGAGGGTGCCGCCGCGGAGCCCAAACGATCGGTTCCGTTACGGCGCGTGGTTCCTGAGAGTGTGCGCGTGCGCGTCGAAATACTCAATGCCACGGACACGCGCGGCTTGGCGCGCCAGGCGATGTTCGCCCTGCGCGACGCGGGCTTTGACGTGGTGTCCTTTGGCACGACGTCCGAGCGGCAGGACTCCACGCTCGTGCTCGACCGGAGCGGTCATCCCGAGTGGGCGGCGCTCGCCGTCAAAGCCTTGGGGGAGGCGCGCATGGAGTCGCGCCCCGACAGCTCACGGTATCTCGACCTCACGATTCTCATTGGCAAGCGCTGGACGCTGCCGAGCGAGCCGTTCCACCCGTAGCTGCCCGCAGGCGGCGTCGATGTCGAGGCCGCGACTCTTGCGCACGGCGACTTCCACTCCGGCTTTGCGCATCATGCGCGCGAAGGTGCCAATGTCATCGCGTGACGTGGGGACGAACCCCATCGTTCCGCCCGGATGCAGCGGAATAAGGTTGACGAACGCCTTGCAGCGTTTCGCCAAGGCGGCGAGTTGGCGCGCGTGCTCGGGCTGGTCGTTGATGCCGCCCAGCATCACGTATTCGAAGGTCACGCGCCGGTCGAACTCTCCAGCGGCGGCAATGACGTCGTCGAGCGGAAACTTGGTGTTGACCGGCATGAGTGTGGCGCGCAGCGCATCCGAGGGCGCGTGTACCGAGATGGCGAGCCGAAACTGTTCCGGGCGACGCGCGAGCGCCTGAATGCCCGGCAACCAACCAACGGTCGAAATGGTGATGTGCCGCGCACCAATTCCCAGCCCCTGCGGCTGGTTGAGTGTGGTGAGCACGACGTCCACGGCGGGCCAGTTCATTAGCGGCTCGCCCATTCCCATAAACACGATGTTCGTGGCACGGAGCGGTGGATCGAGCAGCGCGAGCTCCCGCACTTGGCCGGCGATTTCCGAGGGGGTGAGGTTTCGCGCAAAGCCCATCGCACCGGTCGCGCAGAACGCACACTGGAGCGGGCACCCCGCCTGCGACGAGATACAAAAGGTCATGCGGTCGTCGTCGGGAATCGCCACGGTTTCAACGGTCTGCCCATCGTGCATGCGGAACAGAAACTTGCGCGTGCCGTCGGTGGACGCCTGTTGTGCCACGAGTTCCGGGCGGGGAAGCGTGAAGCGTTCGGCGAGTTGCGCCCGAAATTCAGCGGGGAGCACCGTCATGTCGGCGAATCCGGCGACGGGCGCCTGCCACAGATGACGTGCCGCCTGACTGCCGCGATACGCACCAACGCCGCATTCCTCCGCAAAAGCGCGTAACGCCAGCTCTGCCGCCGCTGGTGTCAGATCGAGCAGATTGACGGGTGTGGTCATGGAAGCAAGGTGCTAAGTGTGAACTGGTACGACGGCGCAAATCCGTTGGGCGTTTCCTCGCGCGCAACGCCGACGGTGTAGCCGCCGTAGCGCGCCACCATGCCGAGTCGGAGGCGCCAGTTTGTTTGTCCGTAGATGTCGGTGCGCACGGTGCCGCCCCGTAACTCGAACATACTCCATCGGCCAGCGCCGTACGCGAACTGCTCGCTGTATAGCCCCACCGCGCGCTGATATGAGTAGCCGGCGCGCAGCGTATGCACGGAGTCCGTACCGAACACTCGGCCGTCCACCCCGAGCAGCAACGCCGCGAGCTCGCTCCCTGCACCCGTCCACGTGGTATGCAGAAAACTCGATGCCCCCACACTGACGTCCAGGGGCGTCAGATGGTCCACGAGCAGCCCAGCGTCGAGAGAGTTGGCGCTCCGGCTGATGCCGTCGAGTAACCCACTGCGAGCGTGCGCGGCGAGCCCAAGCACCACGTGCGGCGCGATCCGCCGTGCGACCCCTGCCGTCAGCAGCACCGTCTCGTAGGGGACTTCTTCACCCAGGCTCAGGGGATCGCTATCCGTGCGAAGGAGGCGCCCAACCGACGAACGCAGCACCGACACGCTGACGGTCGTACCGCGCCAGCTGTGCGAGAAGCCACCGTATTGTGCGTTGATCGCGGCGTCGGTCGGTGCGGTCATCGCGCCGGCGCCAATTCGCCAGCGACTCCCGGTGGGGAGGAGCGTCAGCGCGGGATTCCAGAGCCCCACGCCGCTCGCGTCGCCCGTTGCCGGCCCCTCGACCACGAGGGTCACGGGGAATGTGAGCAGGTCACGCCCCGGCACATTACCACCTTGGGCGGCGGCGCAGAGCGGGACGCAGGCCAGCACGGCAAACACGTTGCGCCACATACAGTTAAAGCTATTCGATGTCGGGGTGGTGGGTCAACCGGCTGACTACCACCAAGTGACGGCGCCCCATATATTTAAGTCACTTCCGCCCGGAGATTTACTGGTGCTCAGCGAGCTGCTTACGACGGAACGCATCCGCGTTCCGCTCGGCAGCCATTCCAAGGCCGACCTACTCCGCGAACTGGCGATTCTCGCGGTTCCCGATGTCGCCCCCGAAACCTTGGATTTGATCATTGCGGCCGTTGAGGAACGCGAGTCGCAAGTGAGTACCGCCATGGGGGGCGGCTTGGCCGTGCCACATGGCAGGACGGATTTGGTTCGAGAACTGCGGGTATCGGCGGGGCTGGTGCACGATGTTCGCGATTATGTGGCGCCGGATCATGCGCCGGTAGCAGTCGTCTTTCTCGTGCTCACCCCGTTGGCGGCGAGCCGTCAGCACATCAAAGTGTTGGCGAGCATCGCGCGGATGATGCACCGGCCGGAATGGCGCGCGGCGTTACTGGCCTCGGCGTCGGCGCATGCGTTTCTCTCGGTGGTTCGGCAGGCGGAGGCCGCATGACCGAGCGGTGGCGTCGATGGCTCCCGGCCGCCGTGTGGGCCTTGGGTATTGAAGGGCTTACGTCGTGGCCGAATCCCCCGGCGATGGATCAGCTGCCGTCAGAGTCGGACAAGGTGGCGCACTTCATGATGTATTTGATGTTGGGTTTTCTGGTGGCGCGAGCGGTGCGGCAGTCGCCGACACGTCGCACGCTGAGCACGATGTTGCTCTTGACGATAGTGGGCGTGTCCCTGTTCGGCGCGCTCGACGAATGGCATCAACTCTTTATTCCTGGCCGGTCGATGGAGTTTGGCGACTGGCTGGCCGACAGTCTCGGCGGCATGGCGGGCGTCGGTCTCCTTACTCTCAGCGCCGGCGTTGCGGTGGCGCGCCGGAACACATCCTCGTGACTGACTCTTCGATGCTGTCTACTTCGATCCGCTCGCACCTCGCCGGCGCCCTGCGCACGGGTGATGCTGGCACACGCGTTACCCTTGGCGGCTGGGTGCATCGCTCCCGGAATCTCGGCGGCATTGTCTTTCTGGATCTGCGCGATCGCGGCGGACTGGTGCAACTGTCGTTCGGTCCCGCGTGGGCCGCGCCAGAAGTCATTGCCGCGGCCGCTGCGGTGGGCGTGGAGAGCGTGGTGCTGATTGAAGGCACCGTGGTCGCGCGATCTGCCGAAACGCGCAATGCTGACATGGACACGGGCGAGATTGAAGTGCACGCGGTCTCGTTGCGGGTGTTGAGTCCGGCCGTGACACCGGCGATTCCGGTGGCGCGTGGCAAGGGTGAGAAATTGCCAGCCGAGGAGTTGCGGCTCCGTCACCGCTATCTGGACCTGCGCCGTCCGGAGCTTCAGGCGGCGCTCGTACTTCGGCATCGATTGCTCCAGGTCACACGTCGTTTCCTCAGCGACCGCGGATACCTTGAGCTCGAAACCCCGATTCTCACCAAGCCCACGCCCGAAGGCGCGCGCGATTATCTCGTGCCCAGTCGCGTGCATCCTGGTGAGTTTTATGCGTTGCCCCAGTCGCCGCAAATCTACAAGCAGCTCTTTATGGTCTGCGGATTTGACCGGTACTTTCAAATTGCGCGTTGCTTCCGTGACGAAGATTTACGCGCCGACCGTCAGCCCGAGTTCACGCAGATTGATATTGAGGCGAGCTTCGTCGGGCAGGAAGACATTCTGGCGCTCGCCGAAAGCTTGATTGGTTCGCTCTGGCGTGAAGGTGGCGCTGACGCGCCAGAGCATTTCGAGCGAATGACGTACGCCGACGCCATGGAGCAGTACGGCAGTGACCGTCCCGACCTGCGCTACGGTCTCGAGATTCGCGATTGTAGCGATGTGTTCCGTGGACTCGACTTTGGTATCACCACGTCCGCCTTGGCCGCTGGTGGCCGTGTGCGCGGAATAGTGTTGCCTGGCGCCGGTGCGTGGAGCCGGAAGCAGGTGGACGAACTCGAGGCCTTGGCGAAGGGCGCTGGCGCTGGTGGATTGTTGCGTCTCAAGAAGACGGAAGGGAAGTTCGACGGCCCCACCGCAAAGTTCCTCACGCCCGAAGCCGAGGCGGCGTTGCCTCTCGAGGACGGTGCGCTGATGTTGCTCGTGGCCGCGCCCGATCATGTCTCGAATCCGGCGCTGGACCGCGTGCGACAGGAGTGCGCGCAGCGGTTGGGTCTCGTGCACGAGGGCGATCGCCGCTTCTTGATTGTCACGGACTTTCCGATGTTTGAGCGCGATCCTGTTACCGGAACGCTGGGTGCGGTGCACCACCCGTTCACCGCGCCCAAGGCCGAAGACATGGCCGCGTGGCCCGATGAGCCGCACCGTTGGCGTGCCACGGCCTATGACGTGGTGCTCAACGGCCTGGAACTGGGCGGCGGCAGCATCCGTACACACGACGCAGCGGTGCAGTCGCGCATGTTCGAGTTGTTGGGGATTGGCGACGTTGAGGAGCAGGAGCGTCGGTTTGGATTCTTGCTCGAGGGACTCCGCGCCGGCGCGCCGCCGCACGGCGGAATCGCCTTCGGTTTTGATCGCATCACGATGCTCCTCTCTGGAGCCACCTCGCTGCGCGACGTGATTGCCTTCCCCAAAACAACCGCCGCTCGCGCGCTCTTTGAAGGCGCGCCCACGGTCGTACCCGCTGAGGATCTCCGGCAGCTGCACATTCGCCCCGATGTGAAATAATGGTCGATGGCGCTTTTGTCGGTACGGTGCCGGAACCCGTGACGCTGCGTCTCTCCACCGAAGGGGCGGATTTGCTCACGCTCGCCGGTGTGGCCGACAGCAATTTGGTGGAGTTGCAGAAACTGTTTCCGGTGCGCGTGACGTTGCGCGGTGACGCGATGGCGCTTGTGGGCGCTGCCGACGTGCTCGAGAAGGCGGCCGTGGTGGCACAGCGCATGATCGAGGCGGCCAAACAGCATCGCATGCTCGAGCCCGACGATGTGCTCCGGTACTCGCTGGAAGGTGGAGCGGCCGATTCCGGCGCGCGCCTCGTCCTCCCCGGCGTGCGCAAAGTCATTCAGCCCAAGACGGCGGGGCAGGCCGCGTACCTGCAGGCGATTGCCGACAACGAGATTGTCGTGGGCATCGGTCCGGCGGGCACCGGAAAGACCTATCTCGCCGTGGCGGCAGCGGTGGACGCGCTCTCGCGTAAGCGCGTCAAGCGCATTGTGCTCGCGCGGCCAGCCGTCGAAGCCGGCGAGTCGCTGGGCTTTCTGCCCGGCGACATGCAGGCCAAAGTGGACCCGTACCTGCGTCCGCTCTATGATGCGCTCGAAGACATGATGCCGCCGGAGCGCGTCCAGAAAGCGCTCGAAACCCGCGTGATCGAAATCGCGCCGCTCGCGTATATGCGCGGCCGGACGCTGTCGGACGCGTTCGTCATTCTCGACGAAGCGCAAAACGCCACGAAGGCGCAAATGAAGATGTTCTTGACCCGCTTGGGTGTGAACTCTCGGGCGGTGATCACCGGCGATAAAACCCAGGTGGATTTGCCAAAGCGTGAGGAGAGCGGACTGCTGCAGGTGGAACGCGTGCTGCCGGGCATCGAGGGAATTGCGTTCCACTATCTCACGGAGACGGACGTGATTCGCCACCGATTGGTGCGGGAGATCGTCAAGGCGTACGAGCGAGAAGGGGGGGGCACGAACGTGCCGACCGCCGCGTCGTCCGTTCCTCCTCGCGGTGGTCGCGCGTGAACGCACGCCGTGGGACGAGCACCACACGCCCCCGCCGCGCGGCGGCATCACGCCGCATGGCGTCACCCGTGGTGAGAACGGCCGCGCCGGCAGCGGCGCCGATTGCCGTGTCGGTGAACGCGGACGGCATTCGGAGCCCCGTCGCTCGCGCGAAGCTCGCTGAGGTCGCGCGAATGGCGCTGCGCGCTGAAGGAGCGCGTGCGGCGATGGTGAGCGTGACGTTGCTCTCCTCTGCTGCCATGGCGCGACTCAACGAACGCCATTTGCAACATCGTGGCCCGACTGACGTCATTTCCTTTGGATTTCGCGCGGTGCCAGGTGGCCCAGTCGTTGGAGACATTTACATCGCGCCCGCTGTGGCGCGCACGAATGCGCTCGACGCCAAGGTCAGCGTGCGCGAAGAGTTGGTGCGGCTCGTGGTGCATGGAGTGTTGCATGTGATGGGGCACGATCATCCCACGGACGCAACACGCGTGCAGTCGGCCATGTGGAAGCGGCAGGAAGTTCTGGTGCGGCGCGCGCGCGCGGTGGCAGGGTGATGACGTTCGTCATGTTGATCGTGGCGATTGGGTCCGCCGTTGCGGCCGCCTTTTGTGCCTTCGCGGATGGCGCGCTGCTCGCCCTCGACGAGGACGAACCTCCCGCGACCCCGCGGGCCGCCGCGCTCCTCGCGCGACGGGAACCCGCGCACCGCGCCTTGGCCTTTGGTCGCATCCTCGCCGTGCTACTCGCAGGGGCGGCGGCGTCGACCTCTCTGCGTGCCGCGGGACTGTCCACCCGCGAGCTGGCGCCCGCCGTCATTGTGGTCGGCATCTTGATCATTGTCATAGCCGAAGTGGCGGCGCGAACGGCTGGCGATGCATCCGGTGCGCCAGCCCTCGAGCGGGTCGCGCCGTTCGTCACCGGCATTGAGGGCGTGCTCCGCCCCGTCGTGGTCTTCGGGCGCTGGTGTGATGCGTTTCTCGTCGAGCTGCTGCCGCCGGCGAAACGCGACAACGACGATCGCGATGCCAGTATTGAGCAGTTCCGTGAAGTCGTCGCGGCGGACGCGACGCCCGCCGAAGCCGTGATGCTGCGCGGCGTCTTTTCGCTCGGCGAGACCACGGTACGTGAGATTATGGTGCCGCGCGTGGACATTGTGGGCGTTGAACGCGATACGCTCTGGTCGGAGTTGGCCGATCGCGTGCGGAGCGCGCGGCATGCACGACTCGTGGTGTTCGACGGCACGCTCGATGAGATCGTCGGTATTCTGTACGCCAAGGATCTGCTTCCGGCGCTCGTGGCAGATGACGAACCCGCCGAAGGGTGGCTGTCGCTCGTGCGCCCGGCCGTCTTTATTCCCGGCGGCAAATCAGCCGAGGATCAATTGCGCGACTTCAAGACGAGTCGCCGGCACATTGCCATTGTCGCCGACGAATTCGGCGGCACCGCGGGGCTCGTCACCCTCGAGGACACACTCGAGTTGATCGTCGGTGACATTCGCGATGAACATGATAGCGAAGAACCCGATGTCGTACGCGGGGACGCGGGGGAGTTTTGGCTCGCGGGCACCGTCACACTTGAAGAACTCAGCGATCTGACCGGACGCGACTTTACGCGTGAAGACGTTACAACCGTCGGCGGACTGGTCTACGAGTTGGTGGGTCAAGTGCCGCGCGCGGGGCAGATGCTGGAGTCGCACGGGTGCCGAGTGGTGGTGGAGCGCGTGGTGCGCCATCGCGTCGAGCGCGTGTACGTGGCCGTGCATCCGGAGACGCGGGCATGACCGTCGCCGGCACCATTGTGCTGCTCGTGCTCATCGTGGCCTGGTTGACGGCCGCGGCGACGTCGGTGCGCACCGTGAGCCGCATCTGGTTGCGGCATTGGGCGGAGCGCCGACTCGTTGGCGGCGAAAGCGCACCGACGATCGAACGGCCACAGCGCTTGCTCATCGCGGCATCGACGGGCATCGCCTCGACGGTGTTCGCGCTGGGCGCATTGCTCGCGCTGCACGATGATGGACTCGATCTGGTGCGCATCCTCGTCGGTGCCGCCGTCGCGTTGCTGGTGGGCGGTCAACTGGTGCCGCGGGCCATCGCGCGACGCTTCGCAACGCCGCTCGTCTCGGCGCTCACGCCCGCGCTGAGCGTACTGGAATGGGCGAGTCGGCCGCTCATCCGCATGGCGTCTGAGTTGCCCAAGCCATTTATGGCGCCCGCGCATGCGCCGGATGACCCCCGCGAGGCTCTCGAAGACCTGCTGCGCGAAGGCGAGCTGGAGGGGGTCGGCGCGCCGGCCGAAAGCGCGATTATCAGTGGCGTCGTGGACTTTAGTGAGAAGGCGGTCGCTGAGGTCATGACGCCTCGCAGTGAAATCGTGGCGGTCGAGCGTGCCCTAGGGACGGCTGAGGTGATTCGCACGGTGGCGCAGTCCAAATACAGCCGAATTCCGGTGTACGACCGGGATCTGGATCACGTGGTGGGGCTGATCCATTCGTTCGACGTGCTCGCTCGTCCAGCCGCCCCCCTGCGCGTGCTGCGTCGGGTGGTGACGGTGCGCCAGATCGAACGGTGCGACACGCTGATGCGGCGCATGCTGCGCGAACGCGTCCATCTCGCGATAATTCAGGATGACGCCGCCCGGACCCTCGGGCTGGTCACGCTCGAAGATCTGGTCGAAGAACTCGTTGGTGATATTCATGACGAGCACGACGACGTGCCGCCTCTCTCCATGCCTTCCGCCGACTGACCGTGCCGTTCACTGATTCCACCAGAACCGCTCCACCACTCGTGCTCGATGCCAAGGCGTCAGCGGCGTTGCATACGCTTGCGGCGGATTTTGATGCGGGACGCACCGCCGCGTTGGCGCGAGCCGTGTCGGTCGTCGAAAACCAACGTACGGGCAGTGATCTGCTGCTCGCGGCTATGCACAGTCGCGTGGGCCGTGCACGTCGGATTGGCCTGACAGGGCCGCCGGGCGCGGGGAAGAGTACGCTGACGACACGACTCGTTGCTACGTACCGCCAGGCGGGATTCACCGTCGGCGTGGTGGCCGTCGATCCGACGTCTCCATTCACGGGCGGTGCGCTGCTCGGTGATCGGGTGCGCATGGAAGCTGTGGCGCTTGACCCCGGTGTGTTCATTCGGTCGATGGCCACGCGCGGTTCACTCGGCGGCCTTGCGTCCGCCACACGCGAAGTGTGCGACGTCCTTGATGCCTTTGGAGTGGACCGCATTCTCGTGGAAACCGTCGGCGTGGGGCAGAGCGAACTCGACATCGCCCGCTCCGTCGACACGAGTGTGGTTGTGCTTGTCCCCGAATCGGGGGACTCCATTCAGACACTCAAAGCGGGTTTGATGGAAATCGCCGACTGCTTTGTGGTGAACAAGGCGGACCGCCCTGGCGCGGACCGCCTGCGCAACGACATCGAACTGATGCTTGGGCTTCGCTCAGGGCTCTCCCTCAAGGACCAGCCCGCCCATCATGGGGTGTCGCTGAGTCAGCTGGCCAATCCCGCCAAAGCCGCTCGCGCTGCGGCGCGAACGGACGATGTGGCGCGGTGGATTCCTCCCGTCCTGCGCTCCTGCGCCACGACGGGAGAAGGGATCGACGAGATGATCACCGCGCTCGACCGCCATTTTGGCTATCTTGAACAGAGTGGGGACCTGCAGCGCCGTCGCCGCACCCGATTGCGGGAGCGGGTCATTGATGTCGTGGAACACCGCGTTCGCCGGCGCTTGTGGACCGATGCCGCGACGAATGCGTGGTTGGACGAACGGATTCCAGAACTCGAGCGGGGCGGTACGACCCCGTATGCCGTGGCCAATGCGTTGTTGGCCCGCAGCGGCTCTTTGCTTAGCACGGAGTAAACGGATGACCGGTATTCAGGATGAGGACGGCACGATTGCCGCGATGCAGGACGAACTCGATCGCCTCCGCGCCGAAGTGGCGGCGTTTCGCGCGAAATACGATCGGGCGGCCAAGCGCGACATCGCATTCACCAACTCGTCGGCTGAAGTGGAGCCGCTCTATTCCGCACTCGATCTCGAAGGTTCGGCTGGTACCGCCTTCGAGATTCCCGGGGCGTATCCCTACACGCGTGGCATTCACGCCACGGGGTACCGCGGCAAACTGTGGACGATGCGGCAGTTTGCCGGCTTTGGGTCGGCCAAAGAGACGAACGCTCGCTACAAGTTTTTGCTGGCCAACGGCACCACAGGGCTGTCGGTGGCCTTCGATTTTCCCACGCTGATGGGCTACGACTCTGACCATGGGCGGTCGGAAGGGGAAGTGGGCAAGTGCGGCGTGGCGATCAGCTCTCTCGCCGATATGGAGGCGCTGTTCGAGGGGATTCCGCTCGGCGACGTCTCCACCTCGATGACGATCAACGGACCCGCGATCATTCTGTGGTGTTTCTACATCGCGGCAGCGGAAAAGCAGGGTGTGAGCGCCGATAAGCTGCGCGGCACCGTGCAGAATGACATTCTCAAGGAATACATGGCGCAGCACGCGTGGTGTTTTCCGATTGAGCCGGCGTTGCGCCTTATTGTCGACATGTTTGAATGGGGAGCCACGAACGCTCCGCAGTGGAACACGATTTCAATATCGGGCTATCATATTCGCGAAGCCGGCGCGACGGCTGCGCAGGAGCTGGCCTTTACGCTCGCGGATGGCTTTACCTACGTCGAGCGTGGCATTGCCCGTGGGCTCAACGTGGATGACTTTGCGCCGCGGTTGTCGTTCTTTTGGGATGTGCACAACGATTTCTTTGAAGAAATCGCGAAGTTGCGTGCCGCGCGTCGTATTTGGGCTCGACACATGAAGGAGCGGTACGGCGCCAAGGATCCCCGTTCGCTGATTATGCGATTCCACTCGCAGACGGCGGGCGTGACCCTCACGGCGCAGCAGCCGATGAATAACGTCGTGCGCGTGGCGTACCAGGCCCTGGCCGCAGCGCTTGGCGGCACGCAGTCGTTGCACACCAACTCCATGGACGAAACACTCGCGTTGCCCACGGAGCATGCGGTGCAGGTGGCGCTCCGCACGCAGCAGATTCTCGCCTACGAAACGGGCGTACCGAACGTCACGGACCCGCTGGGCGGTTCGTATTACGTGGAAGCGCTCACGGATCAGATGGAGCGCGAGGCAGAGTTACTCTTTGAGAAGATTGCCGAGGAAGGGGGCGTGGTGCGGGGCCTCGAGAACGGGTGGTTTCAGCGGAAAATCGCGGAGAGCGCGGCCCGCCAGCAATGGGAGATTGAGCAGCACCGTCGCGTGATTGTCGGGGTGAATGAATTTGTGAGCGACGAAGACGCGCTCACGATTCCGTTGCTCAAGATTGATGAGCAGGCGGCCAAGGAGCAGGCGGCGAAACTGGCTCAGCTTCGGAAAACGCGCGATGACGCCACGTGTACGCGTCGCCTTGATGCACTGCGGGAGGCAGCGCGAGGATCGGCGAATGTCGTGCCGTTCATTCTCGAGTGCGCCCGGTCGTACTGCACGCTCTATGAGATTCGCGCCGCGCTCGAAGATGTGTTTGGCGCGTATCGCGAACCGGTCTTCTTTTGACCCCGGCTCGCGCCGCTCGCCGCTCGTGAGCACGCGTAAACGGACGACGCCCGCCACCGGCGGCGATTGGTGGCGCACGTACTTCGATGCGGGATACCTGCGCGAGTACGAGCCCATGTTCGATTTTGCCGGTGACCGCGCGCAGGTGGCTCGCCTGATGGAGCTACTCGAACTGCCGTCCGGAGCGCGCGTGCTCGACTGCCCGTGCGGACAGGGGCGTCACGCGCACCTGCTAGCCGAGGCGGGCTTCAATGTGGACGGGGCGGACTACTCCGCTCCTTTGCTCGCTGCGGCGCGCACACGCGGCACGGGGCGCACCCTGCGTTATACGAAGGCGGATATGCGACGCTTGCCGCCCGCCTGGACCGGTCGGTTCGATGCCGTGGTCAACCTGTTCACGAGCTTTGGTTTCTTTGCGGATCCCCGCGATGATGCCAAGACGTTGCGCGAGTTCGCCCGCGTGCTCAAGCCTGGCGGCGTGCTCCTCTGGCACGGCGGAGACCGCGACGGCGTCATGGCCAAGTTTCTGTCGCGCGACTGGTGGACGACGGCGGATGGCACCGTGGTGGCGCAGGAGCGGAGCTTCGACCCGCTGTCAGGGTTCCTGACGGTGGAATCCGTGTGGCGCGGGCCGAAGGTGAACGAGGACCGCACCCATCGCATTCGGCTCTACACGCCGACCCAGTTGGCCGATCTGATGCGCGACGCTGGGCTCATTGTGGAGCAGGCGTTTGACGCATTCACGGAGCAGCCGGTCAACCGCCGCTCGAGCGAGATGCTACTCGTCGCCCGCAAAGACGGATAGTTCGCCGAGGGTTGATT